>JJNX02000001.1 GCA_000681355.2 Peptococcaceae bacterium SCADC1_2_3
AGATAACGACGGCCGTTGCTTTTACCCACTTGCAGATTCATGGCAAAACCTCCTTACACAAGGAATTATACCATAATTATCAACAATAAGCAACCACATATATCAAAAAACTTGACAAAAAAATTCCTCGCAAGCTACTGCTTGCAAGGCTTTAAACAAATAGACCCTATTGGCTTACTGCAAAACTAGGGAAGGTTCAATTTATACGCAGGAGATGGCTGTCTTGTATCGTAGAACAATCATATCTAAACTAAAAAAATTCTTTACACCCGACTTATTAAGTGTTATAATGAGTTAAGCTCAAGTTAATAGGTTTAGTGAGGTACACTTTTTTTATCCCTTCTCATAATTGTCTAAGTGGTCGGGGAAAATAAGAAAGTGAATCCCTTTACCACGTGGGCAATAAATTTTTTTGAGGAGGATCTTTTTATGTTTCAAGACAAAACCTTAACCTGTCGAGACTGCGGGAGTGAGTTTATTTTTTCAGTTAGTGAACAAGAATTCTTTGCTGAAAAAGGATTCACAAACGAACCAGGCCGTTGTCCCCAGTGTAGAGCGGCTCGTAAGCAACAGAATAGTGGTGGTTACGGCCGTATTAACCGTCCGCAACGGGAAATGCATGACGCTGTTTGTGCAACTTGTGGAATTGAAACCCAAGTACCTTTCCGTCCCAGTGGCGAGCGTCCTGTTTACTGCCGCGATTGTTTCAAAAAAAATAGCAGATATTAATTTTGGACAAAAAAAACTCCCCTACTTTTTAGTAGGGGAGTTTTTTTTTAATTATCAACTCAAAGACTATTCAAATTATATTTATTTGACAAGCAATTCTTCTGACCCGGTGAATTCTAACTTCTGTATTCTTAAGTCACTTTCGTCTGTGGGTTGTGTAAGCCAGTCATAGACAGTTAATAATAAGAAAATCCCAGGTGGCGCAAAACTGCTTCGCGTATCTTTATCTGCAGTTCTTCCTGGCTCACCTCACCACATCGTTCGTTCAATCTTTGTTTGGCAATAGTCCGGATCTGGTGGGCCATTACAATGGAATCCTTGGGTAAACCGGAGGTTTCCTTGCTTAGAAAAACTTCTGTAGGATAAATCTCCCTGCCCGGTTTAGCAGAAGTAACGGGTAGCACTGTCACTACAGGTAATACCTGGTTCACCTCTTCTGCTGAGATTATCAAAATGGGACGTTTTCCGGCCTGCTCGGAACCCATCACAGGGTTTAAGTCAGTCCAGAAAATCTTCCAGCGATAAGCTACCATTCGGGAATCATCTCTAAGGATTCGGCGTCAGCATAGCGAAACGCCGATTCTGTTTCATTCAGATCTCGGATAAATACCGGATCATTGGCCGCTGCTTCCATCGCGCGGCGGAACTCTCTGCGCTCAACATCAACTATATATAGCTCAAGAGCTTCACGCACAACAGCGTTAACGGAGGAATTGCGGTTTTTTTGGGCCAGTATGCCTAACTTCTCAAGTACAGGTTCAGGTATAGAGAAGGTCGCTTTTTTAAGTTTGATTTTTTCCATCTCGTTCACCCCTCATTGGTATTGTACATTATGCTGGTATAAAATGCAACCATTATTATCTTTTCATTCAGAATCAAGGCTTAGTGGAGCAGGCATCTTGCCTGCATTATAAGAATCAGAATCAAGGCTTAGTGGAGCAGGCATCTTGCCTGCATTATAAGTAATCAGAATCAAGGCAGACACACAGGTCTGCCCCTACAGCCTACAGCCTGGTTCCTTTCAGTCCCCTTGTCATCGGGTCAATTGGTGCAACTGACCGTGAAAGGTCTTAAAAAAACCAGTTGTATTGCGGTCCTTTCAGTCCTATTGTCATTGAGTAAAGGGTTATTTTTCCGAAAATAAATCTATTTTGAAATTCTAGACAACATTGATCTCTGGTGGCCTCTTGCTTATATAAATTATGCATGTTATAATTTTACAAAACAAAAAGGAAAGGAAAAGAGATGTAATTATGCAGAACATACAGGATATCTTTCACGGAATCATTAAGGACTTACCAGAGCTGACACCGAATCAACTAGATATTCTTATTACAGAAGCAAGCCGAATTAAAAATGAGAAGCTAAAAAGGAAACATAACCCACTACTTGATATAATCGGGATAGCTGAAAAATGTCCTGAGGATGGAGCCAAGAATCGTCCAGATTAGGCAAGATTGAAACGCAAACCTTCGGCCCGGCGCAGGAGGGTGGTGATATCAGTTGTGTATTTGGCTTTATCCCAATTGCCACCCCGGCGTTCTAGTTCAGCAAAATCAACCACCCATTCGCTGGGGAGTGAAGTGCGGAAAGTATTGAGGTCTCAATAAACTGTCAACCATTTATAGCTGAAATTACCCTGGCGTGCTTTGCGTACGTAGTTTGGTAATGGATTTGTTCCGCTACGTCGGAGCGAAAGCGCCGCCATTCCCGAAATTTGTCGTAAATACTGGTGAACTGGTTAGTAACGGTCTTTACACTTTTGTTTAGCCGGCGGGCAATGGCGGTGCTGTCTAAACCCTCACAAGCCAGGCGCACCACTTCCCGCTCTGCCGGTGTAAGCTTGTATTCGATAAACTCCCGTTTGCGCTGCCATTCTTCCCTTTGCCGCATCATTTTCTGGAATTGGATAGCCTCCCAGGGGTTTTCCCGCAGGGCCAGTCCGGTTAGGGCCGGCGACACCGCACTCCAATACAAAACGGGCACCGGAACCAGCCAAGTGCGGTCCCCGGGTGAAAGATGCATTACCCGCTCACTCCCCGGCCGCCATCCTTCGGAAAGCAGGTGCCAGAGGCGGTCATCTTCATCAAATAAAAGCTGGGCTGTCACCATTCCGTATACGGCCATGGGCTTGCGTCCCCCGGCAATGCAAAGATGAATCAGGTTTTCAAGCACCCTATTCAAACGTCATACAAGAATGAATCCAAAAAACTAAGATAGGAGAAACGTCTGTAATTAAGACAAGTATTCTTTAAAATTTCAAGGTATAATAAACCATATATATCTATTTCTTGCTAAACGATATAATTCCTTCCGTAAAGGGTTTCTCCGGGCAGATAATCCGTTTTTTGCTCCTGTGGCGGTTCCAGCACAAAAGGGCGGGGGATGTCGGAATAATTGCGCAGTGCTTCTGCCTTGGGAGGAGGGGAGGTTTCAAAAACAAAGTGGTAAGGACAATTTTCTTTAAGCAGGCAGTCCCCGCAGGTTTCCTTTTTTTTTACGCAAACCAGTTGTTTAAAAACCCGGGCAAAACCCCCTCTTAAGGTGGAACCCTTGTAGGGAGGTAAAACCAGCCCCTGTGGGCCGGCCGCCAGGACAATTTCGTATCCGGTGCAGGAAAAATCTTTCGGGCAGTTAATGAGCATGAGAAGACCTCCCGTTAAATTTTAGACCCCAATACGCTCCTTGGCTAAAATATGATTACAAATATCAACACGAGCTTCAATTACAACTATAAGATAATATTTAATGCTTCCTTTTGTTGAAGCAAACTTTATTGATTAATTATAGCATGGTAGGCTAAATAAGGAAACAACCATACCTGACAAAAATAACTTAATTTTCCAGAGAGCAAAAAACTGCTGCCAAAGTCCTATTGACAAGGATTATCTGCTGGCCTTATAAATTTTAAAGAAATACAGCATACCTGTATATCTATTAATTGTAACGTTTGATCCAAATTGTCCTGCCAGCAACTTGCGGGTATGACGAATCCATTTTGGCTTTCACTTTCCTGAAAAACCTTTCTTCTTTTTTACTTTTTATCTAAGGATCCTGCAATTATTACTTTGACAGCAAGTTATTCTGTTGCTACAATAAAAAGGAAATTTTAATGTTATTTTGCCAAAGGTGAGCTATATGCACCGCTCTCGGATAATTGAACATGACTTTCGCAGATATATTTCCCTACTTATTGAAAAACTTGAGAAAGATCAAGCTATAACAGCTATTTTTCTCTTTGGCTCTTATGCTCAGGGAAAACAGACCAGGTTAAGCGATATTGACCTGGCAATCCTGCTTGAACCAGATTACCCCCAGGAGGACTTTTTTAAAAAAAAGCTGGAATTACTGCCGGTGATAACTTCTATACTAAGAACAGATGAAGTTGATCTGATCATCCTTAACTGTGCTCCTTACTCCCTGGCATACCGGGTTTTAGGCCAGGGGAAACTTCTTTATGAAAAAGAGGAAAGAAGAAGCCACCGGGTAAATTTTCAGGCTCAAGTTTATGTTGGCTACTTCGACTTTCAACCGGTAGAGAAAGTAATTCACCAAGGATTGCGCCAAAGGATTAAGGAGGGCAGATTTGGTGGCTGACAAAGATGTTCTTGAAAAACGCCTCCTCAAGCTTGAACATGTTTTACGCAAATTAAAAGTTCTTTCCGAAATTCCCCTGGAAAAATATCTGAAAGATGAAGGTATTCAAGACCGCGCCGAAAGAAATCTGCAGATTGCAGCTCAGGTTTGTATTGATATCGGTAGTCATGTTATTGCCGAAAAGGGATACCGGCCTCCTTACAGTTATGCAGACATTTTTAAAGTTTTAGAAGAGGAAGGTTGTTTACCCGAAGAACTGGCAAATACCATGCAGCAAATTGCCGGTTTTCGAAACATTCTCGTCCATGAATATCTGGAAGTAGATAACAAAATAGTGTACGAGTGCCTTCAAAAAATAGAAGACTTCAAAAGGTTCGCTGCACATGTACTAACGTGGATATGATTGAGCAAGCACCGCTTTAAATAATTTCATGGTCGCAGGGTCAGGGTAACCACTTGGGGTTCCACCCCCATCACAGAATAATCACAAATTTTCAAAACTATTTGTTGTTATAATTGCATATTTATGTTAGAATAATTGAAACTTATAAGTTGTGTTTTTGTATTTTGCAATTAGTCCTTATGTCAGGGGGTACGGCTAAGGAGTTTAAGGTGGCTAATTTTTATTAAAATTGGGGGTACAAGCAGGCTTCTCCTAAATTTTTAAAGAGTAAATTACAAAAAAATAAAAAGGAGGTTCAAAAATGGCTTACTATATAATGTTGACAACCCTTACAGACGAGGGAAGGAAAACTATTAAAGAGAATCCGGACAGGGTCGGAGAAGTCAATTATGAAGTCGAGGCCTTGGGGGCAAAAATAATTGCTCAGTATGTGGTTTTAGGCCAATACGACTTTGTAAACATTTTGGATGCTCCTGATAACAAGGTTGTGGCTAAAGTGGCGATGGAATTGGGTTCCAGAGGCACACTTAAGACTATAACCATGGCCGCCATGACTACCGAGGATTTTATTAATAGCATTAAAAAGTAGCATTTTATTAAGTATTGAATATAGTGGCTCTTCCAGATTTTAAAAGTAACGACCCTCTGGCAGCTTGCTTGGGCCTTATTTTTGTCTCATCAGAAGGGGGATTTTAATGTACGAGCTAATTATCATAGGCGGCGGGCCGGCGGGCATGACCGCCACGGTATACGCCGCCCGGAAAAAAATAAACACCCTTTTAATCAGCAAGGACATAGGGGGACAGCCCTTAGTTACCGCTAACATTGAAAATTATATGGGCTACCAGTTTATAGAAGGACCGGAGCTAATGCAAAAATTTGAAGCTCAGATCCGGCAGTTTCCGGTAGAAATAAAAAACGGAGTTGAGGTAAAGAATCTGGCTCAAATAAAAAACGGTTTTACGGTAAAGACGGCAGAAGAAGAAGAATTCCAGGCCAAAACAGTGATTATTGCCACCGGTAAAAAGCCCCGGCCGTTAAACGTACCTGGTGAAGAAAAACTAAGGGGCAGAGGAGTAACATATTGTGCTATTTGCGATGGTCCTCTTTTTGCCGGGGAAAATGTGGCGGTAATTGGCGGCGGCAATTCTGCCCTGGAAGCTACAGACGACTTAATTAAAATAGCCTCCCATGTTTATCTTATTTCCAGAAGCTCTCTAACGGGTGATGCCGTAATTATTGAGCGGGTTAAAGGCGCTCCCAACCTGACCATACTTTTGAACTACCAGCCAACTGCCGTAGGGGGAACTGCTAGGGTAGAAAATATAACCGTCAAAAATTTAAAAACCAGGGAGCAACAGGATTTAACGGTAAGCGGTATTTTTGTAGAGATTGGGCTTATTCCTAATTCTGATTTAGTCCGTGAAATTGTCCCCCTTAACGAACTAGGGGAAATTAAAGTAAATTGCGCTAACGGAACAGAGGTGCCGGGTTTATTTGCCGCCGGTGATGTGACTGATGTTCCGGAAAAGCAGATTATTGTATCCGCGGGGGAAGGAGCAAAGGCTGCGCTGCAGGCCCATCGCTATCTGCAGCGGTTGAACGAGGCAAGTTAACTGCCTGCATCTGCATTTTCCCATTTTAGGAAGCAGGGGGACGTTCTTTTTGCTTCCTTGTCTAGGCCTTAAAGACCATATTTTGACTTAATCCAGTTACCCGGGCAATCTGCCGCTGTGTTGCCCCTTCAATAACCTTGACTCGCCTAAGTATCTCATCTCGCTTTTGTTTCTCAATGGTTCGCAAAATTGTTACTGGCGCCCCATTTAACATAGCTTCAATCTCTGCTTTTAATTCACCATCGGGTTTCCTTTGTTTGATTCCATCACCAAGGCATGTATCCTGAATTTCCATTTTCATATACTCGTGAAATCTGTGTATCGCCTCAGTCCGCTCTTCGGCGAAAATCCCTAAAACGAAACCATCATCGGTCAGTCCAATTGGATTTTCAGGCCGGCCATAATATGCCTGGATGCTGCTCCAGCAATATTCTTCCGGTTTGCTTACCATCCCCGCTTTTACCGGATTGTTATGAATGTATCTGATAACGGTCAACAAATATCCATCATCTTTAACACATTCACTTCTATAGCGACCCTGGAATACATGGCCGTTTCTTTGATATTTCCGGTTATACCACCAGGCATAACTGGTTCCTATGCGTTTCATGATTTGGTGGATCTCTTCATTTTTTTCATGAATAAGCAAATGGATATGATTACTCATCAGGCAATATCCATACACTTCAAACTTGTCAGTCTTCACCCGGCCAAGAGTTCCCAGAAAACGCTGATAGTCATCTTGGTCGCAGAATATGTCCTGCCGGTTGATTCCTCTTGTCACGATGTGGTAAACTCCGCTCTCACACCGCTCCCTTGCTTGTCTTGCCATCTATCATCACGCTTTCAGATTTTCTTTATTATATCGAACAATTGCTAAGGAAGCAAGAAGAACGTCCCCACGCTTCCACAAGGAAGCAAAATGAACGTCCCCTTGCTTCCACCTTTGCTTCCAACGGAATGGCGGGTGCAAAGGGCGTCCCGACCGAATTGCTCGAAGGAAGCCCCTTCCGCAAACAACAGGGAAAAACCCCCAAAGTAGCAGTGGTAGTTCTGATGAAACCGTGTTATAATTCAAGTAGGATTTTCCTACAAGGAGGTAATTCCAAATGGCCAATCAGATAGCCGTGCGGATAGACAATAAGGGCCGGGTTACCCTGCCCAAAAACATACGGCAGGCTTTAGGGGTGGATACGGGCGACACCGTATTCCTCAAGTATGAGCCTGAAGGAAACTTGGTACGGATGAGCCGAGCCGTAGAAGACCCTATTGCAGTTTTATGGGAGCATGCTGAAAAGGAATACCAGGCGGGGAAAACGAAGGACTTGAGGGATTACGCCCGGGAGCAAGGATTAACCGATGTCTTAGAGGTTTTCGGTTCAGAACAAGGGCCATGCCCTAAAAGGGTTGCTACGGGACCTTCGGTCGCTTGAGTTTTTCCTGCCAGGAGGAGCCTGCCGGGCCGTTTATGCAGTTAAGACTGGGGAGCAGGTTTGTCTAGTGATTATTGTTGGCATCACGAAGGCCTTTACGAAAGAGCTGAGCGCATGGTAAGGGCGATTAGGCGACAGGGACTGCTGAAGTGGAAGTGCGCTAAATGTTTCGCCAGGTCAGGAGAAGGAAAACAGGCCAAAGCCACCAGGAAAATGTGGTTGATTGAAACCAAGGGCTGGGAAAAAGAAGATACTCTTTTAAAAGACGCCAGAGCAAACAAATGGTGTAAAGATGCCTCAGCTTATTTCAAGTCTTGGTCATTGAACACCTGGTAACAGGCTAAAGCATTAGAAATAATAATTTTAATTTTTTGGTTAGAAGTTAGGAAAAAAACTTATTTTGCATGGTTTTTAGGTGCTAATTTTTACGCCTGGATACAGTTTTTAGAGACATTTCAGTGATAAAAAGGGGGTGCAAAATCAATGAAAACAAATTCCAAAGGTTATGTTATCACTGCGGATGTTTCATCTATTAGGGATATTATTTGTGATGAAGTTTGGCAGATTACCAGGTCCAGTAAGCATATTTCGGGTACTGTATGGGTTCCAGAGCTCGCCCCAAGTTCTCAATTATTCGAAAAATATCTTAAGGAGTGGAAGGATAATCCGGTAGAAGAGTGGTGGTACCTTTACAAAGATGCATTTAATAAAGAATTAAAATCAGCTAAAAAACTCGGCGCATTGAAAAAGCTGGGGAGATTAGTGGAATCGGGAAGAATTATTGCCTTGATTTGCTTTTGCAGAGACAGTGATCATTGCCACAGGGCTTTAGTAGGAGAACTTCTTAAGCAATGTGGGGTAGAGGTGGAAGAATACGTTAAAAAAAAGAAAACCGAAACTCATACTTACGTTGAACAGTTGACTTTGTTTTAAGTAAAGGAGGAAATTTAGTTTGACAATTTATACTATCGGTTTCTCTAAAAAAAATTTAAGAGAATTTATTGCCAAATTACAAAACGCAGGGGTTAAAAAAGTAATAGATGTGCGTCTTAATAATACTTCGCAACTAGCAGGATATGCCAAGAAGGAAGACCTGGAATACATTCTTGATTTGGTGGGTATTGGCTACGAACATCACCCAGAACTAGCACCAACAGAAGAATTGTTGAAAGGTTATAAACAGAAAAAGATTCCATGGGATCAATATGAGAGCGAATTCAACAAAATATTGCCAAAAAGGCAACCCCTCAAGAGTATTGATTTTGAAAATCAAAATGGCTCTATTTGTTTACTTTGTTCTGAAGATAAACCTGACCGGTGTCACAGAAGACTTTTAGCAGAGTATTATAGCAGAAATTTACCAGGGGCAGGAGCAAGGGTAGAAATTAAACATTTGTAAAAAGAGAATGGCGGATAAAACAGATACTTATTGTTTAATGGATCAATTTCTTTGGGGAGAGGAAGTTAATTTGGAAACAATTAGAATAGTTTGCCTGGCTAATTCGAGGAAATTGGGGGAGCGTTGTATAGCAGGAGTCGATTTGGAGACAGGAAAGTGGGTGAGACCAGTCAATGAAGGTGGAGCCGAATTGTCCTTAAAAGACATAAATTACGAGGATGGGTCAACGCCGCAGGTACTAGACATAATAAATATGCCGGTTATAAAACGACAACCGCTTTATTATCAGCCAGAAAATTGGGTTATAAATAGAAAAAATTTTTGGTCAAAGGTTGGAAGGCTTCCGGTAAGTAAGTTGCAACAATATTGTGAGAATTTACCCTTTATTTTTTATAACTCTAGTGATCGTTTGCCTCAAGATTTTATTTTGTCAAAAGGAATCGAACAATCTTTAATTTTGGTGGAAGTCGAAGGAATATGTATCGAAAAAAAATTACCCCCATGGAGAGCCAACTCTCAGGTGCGGGCAAAGTTCAAATATAATGGTATTTTCTACGACTTGGCAGTAACCGATATACAGTGGGAACAGAAATTTTCGGGCCAACAAATAGAGATTGGGGAGTATCCTTGTAAAGGACGATTCTTGTTGACTATTGGCCTCGGAAAAGAGTTTAAAGGGGAACATTATAAACTGATAGTTAGTATTATAAAACTTGATTAGAGTAGACTAAAATGTTGGGTCAATGATAAATAAAAAAGGTGTTTTTGACCCAACTATGGAAATACGCTAATATAGAAAAAGTTATAAAATTACCTAAGTTAGAGATGGTTTTACGATGGAAAAAGCAATTAATCCTATGAATTAGCAAAGTTAAAGGAGATGTTAACTTCATGGCACGTAAAAAGAAAAGTGCAATTAACCAAACCAGAGGTATCCTGTACGGACTGGGTAAATTTTTAGGCGATGTTTTATCAGTACAAAAGGGTACGGTAGGCAAGCGTGTAGCCAGAAGAGCAGCAGGTAAGGTGTCAGGCAGGTTATTGGGGAAGTTGTTTAAGTTAAGGATAGAAAAAATGTCAGAGCGATTTAAACCAACTGCACACTCCATTTTTACTTTCCATAAAATTACCCCCCTGCATCTGCATTTTCCCATCTTAGGTGGGCGAGGCAGGTGTTTAACTTTCTTCTTTCTTTAATAATCCGTATGCAATGCTGTCTACCAGGGCTTGCCAACTAGCTTCAATAATGTTAGGCGAAACTCCCACTGTTCCCCAGGAACGTTGACCGTCGCCGGTTTCAATAAGCACCCTTACCATCGCGCCGGTTCCGTCTTTTTCATCCAGCACCCGTACTTTGTAATCAGTAAGGTGCATTTTTTTAATTTCCGGGTAAGCTTCTTCTATAGCTTTACGCAGGGCATTATCTAAAGCGTTTACCGGCCCGTTTCCTTCGGCCGCGGTGTGAACGGTGTGGTTATTAATAGTAATTTTAATGGTAGCCTCAGAATAAACGGTCCCATTTTCTCTTTTTTCAATTATGACGCGTAAATTTTCTAACTTAAACCGTTCCTTATGGCCCTGGTAAATTTTGCGTAAACGTAATTCCAGGGAGCCTTCTGCTCCTTCAAACTGGTAACCCTGGTGCTCTAATTCTTTAATCTCTTTTAAAATTGTGCGGTTTTCTTCTCCTGTTACGGGAGGAATAAAATTAAATTCTTTATATTTATATAAAAGATTTGAAGTTCCGCTAAGTTCTGAAACCAAAATCCGCCGCTGGTTGCCTACTATTGCCGGGTCAATATGTTCGTAAGTACTTGCCTCTTTTAAGATGGCGCTGGCGTGAACACCTCCTTTGTGGGCAAAGGCGCTTGACCCCACGTAAGGCTGGGAGGACAGCGGATGCATGTTGGCCAGTTCACTAACGTAACGGGCCAGTTCGGTCAGCCGGACCAGGTTGT
This sequence comes from Peptococcaceae bacterium SCADC1_2_3, assembly GCA_000681355.2. Lineage (GTDB taxonomy): Bacteria > Bacillota > Desulfotomaculia > Desulfotomaculales > Nap2-2B > SCADC1-2-3. Next base: position 11,136 of record JJNX02000001.1, read on the forward strand.
TAAAAGGAATGGTAATAACCTTGCATTTTAAAGTTAAATTAGGAATAACAGAACAAAGGTTGGTATTGCCGCAGCGTTCCCCGTAGCCATTAATTGTGCCCTGAACCTGACTTGCGCCGGCCTGGACAGCGGCTACGGTATTGGCTACCGCTAATTCCCCGTCGTTATGGCAGTGAATACCCAGAGGAAGGTTTATCTCTTTCTTCACCTGGTCAATTATAGGCCCCATTTCATGAGGCAAACTCCCGCCGTTAGTATCACATAGCACAATCACTTTTGCGCCTCCCTCCCGGGCTGCTTTTAAAGTAGCCAGGGCGTATTCGGGATTTGCTTTAAAGCCATCAAAGAAATGCTCGGCGTCGTAAAAAACAGCTAACCCATTTTGACTTAAATAAGCAACAGATTGCTTAACCATGTTTAAATTTTCGGACAAAGAGGTAGCCAGGGCCCGGGTAACGTGAAAATCCCACGATTTTCCCACTATGGCAGCGGTAGACACTTTTGCCTCCAGAATACTCCGGATGTTTTTGTCTTCCGCGGCCTCCATACCAGGTTTTCGGGTACGCCCAAAAGCTACAATTTTTGTATTTACCAGGCGGTGCTCCTGTATGCGCTTAAAGTAAGTAATGTCTTTGGGATTAGAGCCTGGCCAGCCGCCCTCGACATAATGAAAACCTAATTTATCCAGTTTTAAAGTTATTTTTATTTTATCTTCAACCGAGAAGGAGATGCCTTCTCCTTGCGTCCCATCGCGTAACGTGGTGTCGTAAATTTCTACCGTAGTCAACATTTTCGCTCCCTCAAATGCTTCATAAAGTCTAATTTAATCTAAGATAGTTTAACTTCTTAATCCTCTTACTACGTTATTTTTTATTCTTTTGATATTTGAACTTCTAACTCATGTTTTAAAGGATTTAATTTTTCCTCGTACGACTGCTTTAAAAAAGCCAGGTCTTGTTGCCATTCATCTTTTGCCGCGGGATTAATTTCTATAATTGCCTCTCCGGAAATTTTAAGGGCTGTTAACCTTTTTCTTCCTTCTATTGCTAACTCCTCTTTTTTCTTTTGGTTTATTTGGTCGTACTGTTCAAAAAGGGCCTTTATTTTTTCAATTATTTCTTTAAAGGCTGTCTGTTCCTCAAAGATTACGGAAAGGGCTTGCTTGACAGCCGTTAATCTTTTTTGGTTACCTGTTTCAATGGCCTGGATAAGTTTTATGGCCATGGCCTGTTTAACTACTTCTTTTTCCTTACCAAAGTATCTTTTTAGTTCATGTTCTAATTGACGCGGGTCAGCTTGCTCTAAATATCTAACCGCTAAATTACTTCCAATCATTGAGCATTTTTCAACGTTATATTTGTCTATCTGGTCTTTAGGTAATTCCTTAATATTTTGGGCTTTTTCCATGGCTATTTCCCAGGCTTTTTTTATTTCGTCCATATTTTTTCTCCTTAACGCTATACTTTTTGTTTACTTCCTTATATAATAACTTATAATTTTTCTAAAAAAAATGTTTTTTAAAGAAATTTTTTAAGAGGAGGACTTATTATGTTTCATGAAAATGCTGATTACCAATCGGTAAAAGTACTTGAAAATCTATACGGCTACCTTTGGCAAGGTATAGGCAATAACTGCAATACTTATCTTTTTGCCCATCTTCTTGAAGGAAAATGTCCCCACGTGCTCATTGATCCAGGACATATTTCCAATGAATTTGGTAGTCCGTGTTTTGACCAGCTTTTGGTCGCCTTGCAAAAAGACGGGTTTGATGCTGCCTCCATTGGTTTAATTATAAACACCCATGCTCACCCGGATCACTGTGAAGCAAACCAGGCCTTAAAACAAAAAAATGGGGAAGTGCTTATCGCCCTTTCCCAAATAGAAGATGAGTTTCGTAAAACAGTGGGTGAAAAATTATATGCTCTGCTAGGAATGACCGCTCCAGTCTTTGAGCCACTTTTGCTTTTAAGGGAAGGCCAGTTAAATTTGGGCGAAATTTCTTTACGTTTAATTCACACCCCCGGCCACTCACCAGGTTCTATATCTATGTATTGGGAGGAGAAGAAAGTCCTGATTACCGGCGATGTTCTATTTGTAGGCAGTATTGGCCGTACAGACTTTCCCAGCGGGGACATATCTCTTTTAGAGCAAAGCATCAACAAACTGGCCTCCTTAGAAATTGATTACTTGCTTACCGGCCACGCCACAGAATACGGGAGCATTTTAACTGATCAGGATAAAATTAAACGTAATTTTCAAATGGTCCGGTTATTTTTTTAAAGTTATTTTCATTTTGGCGCGGTTTCCTTGGCCATTCTTTCCTGCAATTTTTCTCTTTGCCAGCGGTGAATATCGTCTAAAGCAGGTGGGGCAACGTAAAATACCTGAATTGAAGCAGGAAATTGCACGGCGTGTTCTTCACGGATAAACAAAGCCCCTACCTCGCTTTCTTTTAAAGTTGCGTCAATTTGTTGGGCCATAAAGTTATATCTTTTTTGACCGGCCTCCTGATAAAATTCGGTAACTTTTTGAAACACTTTTTCCGTCATAATTACCTGCAAACAATTGCCCCAATCAACAAATTCATAAAATAAATTAACATCCTCGGTGGTCTGGATTTCTGCCCCCTTATCATACTTGCTTTTGATAAGCTGGTAGCCTTTTTCATTTAACTCTTTGATTATATTTAAGCCTTCTTCGCCATTATGTAAATTGGTTTCACAATAAATCTTATTTATTATCCCAATTTTTAGCTCTAGTTTATTTATCTGTTCTGCTACTTGTTGCCAGTAATGCTCAATTAATTTTAAATAATCCTGGGGGAAATTATCCCTGGCGTAAAATAAAGGCACCAAAAATAATTTCCTCCCTTTTTTAAATTCTTCTACGTTGGGTTTTTCAATTTTGCCCAGTATTTCCGACATATTTTATTCCTCACTAATCCCTTCGTAAAAACCAATAAGCTTTCCTTCTTCAGTGTAAGGAGTCATTGTTGTCGGTGGTGTATTAACGGTAAGGTAAACGGCATTTCCCTCTCCAATATTTTCTATGGCGTGAGGGGTGGTGGATTTATGCCACAGAATATCCCCTTCTTCTAGTTCATATTCTTTATCACCAACGCTGCATTTAACTTTGCCTTTTAACATAATACGCAATTCTTCCCCTTCATGAGCGTAAAATCCCGTCCCATTTCCAGGTTCAAATTCTACTTCTACTCCAATTAATTTATTAGACCTTGCCACCACCCGATATGTTTTACCTTCAATCTTTCTTTCTTCCTGGTACTTGCCTTTTTTTCTTAAAATTGCCTCCTCCATTATTGTTATCTCCCTTTCTTATTTTTTACTGCAATATTAATTTAGTTTACTTTACCATAAAAGTCAATCATAAATCAGGATATATTTAATATGGAGGTTTCTTAGCTAAAAGCAACGAAAAACTTATTTCCGGTTGGGTTCGGACATTTTTCCCCAATATACGCTACTAAATCCACCACCCGGTTTGAATAACCCCATTCGTTATCGTACCAGGCAATTACTTTAACCATTGTTTCATTTACCACCATGGTGGAAAGGGCGTCCACAATAGCGGAATGTGGATTGCCATTAAAGTCCCGGGAAACCAAAGGAGTTTCACAATAATCAATAATTCCTTTTAGCGCTCCGCAGGCAGCCTCTTTTAAAATAGCATTAACCTCTTCTGTTGTAGTGGGGCGGGCAACCTCAACCACCAAATCCACCACTGAAACGTTAGGCGTAGGGACACGCAAAGCCAATCCGTTAAGTTTTCCTTCCAGCTCAGGAATAACTTTTGTTACGGCTTTAGCGGCCCCGGTAGTGGTAGGAATAATAGACAATGAAGCAGCCCGGGCCCGTCTTAAATCCTTATGGGGCAAATCCAGGATTTGCTGGTCGTTAGTATAAGAGTGAACCGTAGTCATCAAGCCGTGAATTAGGCCTATTTTTTCTTGGAGCACTTTAGCTACTGGGGCCAGACAATTAGTGGTGCAAGAAGCGCAGGAAATTATCCGGTGCTGCGCTGGCGAGTATTTTTCCTGGTTAACCCCCATTACGATCATAATGTCTTCCTCTTTAGCCGGAGCGGTGATAAGTACCTTTTCTGCCCCGGCGGACAGGTGCCTTTGCGCTTGGCTACGGGCATTAAAAAGGCCGGTTGATTCAATAACCACTTCTACCCCAAGTTTACCCCAGGGTAATTTGGCCGGGTCTTTTTCGCAAAATACATTTATTTTTTTTTCTCCGACCACAAAGCCGTTATTATAAGCTTTTATTTCCCCGTGGTAAATACCATGCACCGAATCGTATTTTAAAAGATGAGCCAAAGTAAGGGCATCAGTTAAGTCATTAACGGCCACTATTTCAATTTCAGGACGGTCAAATGCAGCCCGGAAAACATTACGGCCAATGCGGCCAAAACCATTTATGCCTATTTTTACCGGCATCTTTAATCACTCTCCTTTAAGTAAAATTAAATAAAATCTTTATAAACAGTATATTTGGCCTATGAAATAATGTTATAATTAAGGTATCCATTTTTTTATTGAATATTAGTTATAGAAAAGAGGAACGCAGGGCTATGAATGCTTTAATGGTTATTGACCTGCTTAAAGATTTTCTTGAACCCCAAGGTGCCTTATACTGCGGGGAGGCAGCCCGTCAAATTATTCCTTTTGTCACCGCAAAAGTAACGGAATTCAGACAAAAGGAGCAGCCCGTTATTTTTATTATGGACGCGCACCAGAAGGATGACCTGGAATTTAACCGTTTTCCGGTCCACTGTCTTGCGGGTAGTTGGGGGGCGGAGCTAATTGATGATCTGGCTGACCAGGCCGAAGAATACGCCCTGGCTAAAAAAATTTTTAAGCAACGCTACAGTGGTTTTTACGGCACTCCCCTGGCGGAAAATTTAAGAGAACTTGCTCCTGAAGAAGTGCAGGTGGTGGGTGTTTGCACAAATATTTGTGTTCTTTATACCGTAGAAGAATTGTGCAACCGTGATTATAAAGTTGTCGTTTACCGGCAGGGGGTGGCCAGTTTTGACCTCCAAGCGCATAATTGGGCTCTGGCCCAAATGGAATCTGTTTTAGGAACAAATGTCTTGTAACATGTACTATGTAGACTATCATATTCACCCGGGTTATTCGGTGGACGCGGAAGACGTTAGTCTTTTTGCTTACTGTCACCGGGCGCTGCAACTAGGTTTAAAAGAAATTTGCTTTACCCCCCATCTTGAAGTAGATCCCGCAAGGCGGCATCTGGATTGGTTTGTAAGGGTTGATGGCTGTCGTTATCCTATGGAGCATAGTTACTGGTTAGATAAATATTTTCTTGAACTGGATCAGGTTAAGCAACAGTTTAAAACCGCCCAATTAAAGATTAAAGCAGGTATAGAAGTTGGCTTTGAAAAAGGATACGAAAAGGAAATTGAAAAAAAACTGGTTAATTATCCCTTTGATTTTGTTTTGGGGGCGGTTCACTGTCTGGAACACAAAGCCATATCTTCAGCGAGTGAATGTGAGGAATATTTTGCTTCGCGTAGCTTAACCCACGTGATTAAAGAGTATTTTACCACACTTGAATTAGCTGTCAAGACCGGCCTTTTTGATTGTATGGCCCATTTTGACCTTTACCGGCGTTTCGGCGAAAAATATTTTGGCCCCCAAATTTTAGAGGCCCACCATGGCTTAATAGAGTCTGTCCTGACTGAAATGGCAAAAAAACGAATAGGATTGGAACTTAACACCTCCGGTATTCGCCGGGGTCTGACGGAATTTCACCCTGGCGGGGATATCCTTTTATTAGCCAGGGAAAACGGAATAAATATTTTTACCATTGGTTCTGACGCTCACCAGTTAAAAGATTTAGGAGACCACGTGCCCCGGGCAGTAGCTCTTTTATATAAATTAAAACTGCCGGTGCATATTTTTACCGCACGCCATCCGTTTGAGATTTAAGAAGAAATTTGTTTCTGATTACTTAAAAATTTACCCTAAACAGTTTTTTCGCGCCTGGACAAACCTCCCCGGGTTACATTACAGTAGGGGCTAGGATGTAGGGGAAACGAAAACGTAGGGGCTAGCTAAATCCTAAATCCTAAATCCTAAATCCTAAATCCTAAATCCTAAGTGGAGGGCAGCACATGACCTTAAAGGTTGGAAAAACGGTTAAAAGATACGATAAAGGTAACATTACGGCTGCTTTTGGCGCTGACTTATTTATCCGGGGAGTTACCAGCATCCCAAATTTACTGCTACGTTATTACCCCATCATTGGTCTTAGTGATGCAGAAATGATGCTTTTAATTCAATTACTTCGTTTACGAACCGAAGAAAAAGAATATTATCCTTCTCCAGAGGTATTAGCCGAATGCCTAACCCGGGATTACCGTCAAATAGAACATGATTTAGCCAGCCTTTTAGAAAAAGAAATGCTTTCTACCACCCAATATTATAATGAAGAACGAAAGGAAGTTTTTCTCGGGTATGATTTTGAACCTTTATATGAAAAAATATCAGAAATATGGGCCTGTACTAAAGTAAAAGAAATTGAAAAAATTCGTCAAGTCTCGGATGGTCCTAGCTTGACAGACGAAAGTAAGTTAGTCGTTTTGGTTAAAACCTTTGAAAATGAATTTGGCCGCCCTTTATCGCCTATTGAAATAGAACAAATTGAAAAATGGGCCTTGGAAGCAGACCAGGGAATAATTTTAGAGGCTTTGCGACGGGCCGTCTTAATGGGAAAGCATAACTTTAAATATATTGACCGCATTCTTTTGCGCTGGCAAAAAAATAATTTACGGAACCTAGAGGCTATTACGGCGTACGACCAGCAATTTTTAACCCAAAAGGACAAAAAAAACACAACCCCTCCCCGCAATGAGGGTAAAAAGAACACAAACACCAAGAAAAAGGAGTTAATCAAGAATCTTTATTTGAGCTAAATAAAAAAAGTAAAAAACTTAACCATCAGTAGTAGGGGCGTTAAATTTAACGCCCCTAGCTGAAAAATATTTTCTTAAAAAGGAGTAATTAAATGGCTTTCTGCAGTAAATGCAACGACCGGGGGGTAATTGTCCAAAATGAGCTGGCGGTAATATGCAGTTGCCGGCAGCAAAGAACATTAGTTAACCGGCTTAAAGAATCGGGATTGCCCTTACGAATGCAAGCCTATACTTTTGCTGATTTTAATTTTAAGTATTACTCTCGTAAAAATATTGACCCGGCAAAAGGAACAACCTTTTACGAACTGGCTAAAATTACTTTTAAGGCGGCAAAAGATTTTGTGGCCCATTTTAAACAAAACAACTACCTTGACGGATTATTTCTTACCGGTCCGGTAGGGAGCGGAAAAACTTTTTTAGCCTGTAGTATAGCCAATGCCCTCATAAAAGAAGGATACCAGGTTTTATTTATTGTGGTCCCTGATTTATTGGACCAACTGCGCGCCACTTACGAACCAGGACGTTTACCCGGTGAGGATACGGAAGCCGACATTTTAGCCAAAGCCCAGAAAACCCCGTTATTAATTTTAGATGACCTCGGCGCCCACAATTACACCGAATGGACGCGCAATAAGCTTTATTCTATTTTTAACTACCGGCTTAATCACTGTTTACCATTAGTTATCACCAGCAATATAAAATTAGAAGATTTAGAGGATTATTTAGGTGAACGTACCACCTCACGACTCTATCAAATGTGCCGGCCATACAGGTTACTGATCGAGGTAGATATTAGAATGGTTCAGCGGGGAGAAAAAATTTAAGTGGACCGTTAATGGCTGACAACTGTCCGCCAAATAGCTATAAATATTTTTTTACTACCTTTGTTCCGCTGCAAATAAAAAGAACGTTTCTTTTATCAACAACTGTTTCTAAATTTACCGGCTTACCCCATATAAGATAAACATAGGGGAGGGTATTTTCTAAATAAAAAACATCCAGCTCAGACCCTTCAAAATGGTGTTTTAAATACAACTCTCCTTGGTTATTATAATCTCCGTTTTCTAAGGTAAGGTAAGGGTATCCGCCATTGGTTAAATTAACTACTATGTTATCCCGTACCATTTCCCAGTTTTTATCTGTAATTCGCCATTCCTGACCCTTTTTTTCGTAAACGTAAAGATCACATTCTTTAATCAATTCTTTAGTTAAATAATTTCGCAAAAAAGAAATGTCATTTTCCGTTGCCCGCACTTCAAATATTTTTTCCCGGCCTTCTCCTCCAGGGCGGCGGAATTTTTCCTTTTCTTTATCGGTGGGGTTATTCCACCGCTTTTCAATGTCTTCAAATATTTTTAAACCCAAATAGTAAGGATTTATATGCCAGGGAGAAGATTGGGTTACCTCGGCATGCATTTTAGCAAAATCTATTACCTCTTTTTCCGCAAGCTCTATTTCGCGTAAAATACGAAGGTGCCAGTAAGTGGCCCATCCTTCATTCATAATTTTGGTTTCCAGTTGGGGCCAAAAATACAGCATATCCTGACGAACAATAGAAATAACATCACGTTGCCAGTCCTCAATACCTTTGGCGTGTTCCATTAAAAAAAGAAGTAAATCCTTTTGTGGTTTAACAGGAAAAGTTTTAGGCTTACTATCTTTATCTTTGTCTTTTGCTTTTAGGTCAAGTTTCCATAAATCATCATAAGGAGTTTCTTTTTCTTTTTCCTTTTCCATAACGTTCATAGAGCCAGGTTTCTTTTTTTCAAGGTAATAATAAGGGTCAATATGCTCCTGAATGGAGAGAACAGCATCTAAAAATTTTTCTACTTTATCCTTACCGTATCGAAATTCGTAAGCGCGTAGCCTCTGGGCAGCGCTGGCCATAGAATCTAAAATATACTCCGAAGGTGTTTGCTTAAAATGAACATTGTTTTTAAAAAAGTCGCTATGGGCCAGGACATGAGCAATGACTAATTTATTTTGAATTAAAGAATTTCCTTCCAAAAGAAAGGCGTAACAAGGGTTAGAATTTATTACCATTTCGTATATCCGGCTAAGATTATAATCATACTGAGTTTTCATTTTATGGTATGCCTTGCCATAAGTCCAGTGGGTATATCTGGTAGGCATTCCGTAAGCGCCAAAAGTATAAATTATTTCCACCGGACAAATTTCAAAGTGCATGGCGTAAAAGTCCAAACCAAACTCACTGGCTTTAGCCGTAATATTTTCTACTGCTTTTTCCAGTAAGAACAATTCGTCTGACTTCAACTTCTCTCACCTCTATTTAACGGTTTAAAATATCTGCGGTAGGCATATTCTAAAATATTCTAATAATATATATTTATGTATAGGATGAATAAAAGATTTATGGAAATTTAAAACTCGGGCACCGTGAAAAGGTTTAAGTTTAAATCATGGTGCTCTTTGTTTAAGAGCCAAGAGCTAAAATTTAAAAGGAGGTCAGCATAAAATGCCTAAGGGTAAACTAAAAAAAGTTTTTCCAGGAGGCAACACGGCTAGGGGATTTTATTCTTTTTATGATTACATCATTGAACCTGATGCAGCCCGGATTTTTGTCATAAAAGGAGGGCCTGGGGTCGGTAAGTCAACCTTCATGCGCAAAATTGGCGAAGAAATGCTCAGCCGGGGATACGACACAGAATTTCACTTATGTTCCTCCGATAATGCATCTTTAGACGGCGTGGTATTCCCATCCTTGCGGGTGGCCATAATTGATGGTACGGCCCCCCACATTGTAGACCCCAAAAATCCAGGAGCGGTAGATAAAATCATTCATCTGGGGGACTATTGGAACGAGCAAGGTTTAAAAGCCCATAAAAAAGAAATTTTAAATTTAAACCAGGAAATAGCCAGATTATTTCGGCGGGCTTATAGTTATTTATTTGCGGCAAATCTGTTTTTAGAAGAAGTCAGGTCATATTATAAGGAAACCGGGGCCTTAAGCGTAGGTGGTTTTGACCGGGTAGTGTTGGCCCTGGTGCATGAAGTATTTACCGGCAAGCCCCGGCAAACTGATTCTCCCAAAATACGCCATCTTTTTGGCACGGCAAATACGCCTGATGGGACAATAAGCTACCTGGACACCATTGTCAATCATTTAAAGAAACGGTATATTATTAATGGTGATGATGGTACCGGTAAAACAACGTTGGTCAGAAGAATCATGGAAGCTGCCCAAATGCGAGGTTTTGACGTAGAGGCTTATCACTGTGCTTTAAATCCGGACCGGATTGAACATTTGGTTATTCCGCGTTTGGATATAGCTGTGGTCAATTCGGTGGAGCCTCACTACTACAAACCCCAAAATGGCGATACGGTGGTTGATACCATGGCCTGGGTAATAGAACTGGCTAACGAAACTATTGCCACCGAAAGAAATATGGCGCGGCAAATGTACCGGCGTTGCATGGAAGAAGCAACTGAATTTCTTAGCCGGGCTAAAAAGACCCATGACGAAATAGAAGCTTATTATGTACTCAATATGGACTTTACCGCGATTGAAGCCAGGCGCCAACAAGTACTAAGGGAGATACTAAAACTTACGGGCAAAATTGACGAAAAGTAAAATTTTACTTTAAGAAAGGATGAAGATTAATGCAATCATTGTCAGAACTTCTCCAAGATTTAACCCGGGCCAACAAAACAAAAATACTGTTGGTGGTGTTAGACGGTCTGGGAGGTATACCCTTACCTGAACTTAACGGTCAAACCGAATTAGAAGCAGCCCGCACCCCTAACCTTGACGGCCTGGCCCGACGTTCATCTTTGGGTTTAACCCACCCGGTACTTCCCGGTATTACCCCGGGAAGCAGCGCCGGACACCTGGCTCTTTTTGGCTATGAACCTTTAGAGTGGATAATTGGACGCGGCGTTTTAGAAGCTTTAGGTATTGGCTTCTCTTTGCAGTCTCAAGATGTAGCTGTGCGGGGTAATTTTGCTACGGTAGCTTACCAAAACGGAAGTCCGGTAATAATTGACCGGCGGGCCGGCCGCCCCGCCACAGCGGAAACAGAAAATATTTGTACTTGCTTGCAGCTTGCCATCCGTCAGATTAACGGAGTGGAAATTATTATCCGCCCGGTAAAAGAACATCGCTTTGCAGTCATTTTCCGGGGAGCAAATTTGGATGCCCGGCTGTCCGATACGGATCCCCAAAAAGAGGGGGTTGCCCCTTTATCTGTGCGTTCTTTGGCCCAAGCAGCAGAATCTACGGCTGAAATAGCGGCTGAATTTATCCGGCAAGCAGCCACCGTTTTAATAGGAGAAAAAAAAATTAACTATCCTTTGCTGCGCGGGTTTTCCCAACTGCCAAACCTGCCCTCTTTTGCCAACCTTTATGGCTTAAAGGCCGCGGCCATTGCTGTGTACCCCATGTATCGTGGTCTGGCCTCTCTGGTAGGAATGAAGGTATTGGACTGTCCGGGTGAGACAATTGAAGCTGAATTAACTATTTTAAAGAACCACTGGTCTGATTTTGATTATTTTTTCCTTCATATTAAAGGCACTGATTCAAAAGGTGAAGATGGCGATTACCAGGGTAAAATGGCGGTGCTGGAGGATTTTGACCGGCAGCTTCCGCATATTTTATCTCTTAAACCTGATGTTTTGGTAATTACCGGGGATCATTCTACCCCGGCCCGGTTAAAGAACCATAGTTGGCACCCGGTGCCTTTTTTACTTCATTCACCTTTTGTTCGCTGTGACCATGACGTCACCGGATTTCACGAGCTTGCCTGCCGCCAGGGAAGCTTGGGGCACTTTAGGGCAGTACATACGATGAGCTTAATGTTGGCTCACGCCGGAAGACTAAATAAGTTCAGTGCGTAAAAGTAATCTTAAGAGGGCATTCAACACGGAAAAAAACTTTTTAATTTAAAGAACCTTGTCTTCTTGTGCCGAGTTTCCCCTTGGGTCAATAGCAGGAAAAGAAAAGTTTTTAGAGAAATAAATAAAATAAAGTAACTACTCAGGTTCAAAGGGGCAAAGGCACAGAGGCACAAAGTTTTTTTGCCAGACTTGCAGATCTCTTTAGGATTTAGGATTTAGCTAGCCCCTACGTTTTCGTTTCCCCTACATCCTAATCCCTACTGTTTGGACCTCTATACCTACTTGAATAGTTAAAAAGCTTGATTTTGCTTATCTGGACGAATTAAGGGGAGCCTGAATGACAGATATTGGTATTGACCTTAAGGCCCTACAAACAGAAACATTTATGCGTATTACCGGCCTAGAGGAAAAATAAAAGCCGAAAAATTCAAGGAAACAGCCCGGAAGACGGTAAATTATCTGGTTAATACTTATGAGGGTACAAACTAAAAATGGTATTATTGGTCCGTGAGGTAAGTAATGGCAGTAGTAGTAACCGCGGAAAATCTTACTAAGGAATATAACGGTTTGCGGGCGGTAGATAATATAAGCTTTCAAGTGCTGGAAAAAGAGTGTTTTGGTTTTTTAGGACCAAACGGAGCCGGTAAAAGCTCAACAGTGAAAATGATTTATTGTCTGTCCCCGGTTACAGCAGGAAAGCTAATTGTCCTAGGAATGGATGTAAAACAAAAAGCACGCGAAATTAAGCAAAAAATTGGCGTAGTCCCGCAGGAAAATAACCTGGACCCCGACCTAAAGGTAAGTACAAATTTAATTGTTTACGCCGGTTTTTTTGGCCTTCCAAGGAAAGAGGCAGTATGGCAGGCCCAATCTTTATTAGAATTTTTTGGCTTAGAAGATAAAGCCAACGAAAGAATAGAGAACTTATCCGGGGGAATGAAACGACGTTTGGTGATTGCCCGGGCTTTAATGAACAACCCAGACCTGCTTATTTTGGATGAACCAACAACCGGTTTAGACCCCCAGGCACGCCATCTTGTCTGGCAGCGTTTACGCCGGCTTAAAATGCAGGGAGTAACTTTAATCTTAACCACCCACTATATGGATGAAGCCTACCAGCTTTGCGACCGCCTGGTAATTATGGACCAAGGAAAAATTATTGAAGAAGGTAAACCTCTTGAATTAATAGCTAAACACATTGGCCGGGAAGTTCTAGAGTTGGGCTGTGCTAAAGATTGCCACCAGGAAGTTTTAACTTGGGTTAGCTTCCTGATTGGCGGTCACCAGGTGGTTGGAGATAATCTTTTTCTTTACCCCTACGAGGGACAAAAATTATTGGCCGTTATTCAAAAAATGCCCTTTGAATTCTCTCCTTTACTTTTACGCCCCGCAAATCTGGAAGATGTCTACCTTAAACTAACCGGCCGCGGCTTAACTTTTAGCCCGGGTTAAGAAAAATTCGTAAGTATTCACTAAACCAGCATTTTATAGTATGGTGATGATCCCGTCTTTATGTTTCAGTTCCCGATACTCTTCGTTAAATCCCCTCCGTGCACCGCTGCCAAAAGTAACATTGTAGGTATACAACAAGCTGTCATAAATGATCTTCCCTTCAAAAGGAAGAAGTGTCACCCTCGAATATTGAGGCAGATCAAATGAAGGAAACACATCCTCAATGGGGCTGGCAAGACCGGCCACACCGTAAAGGGCGCCGTTGCCCATGAAAACAGTATATTTTTTCAGGTGTTTGTAGATCAAGAATATTCCAGTTATCCTTCTTTTCCAACTCGCTACAAGCGACAGTTCACGTTCGGCAAAGCAAAACGGGTTATCGCTGACTATGCAGTTGATGACATCATCGCTTTCCCAGAGCTTATCACGAACCGGTGTGATCGCGATTGGATTGACATCCTCGGCGCCTGACGCTTTTTCAAGCCCGGGTACCACTTGGTATCTATCATTGGTGTAATCGATCAATTTAAAGAATATGTCATAGAAAAGTGCTACATCATCCTGTGACAGTTTCATCGTCTAAGCATCTCCAATCCAGGAAATTTCAAGTGAATTGCCGCCTCGATCACTATAACAAAAAAAGGCGTCCCCTGGAAATAGGTGCCGGCAAAAGAGGCAAGATTAAACCAGAAACATACGGAAGTCTTTGTCGAGAGGATATAGATAGATGTCCTTAACCGGCAGCTTGTATTTTTTAAACCGATCCAGCTTACCCCGGCCCTGGGTGGAACCTACGAAGGCCCAGTTGGCAGCCTTGTAACAAGTTCCGGCAAAGCGATCCTTCTCGACAAAAGTTTCCATAAGCACCGGCTTGTAGCCATAAACTTTCAGCCAGTCATTGGGCAATTGTTTTAAACAGAGAGACAAGATCTTGGAGGCAAGGTGTTTGCAACTGACCCAGGGCAGGATCAAAAAGCGGGAGTTATTGACCACCAGGTGAAGATTTTGCACCCTGCGCTCTGCGTTCCAGCCGATAAAGACATCCCTGGGCGCCACCTTCCAGGCTGCGGCCGAGAAACCGATAGCGCAAAGATAGCCTGCCGCGGAGTTGATCAGATACCGGATCTGGGCGCCCGGAAGGGGAGTATAGCCGAGATAGTGATAACGGTCGACAAATTCGTTCCAGAGATAGGAATCCTTCTTGGAGGTGACGCGTATTAGCTCCAGAGGAAGCAATGACTTCAACGGTCCGGAGATTTCCTTCCCCGCTTCGCCATGCTTTGTCCGTCGGGAAAACTTCCGGCCATTGGCGTTAGATCTCCTGGGCTCCGGCAATGTGATCATACCACAGCGATGCAACCTGAGGAGCAATACCTTGCAGCTCATGTTTTTGAGGCCTCCGTCCGGCTTGAACCAGGACCAGGCCTGACAGACCTCGCGGGAAATCCATTCCCGGGTGGCTTTAGGATCGGAGGCGATAATCCGGCGGATCATCTCAACGTCGTCAATTATGAGAGACCGGCCGCAGATGATGAGCGGAAAATCAGCCAGGATGCTCCCTCCTAATATTGTACTTACGGATGATTTCGTCCGGAATCTTCCAGGGCAGGAACCGTTCCAGATCCTGCGGGGGACCGCCTTCCTTGGCGCAGGCATCAAGGTAATACCGAAGGTACGCCTCTACATTCAGGTTGTGTTTGGCTGCGGTCTGCAGGATGGACATGGAGGTTGCCAGCAGATTGCCGCTCCACTCGGAATGAGTACCGTAGTAGCTCTTGCGCCCCAAAGCGCCCGGCCTCAAGCACCGCTCGGCCAGATTATTGTCCATGGGCACGAACGGATTTTTGACAAAGACAGTCAACCCGTCCCAGTGCTTCAGGGCGCTGGAAAGCACCTTTTTCTTCTGCCAGTGCAGGCCGGGATCTGAAAGTTCTAAACGGATCGACCGCAGCATTGCCTCCAGTGCGCTCTCCAGTGCTTCTTGGGCAACCTTGAAGAGTTCTGCCTGATCCGGCACGGCCAGTCTCTCCTCATTCAGGCGGTAGATCTCAGCGATCCTATTCACCCAGAGATCCGCCCAGTCCTTCAGGCAGTTAAGAGATTTGCCGGCATTGAGAAAATCACGGCGATAATGTGCCCAGCAGAGAGCTCTCACTAACCCCTCGATCAGGGCCATCAGTTTGCCATAGGCGGAGAAACGGTCGCAATTCATGATGCCCCTGGCGTCTTTCCCGAAATGTTTCAGGGGAACATTGCTGGAGCGGGAAGGATCCAGCACGAACACCACTGTCAGTGGTGAAACGAAGACCCACAGCCACCAGTGCCAACCCTGCTTATCAGGTACCTGGACAAAGTGCATCCAGCCGGTCTCGTCTACATGCCAGTGGTTCTCGCTGCGATTTACTTCTGTCAGCAAAAGATAGAGGGGAAGAAGGAGCGGCGCCAGCTTCTTTAACATTCCCGTGAGGGCGCCCTCGTTGACAGCCAGTCCCTGCATTCGCATGATCATGGCCATCCGATGCAGGGGGATCTGGAAAAAGAATTTCATGACCAGGATATGGGCAAGAAAAGCGTTGGAGAACATTCCCTTGGGTATGACCTGAGGCTGCTTAGGAGCAGTGACAGATCTCGGACCGGGGCAATTGCAGGTATTGAAGGTCTTCTTGCGAATATGCTTTTTGCGCACGAATCTTATTTCATAATCGATCTCATAAGAGACTTCTGCGAAGCCGGAGAGCGACCGGAGTTTACCACAGTTGGGGCAATACATTTCGTCATTCGGTATATCATGAATCACTGTGATTTCGGGAAGGTCGGGGATTTTGCGTCCGTAACCCTGATGGCCGAACCTGGCGCCCCGCTTCCCGCCTTGAGCCGGGGCACAATCACCGGCACTTTCGGGAACCTCTGTTTGTTGAACAGCTTGAGGTTCCAGTTGCTTTTCAGAAGAGCGGCCAAAAATGGAGCTGTTACGTTTATTGATTAATGCCCTAAGGCGCTCATTTTCCTCCGTCAATTTTTGTTTCTCTTGATTGGCTTGCTCGAGTTCAAAATCCTTCTGTCTGACTATCGGGCAATCAGGAAAAGAACAAGCGGCGCTTAAAGACCATATTGGATTTTCTTCAAGGGCGGTTGATAGAGTACTCATGTATTAATTATGCAATAAAAAATACTACGTGTCCAGTCCCATTAATCAAATTTTTAAGTCAAACTACAAATTATTAGGAAAACGTAGGAAGCAGCAGGGTTATGGGGTTAAAGCGGGTTCACTGAATACTTACAAAAATTCTAACCATACCCTTGACTAAAATAAAAGCTTTTCTTTCTGAAGGGTATAACTTTGTTTTTGCGTTACATACTAGAAAGAAAAAACAAAGGTTATAAAAAAGGAGAGAAAAATAAAAATGTTAAAATACCTTCGAAGAATAAGGTCCTTATTTCTGGTAAGCATAATTTATGTTTTAATTTTAAATTTTTCTATCCCGGCTACTTCTTCCGGTGCTTTTTCTGCTTCTTCCTTAGAAACTACGTCTGAATCAGCCGTGCTTATGGAAGCTTGTTCCGGTCAGGTCTTGTTGGCCAAGGAAAAAGATAAGGAGCTACCTATGGCCAGCGTTACTAAGTTAATGAGCTTGCTGGTGGCCCTAAAAGCAATTGAGGAGGGTCGCTTAAAGCTAAATGATATTGTTATAGCCAGTGAAAATGCTTGGGAAATGGGGGGCTCGCAAATTTATCTGGAGCCAGGTGAAGAATTTACCCTGGAAGAAATACTTATTGCCGTGGCTGTGGGCTCCGCCAATGACGCGTGCGTAGCCTTGGCTGAACAAATTGCCGGAAGCGAAGAAGTTTTTGTCCAGGTGATGAACCAAGAGGCGAAAGAATTGGGACTTAAACATACTCATTTCGTAAACAGCACCGGTCTGCCTGTAAAAGGACATTATGCTTCTGCTTACGATATGGCTTTAATTTTAAGAGAATGTTTAAAGTACCCCCTTTTTATAAAATATTCTTCCATTTACGAATATGATTTGCGGGGAGGTCAATTTAAACTTTGGAATACAAATAAACTCCTTAAGTGGTATCCAGGTACAGATGCCGGTAAAACAGGCTGGACAGAAGAAGCAAAATATTGTTTGGCTTCTTCGGTAAAGAAGGATGGATTATGCTTAATTGCCGTAGTCTTGGGAACACCTGAACCACGCAGTCATTTCCGGGAGTCAATTAAATTATACCAATACGGCTTTGCCCGTTACAAAGCAGTATATTTAGCCCAGCAAGGAGAAAAAGTAAAAAGACTACCGGTTAGTAAGGGCAACCTGGATTACGTGGAAATTATAATCAAAGAGCCGGTTTGTTTGGTGGTCCTAAAAGGCGAGGATAAAGGCTTTAAGACACGCCTAGATTTACCTTTACGGGTGGTGGCGCCCGTTAAAAAAGGACAGATAATCGGGACTTATTATGTGGATAAGGAAGGACAGAAGGTTTTACAGGTACCTTTGATAGCCCAAAATCAAGTGGAAAAAGCCAGCGTGTTTCGTCAGATAAATAAAATATTTACTCATTTATACAATTTCTATTAACCTTAAAATTTAAAGTAATTCTATAATGAATGGTCAGCTATTAGTAGGAGCGTTAAAATTAACGCCCTTACTAAAAAAGCGAAAGTAATACAAAAGGCTGAATGTTAAAGAGTAAATGCTTGAAAGTAAAGATTTTACATTACCTTAAGGTATCTGATCAATAGTGTTATTTACCAGTTTAAAAACCTGCTCCTTTAGTTCCGGCGGAGCTAAAACAATTAAAATATCTGTAGCCTGAATAACCGTACTGGCCTGGGGAGAGAGGATTTCTTCTCCATCACGGTAAATTGACAACACCGTGGCCCCCATTTTTCGCCGAAATTCCACTTCGGCCAACGTTTTTCCTACTAACAAAGAAGAGGGCAACACTTTAATTTCTTCAATTCGCTGTAAGCTTCCGGCCATCTTAAAAGTATAATCCAGTAATTCATTCATTAATTTTTCTATCTCCGCGTTTATTTTATCTCTTTTTCTTAAAAGAAAGTGTAGCCTTTCCTGCATTTCCCTTAAAACCTTGCGTTGTCCATATTCAGCTAAAAATACCTCGGCGGCTTTTTGCGACTTAACAATTACTCCCACCCCAGGGACTACTTGAACGATATCAGTATCTTGAAGTATAGTTAGGGCGCGTCTTATTGTTTCTGGGGAAACGTTATATTTCCCGGCTAAAGTGGAGCGGCCAAAGAATTTTTGTCCTTCTCTATATTCTCCCCGCACAATACGAGTAGCAATATCCACGGCAATAGTCAGATACCTGGCCGGTAAATAGGTATTTTGTTCCTCCATTTTTATCGTCTCCTCTTAGGTTGATAAAATAGTTACATATTTATAATACCCTTTTATAATACCCTAAACTTATTAATAATTAAAATAAATTTTAAGCAGGATTTTTATGTTCAAATCTAGAAAAGTAATATAAATTAAAAATTTATAAAAAAACAGGAGGGAGATTTTTAAGCGTGACTATAAAGACAATTGGGGTTATAGGGGCAGGAACAATGGGGGCCGGTATTGCTCAGGTCTGTGCCCAGGCAGGCTTTAAGGTAGTTATGCGGGATATTGCGGAAAAATTTGTTAACAATGGCTTGAACATGATTAGTAAAAATCTTGATCGGGAAGTGAAAAAGAACCGTTTATCCCAAGAAGATGCTAATGCTATAACAGGACGTATCCTAGGCACGGTTAATTTAGCTGGTCTAGCTGAATGTGATTTTATTATTGAAGCGGTAATTGAACAGATGAGCTTAAAAAAGGAATTATACCAGGAATTAGATAAAATTTGCCCGGCAAGAACTATTTTTGCTTCCAATACTTCTGGGTTAAGCATTACTGGAATGGCTTCTTTTACCGGTAGAGCAAATAAATTTGTAGGTATGCATTTCTTTAATCCTGCTCCCGTGATGAAACTGGTTGAAGTAGTTAAGGGAGCAGTGACTGATGAAGAAACATATCAAATCACGATTGAACTGGCTAAAAAACTAGGAAAGGACCCAATTACGGTCAATGAAGCTCCTTTATTTGTCGTTAACCGTATTCTTATCCCCATGATCAATGAAGCCATTTATACTCTTATGGAAGGAGTAGCTAGTGCGGAGGATATAGATAAAGGAATGCGGTTAGGGGCTAACCATCCCATTGGCCCTTTGGCCTTAGCTGATTTAATTGGCTTAGATGTTACCCTTCTTGTTCAGGAAACTTTGTATCAGGAAACCGGTGACTCGAAATATCGTCCCTGTCCTTTACTTCGTAAAATGGTGCGTGCCGGCCACCTGGGCCGGAAAACCGGGCGGGGATTTTTTAACTACTAGGGAGAAAGTAAATAACCGCTAAAAGATAAATATTTTTTATAAGAATAAGAAGATTACTAAAATTGTAGGGGCGTTAAATTTAACGCCCCTACTTGAGTCTAAATTTATTAGTAGGTAAAAATACTGAAAATTACTGATTTTTAAATTCCGGCTTGCGTTTATTTATAAACGCTTCCATTCCCTCCTGGTGGTCAGAAGTGGTAAATACCAGGCCAAACAAGTCAGCTTCGTGGATTAAAGCTTTTTCCACATCCATTTCCAGGCCTTCATTAATTGCTTCTTTGGATAGTTTCACCGCTACCGGGCCACGTGCCGCAATCCGCTTGGCCATATCTTTGCAATAGCTCAATAATTCATCTGCCGGTACAATGTGGTTAACTAACCCAATTTGTTGCGCAAACTGGACATCGTACGTATCGGCGGTAAATATTATTTCTTTAGCCAAACCGGGGTTGACCAACCGGGTTAACCTTTGGGTCCCCCCAAAACCAGGAAGAAGACCCAGGTTTACTTCTGGTTGACCAAATTTAGCTTTATCAGAAGCAATGCGTATATCACAAGCGCAAGCCAGTTCGCAACCGCCGCCCAAAGCAAAACCATTAATGGCGGCGATTACGGGAATAGGTAAATTCTCAATTTTACTGAATACTACCTGACCTAAGCGAGAAAAGTCCTTTGCTTCTAAAGGGGAAAGTTTGCTCATGTATACAATGTCCGCACCGGCAATAAAAGCCCTGTCTCCTGCCCCGGTAATAATGAGGGCTCTAATTTGGGAATCTCTTTTCATCTCCTCTAAAGCCGCGTCTATTTCCGCAAGGGTTTCTGCGTTAAGGGAGTTTAAAACCTTTGGCCGGTTAATAGTTAATACGGCAATTTTATCTTCCTTTTCTACGGTAATATTACTCCAATGATGCACTTATTTTCACCCCCGGTATTTTTAACTTCCTTGACTCAAGACCATGGCAATACCCTGTCCGCCCCCAATGCACATAGACGCAAGGCCAAGATTAACATTTCTTCGCTTCATCCCGTAAAGTAAACTTACTACCAGGCGTGCTCCCGTACAACCTATGGGATGCCCTAAAGAAATACCGCTGCCATTTACATTGGTTTTGGCTAGATCAAAATTTAATTCCCTCATACAAGCAATCGCTTGTGAGGCAAAGGCTTCGTTTAATTCAATAAGCTCAAAATCAGTTAGGGCAACGCCGGCTTTTTGCGCGGCTTTCTTTACGGCCGGAATGGGACCTAATCCCATAAAAGCCGGGTCTACCCCTCCCGATGCATAAGACTTTATAGTTCCTAGCGGAGTAAGGCCTAACTCGGCTGCTTTTTCCTTAGCCATTACCACTACCGCCGCCGCAGCATCATTTATTCCCGAAGCGTTTCCGGCGGTAACCGTTCCTCCTTTTTTAAAAGCCGGGGCTAGTTTACCCATTTTTTCCAGGCTTGTGTCCATAGGACGCTCATCCGTATCAAATACTAACGGTTCCCCTTTTTTTTGAGGGATAATTACCGGCACAATTTCTTCTTTAAAAAGACCATTTTTGATCGCAGCCCGAGCCCTTTGGTGGCTTAAAAGCCCTAGTTCATCTTGTTCCTGGCGGGTGACGTTAAATTTCTCGGCTATATTTTCCGCGGTAATGCCCATGTGGTAACCGTAAAAAATTTCCCATAATCCATCATGAACCATTAAATCTACCATTTCCGCGTTAAACATCCGGGCGCCCCACCTGGCTTTAGGCATAAAATAAGGGGCCATACTCATATTTTCCATCCCGCCCGCAATAATAACGTCGGCTTCACCAGTCATAATCGCCTGGGCCGCCAAAGCAATAGCCTTTGCCCCTGAACCGCAAATTTTATTTATCGTAAAGGCGTTTGTTTCTTTGGGTATACCCGCGTATATTGCTGCTTGCCGGACCGTATTTTGACCTTGCCCTCCTTGAAGGACATTACCCATGATAACTTCATCTACGTAAACTTCTTTTAAAGAACTGTCCCAATCCGCCTGTTTTTTTTCCAGTTCTACTAAACCAACATCTCTAAAAGCCTCCGGACTGCACGCCCGAACATCCTCTCTAACCACCGGCCTTAAACCGGCTTTTTTCATCGCTTCTTTAATAACCAATGCCCCCAACTTTACCACAGAAACATCTTTCAATGCACCGCCAAAGCCCCCAATGGCAGTCCTTACTCCACTTACGATTACCGCTTCTCGCATTCTTGCCGGATACCCTCCTTTTTGTTTTTTATCATATTGTCCTGGCTAATAATTCAGCCACATCGTAGGTCTTAATGGTTTCGCTTACTTCCTTATCCTTTAAACCGTCTTCAAACATGGTTAAACAAAACGGACAATTAACCGCAATAGCTTGAGGATTAACGGCTAAAGCTTGCTCTGTCCGGGCGGTGTTAATACGTTTACCGTGCTCTTCCAGCCACATCCGCCCTCCCCCGGCTCCACAGCAAAAACTTTTATTAAGGTTTCTTTTCATTTCTATAATTTGTAAACCTGGGATAGCCCGGAGAATCTGACGCGGGGCAGTATACTCATCATTGTAACGACCCAGGTAACAAGAATCGTGGTAAGTAATTTTTAAGCTTTCTTCACCTGAACCAATTTTTACCTTACCTTCTTTAATTAAGCGGATGATTAACTGGGTATGATGAATAACTTCAAAATTACCTCCAAACTGCGGGTATTCATTTTTCAGGGTGTTAAAGCAGTGCGGGCAAGCCGTAATAATTTTCTTGACCCCATAATTTTTCATGTTATCAATATTTTCCTGAACCAGGCTTTGGAATAAGTATTCGTTCCCTAGCCTGCGGGCAGAATCACCACAACATTTTTCCTCTGCTCCTAAAATGCCGAAACTAATCCCTGCCGCCCGGAGAATCTTTACCAGCGAGATAGATACTTTTTTAATCCGCTCGTCAAACGAACCGGCACAACCTACATAATATAAATACTCCACGTTGCTATCTTCACTTAATTCCTTTACCCCTAAACCGGCTGCCCAATCGCCGCGTGTTTGCCACCCGATCCCCCAGGGGTTAGAATTACGTTCCATATTGGTAAAGGCTAACTGAGCCTCCCCGGGAAAATCACTTTCGTCTAAAACTAAAGCCCGTCTCAAACCAACCACTTTCACAATGTGCTCGTTAAAAACAGGACATTCTTCCTGGCAAGCCCGGCAAGTAGTACAGGCCCAAATTTCATCCGTACTGATTCTTTCACCAACTAATTTTTTTACTTCCTCTTCTTCACTACCTTCCCCTTCGGCTGCCTCAGCCTTTTTGGTAACCGCAAAGCTAATGTGTCCGCCCGCTGTACTTACGGCTACTTTAGGGGCCACAGTTTCTTCTATTTGTTCTTTTATTTCGGCTAAAATCTTCTTAGGTGAAAGAGGCTTTTCGGTTAAGTATGCCGGGCAGTTATCCTGGCAGCGGCCACATTCAGCACAGGCATAGGAGTCCATTAAGTCTTTCCAGGTAAAATCAGCAATTTTATTAACCCCGAAAGTTTCTCTTTCTTCATCTTCAAAGTTAATGGATTCAATATTTGCTCCCTTTGGCCCCAGGTGCCTCATGAAAATATTTAAGGGGGCAATCGCGGGATGAATTACCGGTGAATAACGGAAGGAAACCAAGAGTCCAAAAGCAAAAATCATTTGAATCCACCAAAATGCAAACTCCCAAAAACGGGCGGAAACGGGGTTAAGACCAGCAAACCAACCGGCAACCCAACTACTGATAAAAGCCAGGGTATAACGTTCCGGTTCTCCGGGAATGGAAGCAGTAGCCACTATTTTACAGCCGTAGGAAAGGAAATAAAACACAACCATAAAGGTAATCATTGATATAAGCAAAACAATAAGCCGTTCTTCTTTCCAGCCGCCGGTATCTAAACGGGGTACTTTTTGGACGTACCGGCGAAAACCTGAATAAATAATTCCCACTAAAGCAAAAAGCCCGACAATATCGGCAATTAAATACCAAACAGGGCTCCTGAAGAGAACGGCGCCAAACAACCGCTCGCACATTAAGTGAACAATAGCTAAGGCAAAAATGGCAATGCCCCAAAAATGAAGAAAATGCATTACCCCGCCCTCAGCCTGACGGAGAATTTTTGGCTGACCTACCGCGTGGGTGATTGTTCCCCACAAGCGTTTATCTAACCGGTCATTACGGCTGGTGGATTGACCTAAAGTAACTTTAGTAAATAATTCCAACGCTCCCATGGCAAAAAAGTATAACGCTATGGCGCCAACAATTGCGAAAATTACAATTCCCAAGGTGCTGAGCATTGATGGGTTAATCATATCACCTACCCCTTCCTAATTAAACTCGGGGACACTCAACTATGGGGTTGAGTGTCCCCTTGTTTAAAGTTTAAGCCTTTAGCTTTTTAATTTCTTGAGTTAACACTGGTAAAACCTCAAATAGATCACCAACAACCCCATAATCAGAGCTCTTGAAGATATTGGCTTCAGTATCTTTGTTTACAGCTACAATAACTTTAGAGGAACTCATCCCTGCCAAGTGCTGAATAGCTCCAGAGATACCGGCCGCAATATAAAGATTAGGGGAAACAGTTTTACCTGTTTGTCCTACCTGCATGCTTAATGGTACCCAACCAGCATCAACGGCCGCGCGGGATGCACCTACGGCTGCTCCTAAAACATCGGCTAAATCTTCCAAAAGCTTGTAATTCTCCGGTCCCTTCATTCCCCGTCCACCAGAAACAATAACGTCAGCCTCCGTAAGTTCGGGACGGGCACTTACCTGCCGGATAACATCTTTCACTGTTATACGGATGCTACCCACATTAGCCGGGACATTAATTACCTCAGCACTTTTTCCGGCTTGCGGTTCGTCTACCGGTAAAACATTAGGCCGGATAGTAGCCATAACCGGTCGTGCTTCAGGAATCGTTGCGGTAATCACTGCTTTGCCGGCGTATATAGGCCTGGTAAATACTATCTGGCCATTTTCTACCGCCACATTTATACAATCAGTTAATAAGCCGGTGCCTAGTCTTTGCGCTACCTGAGCCGCCAGATCCCGGCCGGTAATAGAACAACCCAGTAAAAAAGCCGTTGGTTCGTTTTGTTTAACCAGATCAGCAACCACATTTGTATAGGCGTCGATAGTATAATTTTCCAAGGCGTCATTTTCAATCACGTATACTTTATCTGCCCCG
The DNA here is from genome assembly GCA_000681355.2 of Peptococcaceae bacterium SCADC1_2_3. GTDB lineage: Bacteria > Bacillota > Desulfotomaculia > Desulfotomaculales > Nap2-2B > SCADC1-2-3. Next base: position 35,996 of record JJNX02000001.1, read on the forward strand.
TATTCACCTAAAATACCGGCTAGCGAGCTTACGCCTTTACCTACCAGGACAGCACTCACCTCTTCGCCTAATTGACTGGCAATTTTTTTCCCTGCGCTTAACAATTCGTAAGTTACTTTTTTAATTTTTCCATCCCGTTGTTCCGCAAAAACTAATATTCCTTTGGCCATAATTTTCCCTCCTTAGATGATTTTTGCTTCTTCACGTAATGCCTTGGCTAAAGCTGCCGCGGCTTCAGCCGGTTCGCCAGGAATAATCTTTCCGGCCGCGCGTGCCGGAGGTAAAGAGTAATTTAATACTTTTACTTTTGCCGCTACCTGACTTGCATCCAGACCCAAGTCACCAAGCCCTATCTTTTTTAAAGGTTTTTTCTTAGCCTGCATTATCCCTTTCATTGAAGGATAGCGCGGCTCATTTAAACCTTTTTGGGCTGTAATTACAACCGGCAAAGGCACTTCCATTACGGCACTGCCACCTTCAATGTCAGACGTAGCTACCGCCTTACCCCCGTCTACCTCTAACTTGGTTACCATATTTACCACCGGAAGATTAAGAATTTCCGCTACCCGTCCGGCTACCTGGGCTGAACCATCATCAATAGCCCGAAAGCCGCCTATAATAAGATCATATTCCAGGCCGCTAACTGCTTTAGCTAAAATTGTGGCGGTGGTATATTCGTCAATATCTTCTGTCCCAGGGTTAACTAAAATGCTCTGATCAGCGCCCATGGCTAGAGCTTGCCGTACGGCTTCTGTTGCTTCATCGGGTCCCACCGTAACCACGGTAACCTCTCCGCCATGTTTTTCTTTAAGCTTAAGAGCTTCTTCTACGGCGTATTCATCATAAGGGTTCATAATCAAACTAATTCCCTGCCGGCTAATCTTACCCCCCCCTAGGACAACTTTTGCCTCCGAGTCAAAGGTTTGTTTTACTAAGGCGACAATTTTCATGCTCATCCTCCTTGTATTATTAATTAATTATTAATTACCTTAGAATACTATTGGCAATAACAATCCGCTGTACTTCACTGGTACCTTCGTAAATCTCCGTAATTTTAGCGTCTCTCATCATTCGTTCTACCGGATACTCCCGGCTATATCCGTAACCGCCAAATATTTGCACCGCCTTGACGGTAACCCACATTGAACACTCGGCCGCGTAAAGCTTGGCCATAGCCGATTCCTCTGTATGAGGTTGCCCTGCATCCCTTAAATAAGCAGAATGAAGGGTTAGCAGGCGGGCAGCTTCAATGCGGGTATGCATATCAGCCAACATCCATTGGATCCCCTGGTTGGCCGAAATTGGCCGGCCAAATTGCTCCCGTATCTTACTGTATGCCAGTGCCTGTTCATAAGCTCCCTGCGCAATGCCAACTGCTTGGGCCGCAATACTAATTCTGCCTCCATCTAGAATAGCCATAGCAATTTTAAAACCTTCACCATCTGAACCCAGCATATTTTCTTTAGGGACACGACAATTTTCAAAAACAAGCTCATATGTATAAGAAGCACGAATACCCAATTTGTGCTCTTTTTTTCCAAAAGTAAAACCAGGGGTATCTTTTTCTACTACAAAAGCAGCTGTGCCGCGGTGTTTTTTTGCTTTATCCGTACTAACTATGATCACATAAATATCGCCTTTACCGCCATTAGTAATAAAAGCCTTGGTACCATTTAAAATATAGTCGTTACCATCGGGTACCGCTGATAATTTAACAGCGCCTGCATCTGAACCGGCAGAAGGCTCGGTTAGACCTAAAGCCCCAAGCTTTTTTCCTTCGGCCAGGGGCACCAAAAACCTTTGTTTTTGTTCTTCATTTCCAAAGGCATAAATGGGCCAACTGCAAAGGGAAGTATGGGCAGCAATTACTACGCTGGAAGAAGCGTCAACCCGGGCTAATTCCTCGGTAGCAAGGGCATAGCTTATGTAATCCATTTCCGCCCCGCCATATTTTTCAGGGAAAACAATCCCCGTTAGCCCCATTTCCGCCATCTTGTCCCATAATGACCAATCATAATCTTCTTTTTCATCCATTTCCGCTGCTTTGGGGCCTATTTCATTTTCAGCAAAGTCCCGGACTGTTTTACGGAGTAATTCTTGCTCCTCGGTGAGCTTAAAATTCACTAATTCATCCTCCTTGTTTTTAATTTTTTACTTCTAGTAAAGTAACCCAAATTAGTAGCTTAGACTTATCACCTTCTTTAAATTATTTTAATAAAGACTACCTCTATCTAAGGTTAAAAAAAAGGTAAATTATTTAACTTAAATTTTGTTAGTTATATTCGACATAGAAGATAAAAAACCCTGCTATGTTTAAAAAGATTATTAAAAACTTTTTAAAAAAATTATAAGACTCCCTTAGTTATTTTAAATGGTTTCGGCGAGCTTTTTATTCCTTGATAGGGCATCCTGATACAATTGAAGATATTCAACTGCGGAACGCGCCCAGGAAAAATCTAACTCCAGGGCTGTCTTAGATAATTTTTGCCATTGAGCATAATTTTCCCGGTACATTTTTAAAGCCCGCTCAATTACAAAATAAAAGGCTTTTGAGTTATACTCGGTAAATGTAAAACCATTTCCTGAACCGGTAAGAGGATTATAGTTATTAACCGTATCAGTCAGACCACCGGTAGCCCGGACTACAGGTATAGTTCCGTAACGCATGGCAATCAATTGGCCTAAACCGCAGGGTTCATATTTAGAAGGCATTAAAAATATATCGGCTCCCGCATAAATACGTTGGGCTAATATAGCGTTAAAGCCAATATAAACCCCTAATTTTTCCGGAAAACGATTTTTTAATTCTTTAAATAAATCCTCGTAGTAACGTTCCCCGCTCCCTAAAATTAATAATTGAACCTCTAATTCCATTAGTTTTTCTATAACCCCGGCAATTAAATCCAACCCTTTCTGGTCCACCAGTCGTGAAATTATACTCAGTATGGGTACGTCTTTTACCGGCAAATTAAATTCCTTTTGAAGGTAATACTTATTTTCTTTTTTATTTTCAAAATTATTTTGGTCGTAATTCCGGTAAATACGAGGGTCCGTTTTAGGATTAAATTCATGATAATTAATGCCGTTAACAATACCGTATAAATCACGAGAGCGCTTACGCAAAAGACCATCCAGCCGTTCCCCTGTTTCGGGCTGCTGAATTTCTGCCGCGTAAGTTTTACTTACCGTATTTATTACGTCTGCAAAAAGAATTCCGGCCTTAATATAGCTGACGGTACCGTAAAACTCAAGTAAATCCGGGGTAAAATAACTATCGTTAGCTCCCAATAAAGATAAAGTTTCTTTAGGAAAATTACCTTGGTATTGCAAGTTATGAATAGTAAATAAGGTAACTATTTTACGGTAAAAAGGGTGATGGAAAAGGTACGTTTTTAAAAAAAGAGGGATGGGGCCGGTTTGCCAGTCGTTGCAATGAATAATATCCGGTTGCCAGTTTAACTTGGGTAACATTTCTAGTGCAGCGCGACAGAAAAAAGCAAAACGGGCGGCCTCATCAGCAAACATATACATTCCGTCACGGTAAAAATAATAATGGTTGTCTACCAGGTACACTGGGATAAAACGGTGCTCACCATTATACTTTGCCTCAATGGCAGCTTCCCGTACAATTGCTGATTCTGTCCGGGTAATCATGTTTACCGGAAAGTCAATTAAATACTTGGCCCCTTCGATACCTTTATAATGGGGTAAGGTTATCCTTACGTCATTACCCGAATGATTATTACTTACGGTAGCCAAAGCCTTAGGAAGAGAACCGGCTACATCGGCCAGTCCTCCTGTTTTGGCAAAAGGCACTGCTTCAGAAGCCACAAATAAAATTTTTAAAGGCCGGTCAAACATATTCTTATCCCCCTTTTATATTTTTAATCAAGCTAAAGCCCTTAAGGTAAAGTTACCGCAAAATAATCTTTTTTATGCAAATCTGACTAATTTCAAGATAATATTTTTAATCTAAGCAGGAAAATGTCAACGAAGGGCGAAAATTGATACAAAAGGGGAGAAGGAAGTTAATTTATGTTAACTAAAGAAATAGTTAGTATTAAGGGTACTCGCGAGGGATTGGTTATAGTTTTTGATCCCAACTATGAATTTGAGGAAATAAAAAAAAGCTTACGAAATAAAATGGAAGCAGCCAACAATTTTTTTAAGGGGGCAAAATTTACCTTTGGGCGGGCAGTTCAAGCTATTTCCAGTCAGCAGCGTTTAGAAATTGAAAATATTTGCCAACAGTACGGTTTGGTTCCCTTCCCTAAAGCCTCTTCCTTGGCCTTTGAAGGAAAAAATATTAAACTTTTTTTAAAAGATCCGGTATTAAACAATGGTCTATCAGAGCAAGCCTGGCTGGTGCCGTGCCCGTTGCGTTCAGGACAAGAGATAAACTGCCCTGGTCACTTAGTTGTAATCGGTGATGTTCACTCTGGGGCAAAAGTTGCGGCGGCAGGAAATGTAGTGGTTATGGGCACCTGTGCCGGTACTGTCTGCGCCGGGGAAAAAAATAATTACCAGGCCGTTATTATAGCCCTGAGTATTGATAAAAAAAGTTGTCTTGTTATTGCCGGGGTAAATGCCGAGCCTGGGGTTAATTCCAATAGTCTAAAAAAACAAGCCCAAATCGCCTTTTTAGAAGGTCAAAAAATAGCTATTGAACCTTATCCTAAAAATAAGTTAATATTTGTCGAAACCACAGAATAGTGGTTTTTTTAATTGATTTTTTAAGTATAAAATAATATAATTTTCTATAAATATGAAATTCATTAAAGGGGTGATTTTAAGTGAGCGGCTTGAAAGTGGAGGATTTGATTCTGGCCGGCGACGAAAAGCTTGCCGAAATTAAAGCAAACCAGGAAAAATGGTTAGAAGAGCGCCAAAAAATAAAAGACCGGCCGGATAAATTTGAAACAGTTTCCGGTATGTCTGTTAATGATCTTTATACTCCTTTAGATCTTAAAGATTTTGATTACCAAAAAGATTTAGGTTTTCCAGGTCAATATCCTTATACCCGGGGAGTACAACCCAATATGTACCGGGGACGTTTATGGACTATGCGTCAGTTTGCCGGTTTTGGAACAGCCAAAGATTCGAATCAACGTTATAAATATCTTTTAGCCAAAGGGCAAACGGGGCTCAGTGTTGCTTTCGACATGCCTACAATTATGGGTTATGATAGCGACCACCCGCGTTCCCTGGGAGAAGTTGGACGGGTAGGGGTGGCCATTGATTCTCTCCAGGACATGGAGACTCTTTTTAGCGGTATTCCTTTGGATAAAATCAGCACTTCCATGACTATTAATGCCCCGGCGGCTATTTTATGGGCCATGTACATTGCCACCGGAGAAAAACAAGGGGTTCGTTCGGAGCAACTTACCGGAACCATTCAAAATGATCTTTTAAAAGAATACATCGCCCAAAAATCTTGGATTTTTCCTCCCGAACCTTCTTTACGAATTATTACTAACATTTTTGAATATGCCTGCCGGCATGTTCCCCTCTGGAACACCATTAGTATTAGTGGCTACCACATTCGGGAAGCAGGCTCCACCGCAGTGCAGGAATTGGCCTTTACTTTAGCTGATGGTTTTGCTTATGTCGAAGCTGGTATTAAAGCAGGTTTGAACGTTGACGACTTTGCCCCCCGTTTATCCTTTTTCTTTAACGCCCACATGGATTTTTTTGAGGAGATAGCTAAATATAGAGCCGCCCGCCGGATTTGGGCCCGCCATATGAAAGAAAAACACGGAACCAAGAACCCGCGTTCCTTGATGCTGCGTTTTCACACCCAAACCGCCGGCTGCAGTCTTACCGCCCAACAACCCGAAAACAATATTATCCGTACGGCTTTCGAAGGCTTAAGTGCCGTCATGGGCGGAACGCAATCACTGCACACTAACTCCATGGATGAAGTATTAGCCCTGCCTTCGGAAAAAGCCGTGGAAATTGCTTTACGCACCCAACAAATTATTGCTCATGAAACAGGAATAGCTAACGTTATTGATCCTTTGGCCGGCTCCTATTTCGTGGAAGCTTTAACTAATAAAATGGAGGAAGAAGCGGAAAAATATTTTGCGGAAATTGAGCGGCGGGGCGGTGTTTTAGCCTGCATTGAACAGAATTTTTTCCAACAAGAAATTGCCGATGCTGCTTACAGTTACCAAAGAAATATTGACGCTAAGGACCGTATTATGGTAGGGGTTAATGAATTTGTTAATCCTGACGAAAAAATAGAAATGGACCTTTTAAAAATTGATCCCCAGGTGGAAAAAGAACAGGTAGCGCAGATCCAAAAATTACGACGCGAAAGGGATAATCTTAAGGTTAACGAAACATTGGATGCCTTGCGCCGGGCTTTTCAGGACAGTGAGAACGTTATTCCTTACATTTTGGATTGCGTAAGAGCTTATGCTACGGAAGGCGAAATAATTCAGGTAGGACGGGAAGTTTTTGGTGAATACAGAGAAAAACCTGTTTTTTAAGTACAGAAGAAGAAAGGAAAGATATTTTAATGGCTAAGGTTCGGGTATTAATGGCTAAGCCGGGCTTGGACGGTCACGACCGGGGCGTAAAAGTAGTGGCCCGTGCTTTAAGAGATGCCGGGATGGAAGTAGTTTATACGGGCCTGCACCAAACCCCGGAAGAAATTGTTGAAGCGGCAATCCAGGAAGACGTAGATGTAGTTGGACTAAGTATTCTTTCCGGAGCTCATATGACTATAATCCCGCGGGTTAACGAACTCCTTAAGGAAAATGGGGCCGCTGATATTGCAGTCATAGGAGGAGGGACCATACCGGAAGAAGATGTTTTGGCTTTAAAAGAAGGTGGTTGGGCAAAAGAAATATTTACCCCCGGTACACCTTTAGAAACTATTGTAGAATGGATTAATTCTCATTTAAAGACCGAAAATAATTAAGCGGTTTGTTTTAAATGCCGCTGGAAAAAGGAAAATATCATTAGAATAAGTTTAACTAAAGGATTTTTAAGCAGGGCTTTGTGTTTTTGATTTTCTTTTTTAAAAAAAGTTAATTCTTTTTGGATTAAAAGAAGGGAACGTTGCTGTTCCTGTTCTTTTTCTAAAACCTCCTTTAGCGAGTTATTTAAAAAATCAATTTCAGACTGGTACTGACGCTCTTGTTGAATTGTTTTTTCTTGAGATCGCTCCAGTTTTTGACGCAACTCAACAATTTCATTTTGCAATTCCGCAATACGGGTAGTATAATGCTCCTTTAAACTAGTCATTTCTATTTTATTCCTGCGCTCATTATCTTCCTTATCTTGAATTTTAGTAGCTAATAAGGCTATATTACCTAAGCTATCCTTTAAGGCTTTCCGTAACTCTGTTCTTTCGTTTTCACCGGTACGGGTTCGTTCTACCCAAAGCCTGCACTGGCAAAGAATGCTGTTGGCTTTAGCTTCCAGTTTATTAATGTGCTCCCGGTAGCGAAATATTTCCTTTTTGCGCAAAGATAAAAGTAAATCTTTCTCAGCCATTTGAGTAACCAGGTATTCTTGCCGGTAATTATCTTCCGTCTTTTGGGCCAAAGCAGCAGCCACTTCCTGGTGGGATATATTTACCTCGTGAAGTTGTTTTTTCAGTAAAATTAATCTGTTTCGCCAGTACTCTCTTTCTTTATTACGGCGATCCCTTTGTTTTTTTAAAGCCCAAAGATAACGGTCAATCAGCCTTTCGTAAGCCACCCGGATGGCAGATTCATACACCCAAAGTTCTTGTTCTCTAAGTTCAAAGTAAGGGTACTTTTGCAATACCTCCTTTACGGCAGGTAAGTTTACCTTTCGCCAGGAATATATAAATTCAAAAATTTGGGGTAAGCTTAGACCCGCCGGATGCTTTTTTAAAGCATTAATTACTAGATGTTTTACCGAATAATTTGCGGCTTTCACAACCCATTGGGTAAGACCCCAATAATCATTATCCAACTGAATAAAACGACCATCAGAAATTAAACTTGCCTCTTCAGCCACTAAACGGCGTATTTTTTTATTTTTATTTTTTCCGTTAAACTTATTGTTAAATATTTCTTTAATGTTTAAAGGTTGCCCGTGTTTTAAAAATAACGTATAAAAATCATCGTTGCAACGTAATCCCTCGGTATTAAGGTGCCACATATTTTCCGAAACCAGATAAAAACAAGGGTGCTGTTGCAAACAAAGGCCAATTCTTTCTTTAACCTGCGCTAAACTATAATCTTTTAACATTTTCTGATGAATATAGGGTGTTAATTCCGCTACCGTCATGCTCTCAAAAAAATATAAATTTTTTTTAAGTTCATCGGTTAAGGAAAACAGTTCTCCGTTCACTTTAAGTCTACCTTCCTTTTTATGGATTATATATTTAATTATTCACTGGAAATAACTGTTTTCCTTCTTGTATAGGTAAGAAAATTCCACAATATTCCTACACGCATCACCAATATTATGGCTAATATTACTGTATATAATTTTGGGCGACCAAATATACCAGAATATGTCAATAAATTCTCCCGAAGACAAGGGGTCGGTTCAAGCGTCCCCGAAACGGAGCGAAGGGCCGAAGGGAAGACGATGGAACCGTCCCCTTGGCATAAAGGAGGTGAATTTACCTTCCTACGAAGGTTACTGAAAACTATAATTAGGCGCTTCCTTAGTAATCACTACATCATGAGGATGGCTTTCCTTTAGCCCGGAAGGAGTAATCCGGATAAAGACAGTTTTAGTTTTTAACTCCTGAATATTTCTGACGCCACAATAGCCCATTCCTGCTTTTAAACCACCAATTAATTGATATATGGTATCTGACATAGGCCCTTTGTAGGGTACCCGGCCCTCTACTCCTTCCGGAACAAGCTTTTCTTCTCCCTCTTGAAAATACCGGTCTCTGCTTCCTTCCTTCATCGCTCCTAAAGAACCCATGCCGCGGTATGTTTTATAACTGCGTCCTTGATAAATTTCAGTTTCACCAGGACTTTCTTCTGTTCCGGCAAACAAACTTCCAATCATTACCACATCAGCCCCGGCGGCAATGGCCTTAGTTATATCGCCCGAGTATTTAACTCCTCCGTCGCTAATAACCGGAATATTATATTTTGCTGCTTCAGTCGCACATTCATAAATAGCTGTAATTTGGGGGACACCGGCACCGGCTATTACTCTGGTGGTGCAAATTGCCCCAGGGCCTATGCCTACCTTAACCGCGTTTACTCCAGCCTTAACTAGGTCCTTGACTCCTTCCGCCGTAGCTACATTGCCTGCTACCACAACCAACTCCGGATATTTGCGTTTAATTTTAACTAATGCTTCAATTACATTTTGCGAATGACCATGGGCCGTATCTATTACCGCCACATCTACCTTGACTTTTACTAACGCATCCAGTCGTTCCATGGTGTCTTTTCCTATCCCTATGGCCGCAGCCACCAAAAGACGGCCGCGATTATCCCGCGACGAGAAAGGGTGCTGCCGTGCTTTTTCAATATCTTTTATGGTAATTAAACCTTTCAAATTAAAGTTTTCATCCACCAGAGGTAATTTTTCGATCTTATGGTGTTGTAAAATCTTTTTTGCTTCGTTTAGGGAAGTACCCACTGAAGCAGTAATTATTTTTTCTTTAGTCATAACCTGTTCTATAGTTTGGCTGTAATCTTCTTCAAAACGTAAATCACGATTGGTTATAATGCCTACCAGCTTGCCGTTAACGGTAACCGGAATACCGGAAATATGGTAACGCTCCATTAAAGCCAGCGCTTCACTGATAAAATTTTCCGGGGAAAGATAAATTGGGTCGGTAATAACCCCGTGTTCTGAGCGCTTTACCCTATCTACTTCTTGGGCCTGGCGTTCAATAGGCATATTTTTATGAATAACCCCGATTCCTCCTTCTCTAGCTATAGCAATGGCCAGGCGGGCATCGGTAACCGTATCCATGGCCGCACTCATTAAAGGAATATTTAATTTAATATTCGAACTTAAATAAGTGGTAACGTCTACTTCACGGGGCAAAGCTTTAGAGCCGGCCGGAACCAGTAAAACGTCATCAAAAGTTAAACCAATTTTTTTAAACTTTTCGGAATACAAAAGACCAACTCCCTCGTAAAAAATTTTTAATATTTAACAAATGCGAGGTAAAGGGGCGCCGGTTAGCATATTTATTTTTCTGGTGCCGCCAAAGGCGGTTTTTAAATATACATTACCCCGGGTGTTTTTTGCCGCCACTTCACCAACTATATTGGCTTGACTTCCCAATTCATCTTTTTTTAAAAGCTGAACGACTTTTTCTGCTTCTTCAGGGGCAACCACAACTAAAAATTTCCCCTCATTAGCCAGATACAAAGGGTCTAAACCTAGAAAATCAGCTATAGTACGCACTGTTTCGTTTACCGGTATGTTTTCTTCTGCCAGCCAAAAATCAACCCGGGCTGCCTGGGCAACTTCTTTTAACACGGTGGCCAGACCGCCCCGGGTTAAGTCCCGCATAAATTTAATCCCGGTTGTTTCATTTAAAAGCTTACCTATAAGCTGGTGGAGAAAAGCACAATCGCTTATTATTTGATTATTTAAACCCAGCCCTTCTCTTTGGGTTAGAATAGCTAAACCATGATCGCCTAAACTCCCGTTAACAATTAATTTATCTTTTTCTTCTATGCGGTGGTAGCCTAAATCTACTCCTGCCGGAAGATAACCAATACCGGTGGTATTAATAAATATTTTGTCGGCCTGATTACGGGGGACTACTTTGGTATCGCCGGCAATAATTTTTACGCCGGCCTCCTCACAGGTATGAGCCATTGAAGCAACTATCTTTTCCAAATCCGCCATTAAAAGACCCTCTTCAATAATAAAGGCGGCCGTCAGGTAAAGTGGAATGGCGCCGCTTACGGCTAAATCGTTAATTGTACCGCAAATGGCGAGCTTACCAATATTCCCTCCCGCAAAAAAAATTGGGTCAACCACAAAAGAATCGGTGGTTAGCGCTAAGTTTTCCGACGCGCCGGGAAAAATAGCCGCGTCAGAAAAAGTACCTAAAATTTCATTGTAAAAATAACGGGAAAAAAGCCCTTCAATAAGTTCATGGGTTAAAAGACCACCATCTCCGTGGGCCAACAAAATACTTTGGTTGTTTTGCACTGCTTGCTCCTTTTCCTAAAGGTAAATTTTTTTTATTTTATCACGGAAAAACTTTAAAGAAAAGACCAGGCAATAGACATTAAAAATATAAATCACGTTCCCCTTGCTCCAGCCGCTTTAATCTTTTTTCCGTTTCCCGGCGTACCGCCGGATTAGGAATTTCTTTTAGGTGTTCGGCAATTGTTTTCTCCCCTAATTCCTTTGTTTCTGGCGAGGCATAATCAAGCAAAAATTCTTTAAAAGTTAGAATAGCGTTAGGTTGACAAACATTTTGAATCTGACCACTCTTAGCTAAAGGCATAAACCGGTCCCCCGTGCGCCCTTTACGGTAACAGGCCGTACAAAAACTAGGAATGTAGCCTGCCAGGCAAATACTCCGCAGTACTTCATCTGGGCTGCGTTGATCCTCGATCTGGAATTGACCTGTTAACGGTCCTTCTATTTCTTTATGATACCCTCCTACCCCCGTACAGGAACCGGCACTTAACTGGGAAATACCCAAAGATATTATTTCATCCCTAAATTCTGCCCGCTCCCTGGTGGATAAAATCATCCCCGTATAAGGAACCGCCAGACGAATAACCGCAACTAGCTTTTTAAAATCCTTATCGCTTACTAAAAAAGGAAAATATGCCAGGTCTACTCCAGCCGCCGGACGAAGTCTGGGAACAGATATGGTATGGCACCCAACCCCGAAACGTTCCTCTAAATGTAAGGCGTGAAAAAGAAGCCCTAAGACCTCAAATTTATAATCATACAAGCCAAACAACACCCCAAAACCTACGTCATCTATACCGCCCTCCATAGCCCGGTCCATAGCCGTAAGATGCCAGTCATAATCTTTTTTTGGCCCGGAAGGATGCACCATCTGGTAAGTAGGGCGGTGGTAAGTTTCTTGAAATAAAATATAGGTGCCAATGCCTGCTTCTTTTAATTTACGGTAGTTCTCTACCGTAGTAGCGGCAATATTTACGTTAACCCGGCGAATGCTCCCCCTTTTTTCTTTGACGGCATAAATGATTTTTATTACCTCTAATATATAGTCAAGAGGACAATTTTTCGGGTCCTCCCCTACTTCTAAGGCCAGACGTTTATGGCCCATGGCTTCCAAGGCAATTACTTCTTTTTCCAACTCATCTAAATCAAGCCGGCAACGCTTTATTTCTTTATTATCTTTCCTGTATCCGCAGTAAACACAGTTGTTAATACAATAATTGCTAATGTACAAAGGGGCAAAAAAGACCATCCTTTTACCGTATATACTCTTCTTTACTTCATAGGCAGCCTCATAAATTAACCGTAAGGTATCTTCGTCCTCATTTTGGAGCAGTACGGCAGCCTCAAAAGGAGTAAGTCCTTTAGCATCTTTACCTTTGGCAATAATTTCCCGGACTAGGGCCACCGGTGCTTCTTTAGCTTTATCAAGTAAATCATAAATCACCTGCTCGTTAATAAAATCGGTTGTTTGGCTTAGTTCTTTAACTTTCATTGTTACTCACATCCTTCTTTGTATTTTGGGCTGTGACCATAATCTTGCGCCACCCCTCTTCCTAACTGCCGGATAATATTAGAAATATTTGCCACGGATTCGGTTGTTTCCTCCGTAAGACAAATTTTATTAGGGTATATCTGGTAACGTTCTCTGTATTTAACCGGCGTTACATTGGGCATAACTACATTAGCCCCGCATTGTAGGGCCATTTGCCGGCCTTGGGGGTGAATGCTGGCCAGTGCCGTGGTTGCCGGCAAATGCGTTAAAGGTAGAACAAGACGCGTAATGGCCAGTACCTTTAAGGTAGTTTTTACTTCACCACCGACGCAATTTTTTAAAGGAGTTTGGTGATGGGGAATGAAAGGACCAATTCCGGCCATCTCCACATCCAGTTCCCGCAATAAAAGAATATCGTCAGCCAGCGTCTCACAAGTCTGTCCAGGCAAACCAACCATATTTCCTGCCCCTACCTGAAACCCTAACTCTTTAAGCCAGTAAAGCCGTTTTATCCTACCGGCAAAAGTTGTACCGGGGCGCAGGCGGGAAAATAAATTGGCGTCAGTTGTTTCGTGTTTTAAAAGATAACGGTCAGCCCCGGCTTGTTTCATTAAACGGTAATCTTTTTTGGACCGGTCCCCAACAGATACGGTAACGGCTACGCCGGTTTCTGCCTTAAGGCGGGCTATAATTTGGGCCAGCATTTCTCCGGTATAAAAAGGATCTTCTCCCGACTGCAAAACTATCGTTTTAAGACCCAGCTTTGCCGCCTGATTGCCAGTTTTTATTATTTCTGACTCACTCAGGCGGTAACGGTCGAGTTTTTGGTTATCCCTTCTCAGGCCGCAATACAAGCAGTTCTTTACGCAATAATTAGAAAATTCAATGATTCCTCTTAAGTGCACCTCGTCTCCCACGTACTGGTAACGAACCTGATCAGCAAGCTTAAAAAGTAAAGAATCTTCTTCCTTACCAAGACTTAAAAGAGAGAGAATGTCTTCCCGGAGAAGGTTTTCGCCTCTGGTGGCCTTATTTAAGGTCTCCGGCATAACAACGTTCATCCTTTTCCTCCTCTGCTTCTTCCAAATTCTGGGCCGCCTCGGGAAATGGTGCCAGTGCCCGTTTTAAGATTCCGTGGACGTAAGCAATAAGCACCCCGTAGTTAACGATAGGCACCCCGGTGGCTTTAGCTTGCATAAGCCGGTGCAGCATTTCCTTGCGGTTAATCATACAAGCGCCACAATGGATGATTAGCTTATAATCCTTTAGGTTAGCCGGTAGTTCCAAACCACTCGCCCAGTTGAACTCTAGCGGTCCCCCCACAACTTGTCTTAGCCAGCGGGGAATTTTTACCGTGCCAATATCATCTTCCACCCGGTGGTGAGTACAGGCTTCGGCAATTAAAACCTTATCTCCCGGTTCTAGCTCTTCAATGGCTTTTGCACCGGCTACCAATGTTGGTAAATCCCCTTTGTAGCGGGCAAATAATATGGAAAAGGAGGTTAAGAGCACATCCTTGGGTGTGTCCGCGGCTACCTTTAAAAAAGCCTGAGAATCAGTAACCACCAGACGCGGTTTGCTTTTTATACCGGCCAGAGCTGCTTTTAATTCTCTTTCTTTAACCACTATAGCCAGAGCATCATGGTCTAAAATGTCCCGGATTGTTTGAACCTGAGGTAAAATTAACCTTCCCTTAGGGGCAGCCAGGTCAATAGGCACCACCAGGACCACTGTATCTCCCGGTGAAATTAAGTCACCTAAAATGGTGGGAGTTACCCAATCCTTTGGTGCGGCTTTAATCATAGCTAATTTAAGCGCCTCAATTCCCTGTTTGGTTGAAGCACTGACGGCAACGACAGGCAAAACTAATTGTTTGCTTAGTAGGGGCGTTAAATTTTGCGCCTCTTGCGGATAAAGGTCTATTTTATTGAGCACCCCTATTACGGGTACGTTATTTTCTTTGGCCCGGGCAATAACCTCTTCTTCATAAATCCCGGCTTCTAAAGCCGGGTCTATAACCAGCAACATCAAATCTGTTTTTGCCAACACGGCTAAAGCTTTTTCAATGCGCAAAGCACCTAGTTGGCCCACGTCATCAATCCCGGCCGTATCAATAAGCACTACCGGGCCCAGGGGAAGTATTTCCATTGATTTATAAACCGGATCGGTGGTTGTACCCGGAATAGCCGAAACAATTGCTATATTTTGGTTAGTTAAGGCGTTAATTAAACTGGACTTACCCGCATTACGGCGGCCAAAAATAGCAATATGCAAGCGGCTGCCCCGCGGCGTTTGATTTAAAGTTGTATCTGCCATTTAAAATCCCTCCTGTGGGGGCGTTAAATTTAACGCTCCTACTTGCTCTATAATTTACCTAAACCTCATTCTTTCTTTTTAATTTATCCTTAAGCTCACGCGCCCCGGCAATTCCCGGCCGGGTAAGTTCAGCCGGGGAAAATATAGCGGCCAGTTCTTCGGCTTTAAATAATCCGTTTTCTACCGCTACTTCCTGAATTGTCTTTCCCGTGGCGGCTGCTTGTTTATATAAATTCGCAGCCTTACCATAACCAATATAAGGGGCTAGAGCCGTAGTCAAACATAAGCTTTCTTCCAGCCAGTGCCGGCAGCGTTCTTCATTTGCCCGGATTCCTTCCACACAATGGGTGCGCAAAATATTGACGGCATTAATAAGCAGTCTCAAGGTGGTTAAAATATTAAAAGCAATTAAGGGCAAAAAAGCATTTAATTCTAGTTGTCCGGAGGCAGCAGCCAGGGTAGTTGCCTGATCAAAGCACATTACTTGAAAAGCCACCTGGGTAACCATTTCCGGAATTACCGGATTAACTTTGCCTGGCATAATGGAAGAACCCGCCTGTCTTTGGGGTAAGGCAATCTCGGCTAACCCCCCGCGTGGTCCGGCCGAAAGCAACCTTAAATCACCGGTTATTTTTGCCAGGTTTACCGCCGCGGCCTTAACTAATCCGGACACTTCAACAAAGACATCTGCATTTTGGGTAGCATCCACCATATTCTCCGCCCTGGCTATCCCCAAGCCGGTAATGTTCTGCAATTCTTCAATGGCGGTGTAAATGTACTCCCGTTGGGCGTTTAAGCCTGTACCTACTGCTGTGCCCCCTAAATTTACCTGCCTTAACCGCTCCTCTACTTTAAATAGTCGCCAGCGGTCACGGGCAATGGCCTCCGCAAAAGCACCAAATTCCTGACCCAGTGTAATGGGTACCGCATCCTGCATTTCCGTGCGGCCCAGTTTAAGAAGGTGGGCAAAAGCTGCCTCCTTTTCCTGCAGGGCCCCCTGAAGCTGGGCTATAACTTCGCTTAAAGTTAGAACCAGCCTGATGGCCGCAATTTTTAAGGCCGTCGGGTAAACATCGTTGGTAGACTGGGATAGATTAACGTGGTCTAAAGGATGCACCAGGTGATAATCGCCCTTCTTTCCCCCTAAAATCTCAATGGCCCGGTTAGCCAGCACTTCATTCATGTTCATATTGGTGGAAGTGCCGGCTCCCCCTTGAAAGGCATCGGTAATAAACTGGTCCCCCAATTTTCCTTCCGCCACCTCAGCGGCGGCTTGAACAATGGCCTTAGCTATTTCCGGAGCTAGTAAATTTGCGCGTTCATTAGCCAACGCGCAAGCCTGCTTAACCTGAGCCAGCGCCTGGATCAACTCTGCGGGTACCTTAAACCCGGAAACCGGAAAATTATGGACGGCCCGCATAGTATGAATACCATAATAGGCTTCGGCAGGAATAGGCAGCTCTCCTAAAAAATCTTCTTCCAACCGGTAGGACATTTTTACCCTCCTTTAAAATAGATTTTACTTGGAAACAAGGGCGGTTTTTACTTGTACGCCTTTTAAACTACCTAACTTACCCGTCATGGCCCCAATTTCATCTGTGTTTCCTTCAAGGATTAAAGCTATTACTCCCAGGTTTTTTTCCCGGTAAGGAATACCCATCCGTCCAATAATAATTTGAGCATATTCACTTAAAATATTATTAACGTTAGCCGCCTGGTTTTTGCGGTCAGTTATCACCACGCCTACTACCCCAATTCGTGTTTGGGTCAATTTATCCAATTCCTCCCCTTGTCTGCCCCTAAATCAAAAAGGTCTACTTTTCACTACGAGAAAAGTAGACCTTAAACAAAAATAACCTTTCTTTTTCCCTAACCCCTTGGTATCAGGCCATCCCTTCTCGCAGGGCTTACTTTGATTTAAATTAATTATAAAACAAATCTTTTACTTTTTCAAGTACTTAAGACCTGTTCCTTATGCGGCAACTCCAAACCTCTTTTGGTATAATGGGTATGGAGAAGCTTATGAGATTTGTGCCCTAGCGGTTCCTTCAGAAATTTATCATAGGCTTCTTTAATAGCGGGATTTTCATGAGATTGACGGAATTCCCGTACTTCAGCGTCATCTAAATAAAGAGCCTCCGCACGAAGTATCCGGATTTCATTATTTGTAGGGATGGGTTCTCCACCGCCGGCTACACATCCTCCCGGGCAAGCCATAATCTCAACAAAATGATAACCGCTCTTTCCTTCCCGAATTTGGTCCATGATTTTGCGGGCGTTCCCCAAACTATGGGCTACAGCCACCTTAACATTCCCTAGTTCTCCCACGGGAACTGTAGCTTCCTTCACTCCCTCCAGCCCACGTACGGGCTTTATGTTAAGATCTTTCAGGTTTTCCCCTGTGACCACGGCATAAACGGTGCGCAGGGCTGCCTCCATAACACCACCTGTGGCACCGAAGATTGTGGCCGCACCCGTATATTGACCCATAGGAGCATCGTAAGCTTCATTAGGAAGATTGATAAAATCAATCCCCGCTTCTTTAATCATCCGGGCCAGTTCCCTAGTGGTTAACACGTAATCTACATCGCGGTACCCGCTATCGCACATCTCGGGTCTTTGAGCCTCAAATTTTTTTGCGGTACAGGGCATAATGGAAACCACCACCATGTCTTTTGGATCAATGCCGGCATATTCGGCGTAATAAGTTTTCGCCATAGCTCCAAACATTTGCTGCGGAGATTTGCAGGTTGATAAGTGCTCCAAAAGGTCGGGATAAAAGTGCTCACAAAACTTTATCCATCCAGGACTACAGGAAGTAATCATAGGAAGTACTCCCCCTGTTTTGACTCTTTTCAGAAGCTCGTTTCCTTCCTCTATAATGGTGAGGTCGGCAGCAAAGTTTGTATCGAAAACCTTATCAAACCCGAGCCTGCGAAGGGCGGCAATCATCTTCCCTGTAACCAAAGAGCCGGGAGGCATCCCAAATTCCTCTCCCAAGGCAGCGCGTATAGCCGGGGCCTCTTGCACTACCACGTGCTTTGAGGGATCCTGAAGTACCTTACAAACCTCGTCCACATCGTCTTTCTCGTAAAGGGCACCGACGGGACAGACCATAACGCATTGACCACAGTTAGTACAATTTGTCTCGTTAAGAGGAAGATTAAAGGCTGGCACCACTCTTACATCACTTCCTCTCCAGGCAGCAGTCAGGACATCAACTGTCTGAATAGATTCACAGACGGTAATGCAACGATGACAGTTAATACATTTTCTGCTATCCCGAACAATAGAAAGGCTAGACCGGTCAATCATTTCTTCGACGTTGAAAACAGGATATTCGAACCTCACTGTTTTTACGCCAACCTGCTCCGCCACCTTTTGAAGCTCACAATTACCGCCTCTGATGCAAAAATTGCACTCTGGTGGATGGTTTGCCAAAAGAAGCTCCACAGTCATTCTTCTTGCCTTGCGGACCCGCTCCGTGTTTGTCCGGACAACCATACCCTCATTAACAGGGTATACACAAGACGCAACCAGGTTAGGCATTTTTTCAACCTCTACAACACAAACCCGGCAAGCGCCAGGGGTGTGTTCAATCTCAGGATAGGCACACAAGGTTGGTATTTTAATGCCTGCTTTTTTTGCCGCTTCTAACACGGTGCTGTCCGGTTCCGCTTCTACTTTGATATTATCTATAGTTATGTTTACTGATGACATCAATATTTTCTCCTCTCCATTAAATTTCTGCATCACATCGCAGGCAGCGACACGCTTCCCGGATGGCCTCTTCCCGGATGAAACCAAGTTCTACTTCATCGAAACTATTTCGCCTGGCAGCACCTTTTATTTCCGGCATTTTTGTTTGAGGACATTCCTTTACCTCTTCATCGATGATAAGCGGGATGTCAATCTCCTTTTCCGAAGGTGCTTCATATAATGGTTCTCCATTGCTTATCCTGATAGTGTTATCAATATCTTTTGCCGCCCTATGTCCCGCGGCAATCGCCCCAATCACCGTATCCGGCCCTGTAACGGCATCTCCGCCCGCAAAGAATTTAGGATTTGTTGTTTGGGATTTACTCCCGCTTGCCAACTCAAAACAGTCCCATTTATTAACTTTCACGCCGCTATTATCAGGAACAAAAGTCAGATCTGATACCTGACCGATGGCAGCGATGACAGTATCCACACTAAGCGTGAATTCGGAACCTTCAATAGATACAGGTTTTTTTCTTCCGCTTCGGTCAAAATCACCAAGCTTCATCCGTTGACAGGTAATCCCACTTACCTTTCCATTGTCTTCGTCAATCTTAACAGGAGCCACTAAGTACTCAATCTTGACCCCCTCTTCTTCCGCCGCTTCAATTTCCTCTATTGCCGCAGGCATATCTTGCCTTAGACGACGGTAAAGAATAGTAACTTCAACACCTAAACGAACGGCACAACGGGCGGCATCAATAGCTGAATTTCCACCACCAATTACGGCCACTCTTGCGCCAAGTGTTTTTTCACCTTTCAACCAGGCGTCTTCATAGGTATTAAAATCCCTTAGAAATTCAACCCCACCATAAACGCCCTTGATGTCCTCTCCTTCAGCTCCCATTTTCTGGCTCTTATGCGCGCCAGGAGCTAAGTAAATATAATCGAATTCTTCGTTAACTTTTTCAAAAGAAATATTTTTTCCCACGCGCGTGTTGCACTTGATCTCCACGCCTAGCGCCCGAATGTTGTCAATCTCTTGACTCAAAATGTTGCGGGGAAGCCTGTAAGCAGGGATTGCCCAGCGAAGCATCCCCCCGGGTTCTGAAAGTTCTTCAAATACAACCACTTTATAACCCCGCTGCGCCAAGTCTCGCGCTGCTGTCAAACCGGCAGGGCCCGCGCCAACCACGGCAATCCTTTCTTTTCTGGTTACAGGAACCGGTTCTATTTTAGGTCTTGCCGCATTATCGGTAATAAACCGCTTTAGATGCTTGATGGCAACCGGCTCGTCCACCTGTCCCCTTCGACACTTTGACTGGCATTTGTGGTCACAAACCCTTCCGCAAACAGAAGGAAAAGGATTGGTTTTTAGGAGAATCTTGTAAGCCTCTTCAAAACGTTCTGCCCGCACTAAAGCAATGTAAGACGGGATATCCATTTCAACCGGACAGGTATGCTGACAGGGCGACTTAAATAAAGCAGCACAAACTGCCGCGGGACAACGCTTATCCCTTATATGGGCCTCATATTCATCCCTGAAATAACGGATGGTACTCAAAACAGGATTAGGAGCCGTTTGACCAAGTCCGCAAAGGGCGGAATCTTTAATGGTTCTAGCCAGTTCTTCGAGAAGCTCAATATCCCCTTCTTTACCCTTTCCTAAAGTAATGTCGGTGAGGATCTCAAGCATTCTTTTTGTTCCCTCGCGACAAGGAGTACACTTTCCACAGGATTCCTCCTGACAAAATTCCATAAAGAAACGGGCCATATCCACGGCGCATTTGTCCTCATTCATGACAATCAAGCCACCAGACCCCATAATGGCTCCCAATTCTACTACGTTTTCATAATCAACCGGTGCATTTAAATGCTGAACGGGAATACAACCGCCTGACGGCCCGCCCAATTGAGCGGCTTTAAACTTCTTTCCACCAGGGATACCCCCTCCGATATCATATACGATACTTCCCAGGGTGGTTCCCATGGGAACTTCTACCAAACCAATATTATTTACATCGCCTGTCAAGGCAAAAACCTTGGTCCCTTTGCTTTTTTCCGTACCCACACTGGCATACCAGGCACTACCCCTTAATATGATCTGACCAATATTAGCTAAAGTTTCTACATTGTTTAAAACACTTGGTTTCCCCCACAGTCCTGAAACAGCCGGAAAAGGGGGCCTTGGCCTGGGCATTCCTCTATTTCCCTCAATGGAAGTCATTAAAGCCGTTTCTTCCCCACAGACAAAGGCTCCCGCCCCCTGGTAAATTTCAAGATCAAAATCAAAACCGGTTCCTAAAATATCCTTTCCCAAAAGTCCATATTCTTTTGCTTGAGTGATGGCAATATTCAAACGTTGAATAGCCAGTGGATATTCGGCACGACAGTAAATGTAACCTTGATGAGCATCAATAGCTTTAGCGGCAATAACCATACCCTCAATAACAGCATGGGGATCAGCTTCAAGGACACTTCTGTCCATGAAGGCACCAGGGTCACCCTCATCGGCATTACAAAGGACATATTTTACATCCCCCTTGGACTGGAAGGCAAACTTCCACTTAAGACCGGTGGGAAAACCTGCTCCGCCTCTTCCTCGTAATCCTGAGTCCAAAACTTCTTTGATAATTTCTTCTGAGGACATGTCAGATAAGGCCTTAGCCATCCCGGCATAACCATCCCTGGCAATGTACTCATCAATTTTTTCCGGGTCGATAAGACCTCTATTTCTCAATACCCTTAATTCCTGAAGAGCAAAAAAGGGTATCTCCTGCATGGTGGGAATGACTTCTTCTGTGGTTGGTTCTTTATAAAGGAGCCTCTGTAAAAGCCTTCCTTTAACGAGATGTTCTTCAACTAATTCCGGAATATCCTCTGGCTTGATCAACGTATAAATGACGCCTTCCGGATAGACCACCATAATAGGACCCAAGGCACAAAATCCATTACAACCAGTTTCGACAATTTTAATTTCTTCTGAAAGATTTTTTTTATCCAGCTCGGCAATCAAAGCCTTCTTTACGGCAAGACTTCCAGAAGCATGGCAACCTGTTCCTCCGCAAAGCAATAAATGTGCACGAAACACCTTCAACTGGGTATCATCCTCCTTATCTCAATTTTTTGGAGTCATTCTCGTATAAAAGTCTGATAAAACTAAGGGCATAATGCCGTGATGCATCACATTTTTACTACTTTATAATTTCTGCCCCTTTGGCCAGAACAAATGGGGTTTGAACCTCTCCCTGTAAAATATGTCTTTTGAAAACCTGTCTCATCTTGTTTGCATTCATATATTCGTACTTAATTGGCTCCTGTTCCATAGCTTCCACAGTAACCAAAGGTTCCCTGCTGCACAACCCCATGCACCCAGATGTTGTCACCATAACATCCGTTACGCCTGCCTCCTCAATCTCCTGTATCAGCGCGCTCATAACCTCCCTTGCCCCGGAGACAATACCACAAGTTCCCATATGAACGGTCACCTTTACTCTCCAGGCACCATCTCTCAAGGAGGTTTCGGCGTGAACTTTTTCCTTGATCTTTCTTAAATCTTCTATCGTTAGCTTTGCCATAGTTACTTCCCTCCTTTTTGCTTATCAATTATATTGATTTAATATCTCCTTGATTTTTGTTGGTTTTACCCTTCCGTGAACATTGTCATCCACAAGAACCATCGGTCCTAATCCACAAGCACCAACACATCTAACTGTTTCATAAGTAAACATTCTATCAGCGGTCGTTTCACCTTTTTTCACCCCATACTCCTTCTCTATTTTTTCAGCAATAGCTTTACCCCCTCGAACATAACAGGCCGTTCCCAAGCACACGCGTACCAAATGCTTACCCCGGGGAGTCATTGTGAAAAATGAATAAAAAGTCACTACTCCATAAACACGACTCAACGGAAGATTTAATCCTTCAGCGATTCTTTTCTGGACAGAAATAGGCAAATATTCAAGGGCTACCTGAACTTCTTCCAAGACCGGAATTAATCCTCCCGGTTTACCTTTGTACTTGTTGATAATTTCATCCATTTTTGCAATATGTTCCGAAGTAAATTCTTTCAGTAGATCACCGTCGGTTGCTTTCACGTGCTTATTCCTCCTTTATCCAAAATATAACTCACGTTTCTGCCCCTTTCTTAATTTCTTAATAATAAATTTATCTAAATTATAAATTTTCGTCAAGATATATACGTAAAAACTTTATTATTTCTGGATGGTTTATGGGTACATCGCCCAACTGGGCCTTTATTTCTTTAGTATCCAGGATAAATCTATTACCATTTATTGTATAATGAAATTTAAAATCTACCTCTGGATTACTTATAACTGATACCAGGATGGTTTCTTTAATATTTCCCAATAATGGTAAATCAGGATGGTTCAAAACAAAGGAAGAATAAATTTCTGTACCTTTCCTCACCTTGCTTTTTAAATAAAAATTACCTCCGCAATGTTCTGCCGTACCCTTTAAAAGAGGAACACCTAGTCCTGTTTTCTTACCAGTTTTAGTTGAAAAAAAAGGGTCAACTACTTTTTTAGCCATCTCTTCTGACATCCCTTTTCCGTCATCCACTATCTTCATGGAAAGAAAATTTTTCTTGTTATCCCGCGTGATAAAAATACAAATATTTTTTGCTTCTGCCGTTAAAGAATTGGCTACAATGTCCATAATATGAACACAAATTTCATTTACCATAATTAATTAATCCTATCTTAAAATAAACACCTTAAGTTATTGAAACTCCAGATAACGCCCTTCTTCAAATTTTAAGGCTCTGGCTATTTCTTTAAAGCTCGGCTCTTTAAGATAAAAAACAGTTCTTCTTTTACCTATATCTATAAGGTAATGAGCATCAGAAAATGTAACAAAAGGAATACCTTTCGGGTTGACCAACGGTAAAAGTTCCTCTATTTTTTGCTTATTACGTACTTCTAAAGCATCAAAGGAAAGATTATCCGGTACATAACCCAGTTGACTGATAATACTAAAGGTCTGGCTATCTATATGAGAAGGAATTACCAGCCCCTCTTTTAACTTAACCCTGGAAACAGCATCTTCAAGTGAAATCTGGACGGAATTTAAAAGCAGCCTTTCTTCAAAGCGAATAATGTTACCATTTTCATCCACTACTACCTGGTCGCCAAAAAAAACCGGGTTATTTTTAACCGCTGGTAGGAATTCATAAATTTCTCTTTGAAAATCTAGAGCGGTCTTATAATTATCAAATAAAACTAAGAGATGAATTTCTTCCCTGGTTTGTATTTCCATACCAAATAGCACCACTAAACCAAGTTTTTTCCCTAACTCATGGACATAAATAGTATTTTCTACCATGTTATGATCGGTAATGGCAATAATATCCAAGCCCACCTCTTTGGCCTTTTTAATAACATTTTGAGGAGACATTTCCAGGCTGGCACATGGTGAAAGGGTTGAATGGATATGAAAGTCACAAAAAAAGCCGGTCACCTCTTATTAACCTCTTTTTAAAGCATTATAAATAAGACCGCTAATTTCAAAGGCCGGGCGATAATCTCTTAAAATAGCAATATTTTCACTTTTAGCTCTTTCAATAACTTCTTGTTCTAATTCAAGCTTACGCGGAATAATGATCGCGAGAATATCTCTGAGTTTGGCCACGCCTAAAACATTTACATGTCTTTGGATGGTAATCCAGACGGAACCTTCTTCAATATTGGCGATAACATCAGACAAAAGGTCAGAAACGTATCCCGACTTTATTTCTTTGTCCAAGTTAACCTCACCGGTTAAAGTTTCAAAACCCAATAAATTAACCAACTCGCCAAGAGTCATTATTTTCCTCCTAAGCAATATTTATTTATGACTATTTAGGGGCCCTCTTTTGTTTATTCGTTAACCTTTTCTTTTTTCTTTCCCTTTGCTTTTGATGAGTTACTAACCATTGCCGGAGGCATTTTACGCGCTAAATCAAGTACTTCTTCGGCTAAGGTTTGTACTCTTTCCCTTAACTTAAAAATACAATCAGTGTCAACAGCCAAACCCCGGATAACGTCCTCGGCCAAGGCCCGGCAGCTTGGTGCGCCACAGGCGCCACAGTCCAGACCAGGTAGTTCGTTAGTTATTTTATCTAAACGTTCCATTTTAAGCAGTGCTTTGGATACGTCTTCATCAAGCATCATTACTGGTCTGGGCAGGATAGGTTCGGTAGAAAAAAACCTGCCTTGTTGGTAAAAATCCAACATATCTTTTTCCTGGTAATACGGCGTTTTTGCCCGGTACTTTTCAACAAAATATTTTAACTTTACCCTTCCTACAAATGGATTTTGTATACTTAAGGGACCGCCTACGCACCCCCCGGTACAAGCCCGGAGTTCAAGAAAATCAACATCTCTTAATTCGCCCCTTTCTATTTCTTCCAATAAACTTACCACATTATGAATACCGCAAACTGCTAAAATTGAACCATAATTCAACGCTTTAGCCTCTCCGGTAATGTAACCCCAGGACATTCCAAGGCCAGTTGCTTTTTGTAAATTCTTATTTTTCTCTTTTTTATGATTTTTAGCTAATTGCTTAAGTATATCTTTGTATACCAAAGACATATTAATAACTCCATCAACGGCGGAATTTTTTATACCCGTAGGCTGTGTCATCTCGGTCACTTTAGCCGGACAAAGTGAAATAGCAAAAGCACCAATATCTTCATAAGGAATACCCTTTCTTTTTACGGCCTCTTCCTTAGCTATCCTGGCAGCTATTTCTCTAGGAGTCATAAAAGGAGATACTTGGCTTAAAAGATCGGGAAATTTAATTTGCATTAAACGTAAAACAGCAGGACAGTATGAAGAAATAAGCGGTTTTTTATACTTATTTGTACTTAAGTAATGACGGGTCATAAAAGATACTACTTCTTCTGCCAAAGCAACCTCAAAAACATCATCAAAACCGATGTTTAAAAAAGCGTCAAGAATGTTTTCCACGCTTTCCTCTTCTTTAAATTGGGCGTAAAATGTAGGACCTGGAAGAGCAATCTTATACTTAAATTCGGAAAGTTTGTCCAAGGTATCGGTAACCGCAATTTTAGCGTTATAAGGACAAACCCGGATACAATCGCCGCAATCAATGCATCGTTCTCCTATTATATGGGCTTTACCGTCGTGAACGCGAATAGCTTCTGTAGGGCACCTTTTAATACAATTTGTACAACCCATACATTTTTCATAATCAAGGGTTATTGAATGAAAGTAACTAGACATTAAACTACTCCTACCTTAACTTATTTAATCTTTGGAAGACAAATAAACTATTGCCTCCAAAACCGTACCTACTCCTACCTGAGACTTAATATTTAATTTATGGGAACATTGTTTAATATTAGGTAAACCCATTCCTGCTCCAAAACCCATTTCCCGTACCTCATGGGTCGCAGTTGAGTATCCTTCCTTCATGGCCATTTCTAAATCAGGAATTCCCATTCCTGTATCTTCCGTTAAGACAACCACCTTCTCGGGAACAATAATTACTTCAAGCTCTCCGTGGGTAGCGTGAATAATAACATTCATTACGGCTTCATAAACGATGATGGCTATATTTCTAACTTCCTCCGGCCTTAAACCCAACTGTTGCAGTGTTTTTTTAACCTTTGAAGCTGCCTCTCCGGCTACACTAAAATCTTTTTCTCCTATCTTAAACTCTAGCTTAAACTGCGGTTTGCTATCTGCTTCTTTGTCCGGGTGGTTCATTGAGTAGAGTCCCTCATGCATCCCTGAAGTCCGTTCGTAAAAAGCAAACCGCAACACTTAAACATTAAAAAGGGGGTAGATAAAAGAGGAATATAGCTTGCTTCAGCTTTTTTAATTATTTCTTTTGCCGGTCGTTTCCCTCCTACAAACACTACTCCCACGGCATCCATTATTTCGGCGGTATGAATTACATGTTCATTAATAAGGGAAGTAATTAAGAGAGTATGAGAACCGGCAAAAGCCAACATTTCACTCATCAGGTCACAACCAAATCCGGTCTCTGCTTCCCGCTCCAGTAAGTGCTCGCCACAAAGCACTTCAGCCTTAAGAATCTTTTGGATGTCTTTTAAATTCATAATTCTAGCCTTACTTCCCTAATTACTTTATATTTTTATTAATTCTATAAATTTATTATATGCTTAAGTATTCTTACCTGCAAGGTACTGGTGAATTGCATTTGCCGCCACGCGCCCGGCTCCCATGGCCAGGATAACCGTAGCCGCACCGGTAACAATGTCGCCACCCGCGTATACCCCCGACTTAGAGGTAGCCCCGGTTTTTAAATCCGCTACAATATTGCCTTTCTTGGTTACGGCCAAGCCCGTTGTAGTACGGGGTACAAGAGGATTCGGCCCTTGGCCGATAGCCATTACCACTGTATCTACTTCCATGATGTATTCTGAGCCTGAAATAGGCACAGGCCTGCGCCGGCCGGATTCGTCAGGCTCACCTAATTCGTAGCGTAAACATTCCATTCGTTCTACCCAACCTTGCTCATTGCCAAAAATTTGGGTCGGGCTGGTCAAAAAGGCAAATTTGACCCCTTCCTCTTCGGCGTGCTCTGCCTCTTCAATCCGGGCCGGCATTTCTTCTTTTGAACGCCGGTAGACAATCCAAGACTCTTCCGCCCCTAAACGCAAAGCGGTACGGGCTGAATCCATCGCCACATTGCCTCCCCCAACTACGGCTACCTTGCGGCCAATTCTAATCGGGGTATCGTATTCAGGAAATAAATAGGCCTTCATTAAGTTTGTCCGGGTAAGAAATTCATTGGCTGAATATACGCCGCAAAAATTTTCCCCCGGTATATTCATAAAGTAAGGTAAACCGGCCCCTGTACCAATAAAAACAGCCTGGAAACCTTCGTTTAAAAGTTCGTCTACCGTAGCTAACTTGCCAACTACGGAATCAACCTGAATATCTACCCCTAGTTTCCTAACGTTGTCTATTTCTGTTTGCACTACTTTTTTTGGTAAACGAAACTCAGGAATACCATACATTAAAACACCGCCCGGGACATGCAAGGCCTCAAAAATAGTTACTTGGTAGCCTAACTTTGCTAAATCGGCCGCACAAGTAAGCCCTGCCGGACCGGAACCGACAATGGCTACTTTTAACTTATTAGGAGGAACCACCTCAGGTAAAGTTACGCCATGCTCCAACTCCCAATCAGCACAAAAACGTTCCAGTCTGCCAATAGCTACCGGTTCGTGTTTTTTACCCAAAGTGCAATACATTTCGCACTGGCTTTCCTGCGGGCATACCCGTCCACAAATAGCCGGTAAAGCATTTTTTTCTTTAAGTTTCTTAATTGCACCGGCAAAATCTTTTTCCGCCATAAGCTTAATAAAGGCCGGGATATCCACCTCTACCGGACATCCCGCGAGACAAGGACTTTTTTTACACTGGATACAACGCTCCGCTTCTGTCACCGCCGTCTCAATTGCATATCCCAGAGCCACTTCGTTAAAATTCTTAACTCTTTCTCCGGCATCCTGAGTTGGCATAGGATGTTTTTTAGGAATAATTACTTTTTTTGTTTTGGCGGTTTCGGCCATTAGGATGCACCTCCACACGTACATTTATGGTAGTCAAGAGCTTCTCTTTCCTTTTCTAGATAAATAGCGCTTCGTTTAGCTAATTCGGTAAAATCCACTAAATGACCATCAAATTCAGGGCCATCAACACAAACAAACTTTGTTTGCCCACCCACCGTTACCCGGCAGCAACCACACATTCCCGTTCCGTCTACCATTAAGGAATTCAAACTAACAATGGTTTTAATCCCGTACTCTTTAGTAACGTTACAAACAACCCGCATCATTGGCTGAGGGCCGATAGCCAAAATCAGGGCAATATTATCTTTCCCCTTGTCTTCAATAATCTCTTTCATTACGTCAGTAACAAAACCTTTCCGCACGTACGAACCGTCATCGGTGGTAACCTTTAGTTCGTCACAGGCGGCCCGCATTTTTTCTTCCCAAAATAACAAATCTTTAGTCCGGGCCCCAATTATTCCCGTAACATTATTACCAATATCTCTTAAAGCACGGGCAATAGGAAAAACAGGAGCAATACCTACCCCCCCGCCAATGCAAATTACGTTGCCAAATTTTTCAATATGGGAAGGCAAACCTAACGGACCGACAAAATCTACAATTTGATCCCCGGCCTCCATTTTCCCCAACTCCCTGGTAGATTTGCCAACCTCCTGAAAAACAATGGTTATAGTTCCTTTATTCCGGTCAAAATCAGCTATGGTTAAGGGAATTCTTTCTCCTTTTTCGTGAAGGCGCAAAATAACAAACTGGCCTGCCTGACACTTTTTAGCAACTCTTGGGGCCTCAATTTCCATTTGTTTAATCACCGGTGAGAGAATGTCTTTTTCCAGAATTTTAAACACTTTACCCCTCCCTTTTAAAAAAAATTCTTACTTAATTGCTTTCTCTATTCATTAGACAAATTCCTGCCTAAAAAAATTATTTTTTAATTTTAAGATCAATAAATATTTCTTATTTTCTTAATATTTCTTAATATTGCTTAAATATTTAACTTAAGAGATACTTCCTTTAATTGTTTACTAGATACTGGAGCAGGTGCATTTAGCATTAAATCTACCGCGTTTTGCGTTTTAGGAAAGGCAATAACGTCACGAATAGTTTTTTTGTTAGCCAGAAGCATAAGCAACCGGTCAAAACCCAAAGCTATTCCTCCGTGAGGAGGGGTACCGTAATCAAAGGCTTCTAACATAAAACCAAATTTTTCTATAGCTTCCTGAGGGGAAAGCCCAATAGCCGCAAACATTTTTTCTTGAATATCCCGCCGGTGAATCCGGATGCTTCCACCGCCAATTTCCACTCCGTTTAAAACCAAATCATAACTTTGGGCGCGGGCTAAAACAGGATTTTCGGTTAAAAGAGCAAGGTCTTCTACCTTAGGAGAGGTAAACGGGTGGTGCATGGCCGTATATCTTTTTTCTTCTTCACTGTATTCTAATAAAGGAAAGTCCAAGACCCAAAGGAATTGGAATTTACCCTCCGTGATTAGCCTTAAGCGTTCAGCCAGGTGCAGGCGCAAGGCCCCCAGAGCAGGATTTACAATTTGCGGCTTATCAGCTAAAAATAGCAGTAAATCACCTTCTTTAGCTTCAAAGCGCTCCAATATTGCCCGAATCTCGGCCGGGGCAAAAAATTTAGCAAT
The DNA here is from genome assembly GCA_000681355.2 of Peptococcaceae bacterium SCADC1_2_3. Lineage (GTDB taxonomy): Bacteria > Bacillota > Desulfotomaculia > Desulfotomaculales > Nap2-2B > SCADC1-2-3. The sequence goes on from JJNX02000001.1 coordinate 65,849, forward strand.
GGGTGATCTTACCCCCTCTGAAGTAACGAAAAAATAAGCCAAGCCTTTTGCCCGCCAGTTAGTGACTAATGAGGTCAGTTCATCAATTTCCTTGCGGCTAAAATTACCGCAACCCACGGCATTAATTCCTTTCACCTGTCCTTTGGCGTTTGCGGCCGAAGAAAATACTTTAAAGCCGCAAGAAGCAACCAGATCAGTTAAATCACGTAATTCTAAACCGAATCTTAAATCAGGCTTATCAGTTCCGTAACGTGCGTGTGCTTGCTCAAAAGTAAGGCGGGGAAAAGGGTGGGAAACTTTTAAACTAACTGTTTCCCGACAAAGGTAAACCATCATTTCCTCAACTAAATTTAAAATATCATCTCTTTCCACAAAAGACATTTCCATGTCTATCTGGGTAAATTCCGGCTGTCGGTCGGCCCGCAAGTCTTCATCTCTAAAGCAGCGCACAATTTGAAAATAACGCTCTACACCGGCAGCCATAAGCATTTGTTTGTATAGTTGGGGTGATTGGGGTAAAGCGTAAAAACTTCCCGGGTTAAGCCGGCTAGGCACCAGATAGTCACGTGCTCCTTCCGGAGTGCTCCGCGTAAGCATAGGAGTGTCAATCTCCCAAAACCCCCGGGCACCTAAAAAATCCCGCACGGCCTTAGCGGCTCTGTGCCGCATCATTAAAACCCGCTGCATCTCTTGACGGCGCAAGTCTAAATAACGGTACTTTAAACGCAAGGACTCATCAACCTCGCTTTGATCTTCAATAAGAAAAGGGGTAGTTGCGGCGCGATTTAAAATATAGATTTTTTGACATCGAACTTCTATTTCCCCGGTGGCTAAATTAGGATTCTCTGTTCCTTCCGGACGCAAAGCTACTTCCCCGGGTATCGCCAGAACATATTCATTACGGAGGAGTTGGGCCTCTCGAAAAGCTTCTTCGTCCGCTTCAAAATTAAATACCACCTGAACCAAGCCGGAACGATCGCGCAAATCAACAAAAATCAACCCCCCGTGGTCCCTTCGCCGCTGAACCCAACCCATAAGTACCACCTGTTGACCGGTGTGTTCTTTACGTAAATTACCACAGTAGTGCGATCTTTTTAAACCAAACAAATAATCGGCCAAAAATATTTTTTCCCCTTCCCGTTAATTAAGTTTCTATGCCTTGATGGCAACGCTGCATGATTTCTTCTTTTATTTCGGCAGGTAAAATTTCTCTTTGTTCACCGCTTGCCATGTCCTTTAAGGAAACAACCTGCCGGTTTAATTCTTCCTTACCCAAAATGGCCACAAACCGGGCTTTTTTTTTGGCGGCATATTTCATTTGGGCTTTTAAGCTTCGACCTAAAAAATCTTTATCGGCGGATAGACCCTGCGCGCGCACAAAAAACAAGAGTTCTAACGCTGCCCTCGATGCTTCTTCATCTGCTTCAACAATAAAAACATCCAGGTTTTCCGGGGCCGGAAAAGGGGTATTTTGCTTGTTCATGGTTAAAATAACCCGCTCCAACCCCACGGCAAAGCCAATGCTTGGGGTGGGCGGACCGCCTAAAACAGCCACTAAATCATCATACCGCCCCCCTCCCCCAACGGAGCTTTGGGCCCAAGTGCCGGCCACCATAATTTCAAAAGTGGTCCGGGTGTAGTAATCCAGTCCCCTAACCAATTTTTTATCTATAAGATAAGGGATTTTTAAAGCTTCCAGGTTTCCTAAAACAGCTTCGAAATGAGCTATACAAGTAGGACACAAACAGGAAAGGCTGTCCGGAGCACCTTTGGCTATTTCCTGGTCTTGGGGTTTTTTGCAGTCTAAAATGCGCAAAGGGTTATACTCCAGGCGCTCCTGACAGTTGGGACAAAGTTCCTTTTGTCTAATTTTAAAAAAAGAGGATAATTTTTCTTTTAAAACAGGCCGGCATACATTACAGCCAATACTGTTAAGGTGGAGTTCAAAATTACGTAAACCCAGCCGCCGGTAAAAGTCTACGGCTAAAGCAATTACTTCTGTATCAGCCTCCGGGTCATCCGTGCCAAATACCTCCACCCCACCCTGGTTAAACTGGCGGTAACGCCCGGCCTGGGGACGATCATAGCGAAACATGGGTCCAAGGTAATAAAGCTTTACCGGGTGGGGACCGCTTTTTAAGCCGCTTTCCAAATAAGCCCTTACCACTGCAGCAGTTCCTTCGGGACGCAAAGTAAGGCTGCGTTCACCGCGGTCGGTAAAAGTATACATTTCTTTGCTCACAATGTCCGTAACTTCCCCAACACTCCGGGTAAAAAGCTCTGTATGTTCAAAAATGGGAGTACGTATTTCCGCAAAACCATAATCCTGACAAAGCCGGCGAAAAACACCTTCCACATATTGCCACCTAAAAGCTTCCTCAGGAAGAATGTCGTTAGTACCTCGAGGACGCGTAGTCAACATAGTTATTAATTCTCCTCTTTACAAAAAAGGATTATATTTTTTTTCCTCGCCAATAGTGGTTGCCGGACCGTGACCAGGATAAACTATTGTTTCCGGAGGAAAGGCAAGCAACTTTTTCTTAATTGATTCTATTAATTGCCGGTGACTACCCCCTGGGAAGTCGGTACGGCCTATCGAACCGGCAAATAAAGTGTCCCCCGTAAACAAAATGTTATCGATGGCAAGGCAAATACCGCCCGGGGTATGCCCTGGCGTGTGAATAACCTTTATCAATATTTTGCCTACCTCAATAAGATCACCTTCCTGCAAAAGCCGGTCAGCCGCTTTGCTTTGTTTTTTTGTTCCTCCAAGGAAAGGAATATTTTTAGCCGGACCTGTAAGCATAGCGGCATCAGCGGTGTGAATAAGGACGGCCGCCCCGGTTGCTTCTTGCACAAAGGCTAAAGCACCTATGTGATCCGTATGTCCATGGGTCAAAATAATTTGATGGCACTGAAGCGGCAATTTTTCCAAGCGGCTTAAAATTCTTTTCCCGTCTGCGCCAGGATCTATTATCGCTCCTTCGTGCGTTTCTTCGCAGCCAATAAAATAACAATTGGCCCCAATGAATCCTACCGGAAAACCATCAAGAATCAAATTTTTACCTCCTAGCTGGTTCTTTTAATTTCGTAAACGTCCTTTATACGGTTAATTCGACTGATAATAAAATTTAACTGTTCTACGTTTTTTATTTCCAGGGCTAATTCAATAGTTGCCTGATTATTTTTCCGCCCGCGGGCAGTTACCCAATTGGCATTTATTTTTAGCTCCGCAAGGATAGCCATTATATCATTTAATAAACCTGCCCGGTCCATGGCCAGTGCTTCCAATTTAACCTGAAAAGGAGACTGGAAGTCTTTGCCCCAAAAAGTTTCTACTATCCGCTCTTGCTCTCTGGCGCATAGCAAGTTTATGTTCCGGCAATCAGCCCGGTGCACTGAAACGCCTCTTCCCCGGGTAACATAACCTATAATAGCATCACCAGGCACCGGGTTGCAACAATGGGCCAGGTGAACTAAAAGATCATCAATTCCTTTTATTCTAATTCCCTGTCTTATTCCATCACGATTGCTTACGGGATGAGGCTCTATTTTTAATTGCTGAAAATCCTCTATTTTTAAAAGCTCTTTTTTCTCCGGTCTTAATTTTTCTATAAGCCGGTTTATTACGCTTTGGGGCGTAACTGTCCCGTTGCTTACAGCCGCGTATACATCTTCCTCGCTAGACATATTCATTTGTTGCGCTAGTTCCTCTAGGTTTTCGTTTTTTACCAGACTTACGTCCACGCCTTGTTTTTTTACTTCCCGCTCTAAAGCTTCCTTTCCTTTAAGGATGTTTTCTTCCCGATGTTCTTTTTTCAGCCACTGGCGAATGCGCGTTTTGGCCGTTGAGGTTTTGACCAGGTTTAACCAGTCCCGCCGCGGTCCGGCGATTTGTTTAGAGGTGAGAATCTCGACAATTTCCCCATTTTTAAGTTTATAATCTAAAGAAACTATACGCCCGTTAACTTTTGCCCCCACACAGCTATGGCCAACCTGAGTGTGTACCCGGTAAGCAAAGTCAAGAGGACCTGAACCGGCAGGCAGCTCCCAAACATCTCCTTTAGGGGTAAAAACAAACACCACATCAGTAAAAAGGTCTATTTTTAAGCTTTCCATAAATTCGCGGGCATCGCGCAAGTCATGCTGCCATTCTAAAATATGGCGCAACCAGGCCAGTTTTTCCTCTAAACCCTTGTCTCTTTGCTTTCCTTCTTTGTACCGCCAGTGAGCGGCAATGCCGTACTCCGCTGTTTGCTGCATTTCCCAGGTTCTAATTTGAATTTCCAGGGGGCTTCCTTGCGGACCAACTATCGTAGTATGCAGCGACTGGTACATGTTAGATTTAGGCATGGCGATAAAGTCTTTAAACCGGCCGGGAATAGGCTTCCAGAGGGTATGGACAGTACCTAAGGCGGCGTAACAATCGCGAATAGAATTTACAATTATCCTTACGCCTTGCACATCGTAAATCTCATTTAAATCTTTTTGTTGTCGCTGCATTTTAGCGTAAATACTATAAAGATTCTTAGGCCGGCCTTCAATATCAGCCTTAATACCTACGGTGTTTAGTTTTTCTTTTAAAATTGTAGCTACGCTTAAAATGTATTCTTCCCTTTTGCTTCTGGTTTGGGCTATTCTTTCCGATAACTCATGATACTTTGCCGGCTCCAAAAAACAAAAGGCCAGATCCTCCAATTCCCATTTTAAACGGTAAATGCCCAACCGGTGCGCTAAAGGGGTGTATATTTCCAGTGTTTCCCGGGCAATTTCCTTTTGCTTAAGTTCAGATTGATATTTTAAGGTTCGCATATTGTGCAAGCGATCGGCTAATTTAATTAAAATTACCCGGATGTCTTTAGCCATAGCCAAAAACATCTTGCGTAAATTTTCCGCCTGCTGTTCTTCTCTGGATTTAAATTCCAAACGGCCTAACTTAGTTACGCCATCTACCAGCAGAGCTATTTCCTGACCAAAATCTTTTTCGATTTGGTCTAAAGTAATTCCGGCATCCTCAACCGTGTCGTGCAGCAGCCCGGCCACGATAGTTTCTATGTCTAGTTCTAAATCAGCCAAAATGCTTGCTACCGCCAAAGGGTGATGAATAAAAGGTTCTCCTGAAATCCGTTTTTGTTCCTGGTGGGCGGCTAGGGCAAAAGGATAGGCCTTATTTAAAACAAGGTCGGCTTCCGGATTATATTTGGTTACTTTTTGGAGTACTTCTGGCCACATTTTATAGTCACCTGTATAACAAATAAAAAAAACAAATAATGATATACTTTTTACTTTAATATTATACTACTTTTTGCTTACTTTTTAAAAAAGTATTTATTAGCCGCCGAAACAGTCTTTTCTTTAAAAAATCATAGACTATAAGCAAGCCGCGACGTTAATAAATTTGCGGAAGATACTGGGTTAAGTAAGGATTCTATTGCTATGGCACATCAGATAAGAGCCATGGCAAAGGAAAGACTGGAAGAAAAGGGCGGAGAAATATTAGCAGAAGATTTTAGAGAACAAATCAGAAAAGCGATTAGAATTTATTTAGAGTTGTAAGCAATTCTGGGGACACAATAAACTGGGCTTGGTTTTAAAACGATACAATTGGCTATGTCGTACTTATTGTTTTATGGATAATCATTATCACCTCATGTTTGAAACTCCTGTCGCTAACATCTCTACCGGCATGAGACAGCTAAACAGATAAAATTCATTACACAACGGTCAGTAATGTGCTCAAGCAAGGACTGTTTAAAAATGATATTTCAAGACCTGACCCTATTTTTCTCTGGAAATTGTTAAGTCCTTGGGTGAAATGTTTTGATGGATTAGGTTTAATTTATCCTATTTCTGTGTATAATAGAAGTAGGGGGTGTTTTGAATGAATATCAATACAAACAGCCTGGTATCCATTACCGAGGCCAATCAGAATTTCTCCAAGGTGGCTCGTCTGGTTGATGAGAATGGTGTTGCGATCATTCTGAAAAACAATGTGCCGCGTTACGTTATAATTGAGTTCAGCGAATATCAGGCGGAACAAGTGACGAACAACGAGGATGTGAAAAGCATCGCCGGTCGCCTGATTGCCAAACACCGCGCGGCGTTCGAGGAACTGGCCAAATGAAACGCTTGAGCATCCCGCAGATTGTGATGATGCATAGCGCGCGCTAATCAGAGAAACCGGAGGCATGGACGGGATTCGTGACGAGAACCTTCTGGATTCGGCGGTCAACGCCCCGTTTCAGACCTTCGGCGGGGAATATCTATATAGGACGCTGGAGACGAAGGCGGCGCGTTTAGGCTATTCCCTCATCAAAAACCATTCCTTTGTTGACGGCAATAAGAGAATAGGGATGTTGGCCATGATGGTTTTTCTTGAACTGAACGGCGCCGGACTCACTTGCTCGGATCAGGATATCATTAAAATAGGCTTAAAGCTTGCCGTCGGCGAGATGGATGACAAACAACTGTTGGAATGGATTCTAAGGCATAATTAAACAGTGTGCATGGCAAAAGAGAACGGACAGCTTCCGTTCTTTTTTGTTGCGTAAAAGGAGGCTTCCCGATGAACGAAAAAGACCTGAAACAGCAGTTGGGAATTTGAGGGAATTTGAGGGACACCATACTTAATTACCAATTACGGAGGATGCTTTACTTAATAGATTGAAGAGCAGGCATAAAGGCAGCAGGCACTAAAAAAGACTAAATGAGGGGATGATATTCGGTGGGGTCATAGGGATGGCGGTAGTTACGTTTATTAGTGGGTGGCTATGGGAGAAGCAAGTTCAGCGTGACAGGACGATAGTTTGGTTGGTGGGCTATCATTCTATGCTGTTGATCATCAACTCATTTTTCACGTGGGGGTAGGATTCTAAGTGAGGCAAGCCGTCTGCGCCTAACTCGTTCAACTCTTTCTTAATTGCACTCAGGTGCAATTTTTATCCTAAAATTAGGGGGGATAATTCCACCTCGGTGCTTTTGTCCTAATTTTACCCCTACTTTAAAAACTTACGGCTTTAACGCTGACCAATTATATCTAGCAAACAATAATTATTTTCCTTAACATGTTATTTATTCTTCACTTACCTTTATATACCTTCTTTTTAAACTAATATTTTTAAGCTAAACTTTTTACTGTTTCAATCAGTAACACCAATTATGAAACATGGCAGTAATTTCGTCTGTCTGGACGATTTGTATTAAATCTACGCCTTAAGGACTTTTTAATTTCTTTTTCAAAAGCACAGAAAGAAAATAATAGTTAAAATTTTGGCGAAAAATAGCAGGATAACAAACAAAAATATAGAAATTAATCATAAAAGCAGGTAAATTAAAAAAACCTGTCATAAAACCAAAGGAGGGCAAACAGTGACGAAACTCGAACTGATAAGAGAAATATCCTCTAAGGCCGATATAACCCAAAAGGTGGCCGGGCGGGTTATTGACGCAATGTTAGAAGTAATTCAGGAAGCAGCCGGCAGGGGAGATAATGTCCGTATCCTTGGCTTTGGCGCATTTTTGGTTCGCCAGCGGGCTGAGCGCCAGGGAAGAAATATAAGAACCGGGGAAGCCATTACCATTCCGGCTAAAAAAGTGGTGGTCTTTAAGCCGGGAAAGAACCTACGGGAAGCCGTAAACCGAAATGAAGATTGATTTTACAAAGAAAGAATATAAAGCATCCGGAACCCATAAGGCAAGCCCTTTGAAGAAGTCAGTTTAGTCAGTAAAGAAAGCAAGTCAACGGGAAAGAGGAAAAAACATGAATAGGTGCAGCTTGCGTTCGTGTGTCCATTTTACAACAGAAGCATTAAAAGGATGCTGTAGTTTGGGTTTAAGTTATACTTATCCCGAAAAAACGCCTTGTATAAGCTACAAGCCCAGGGAGAACGCTCAAGCCAGCCGATTGCCTTGTTGGTATACGGGCAATATCCAGCGTAAGCCAAAGCCTTACTGTAATTTGCATTCTTGCGCCCACTTCTACCAGGTGCATTATCACCAGCGTTGTCGTCTAGGTCTGCAGCGGAAAAGCAAAAAGGAGATTTGCAGGCATTACCAGCTAAAAGATAGCTCGAAACAATTTCCAAAATGGTATAAGCCGGATTAAGTACCCGGTCTTTTTCTTTCATTATTATAATAGACTTAAATCTGGTAAATTAAAAAGCAGGGGGATTGAAATAATCGGTATTAGCTGGTTAAATTATGCTAATGAAACTAATTCTACTTTTAACCTCAATTTTCGGTATAATTTGTCAGCTACTATATTGGTCTCGCTTGCCCGAAAAAGTTGCCACTCATTTTGACGCCAAGGGTCTCCCAAATGGCTGGATGTTGAATGAATCTAATTTTATTTTTTCAAGTGTCATATTGGTCTTTATAACATCAGTATTCCTATTAACCCCATTTTTATTAAAAAAATGCCCAACAAAATGGATTAACTTTCCTAAAAAAGATTATTGGTTAGCGCCCGAGAGAAAAGAGAGTTCCATTCTAATAATTTCAAATTGGATGTACTTCATTGGTTTGGCAACAAACATTTTCTTAATAATCATCTTCCATTTGGCCTATATAGCAAATACTACAAATCCAGTAAAATTAAACAATGACTTATTCTTTCCTGTACTGATAATTTATCTTTTGATCTCTATAGGGTGGGGCATCACGTTACATATTCGTTTTAACAAATAAGGTGGTTAACTTTGTCAAGACATTTTTTCGCCTTTATATAAGGTGAATTTTATCCCCCCAATCTAATTGTTTTAATCCCATAATATCCTATTATACGTGGTTGGATTTTAGCTCACTTCATAAACCTTGAGCACCTCGTCGCCGTAGTGGTTGATGACTTTGATGGCAATCTTCCCGGTTTTGGGTACGTCAAAGGGGTGACTCACGGTGGAATAAAGTGAGGACCAGGCGGCTTCGTCAATTTCGGCTTTGAGTGCTCTTTTCAATTTCTCGTAAGGTTCGTCAGCACTGGTGAAGTAAGCGTGACGGACAAAGAAGCTTTCCTCGTTATAGTCAGTATCTATGAACCAGCAGGCAATATCGTTAGTGGAACTGCTGCGAATCTGCCCGGTAGTCGGGTCATACACATCCACACCTCTTATCTCCACCACCACCTTGCCATCATCCCGCTTTCTGATATCAACATCAGGCTCGCCGAAGACCATAAAGAGATTCCCGGCGCCGGTTGTCTTCAAAAGTTCATCACCCATAGATAAGTCGGGGTTCATGCGGGTTATCAGAACGGTAAGCTTGCCGTAGCGCCTGGCTTCTTCGGAAACATGCGGGTCAAAGGCAAAGCCGCAGACTATCAGCAGGTCAAAACCCACTCCTTTGACCGCTTCCTTAGCCGCTTCTTTGACCAGTTCTGCACCCACAGTGCCATGCTCAGGGCCGATGCAGATTGCCACCCGGCGGGTAGTGCCATCTTTTTCGGTATATTCTCCTGCCGCATGCAGCCATTCGCCGGCATAAGGATCAAGCCAATCAAACTTGAGACGTTCGTTTTTGATGGTGTTCTGCACCCCAGCCTTTCTTAGGTTATCCAAAATCATGGTTTCGAACTGACCTGCCCCAGCCTCTTTTTGAGCCTCTACCTCAGCAGTTGGGCGTTCTTCATCTGAGGCAATGACACGGTGCGGTGACAGGCTCTCTACGGTGAAGGGACCGGTCACGCGGATACGCTTGTTGTCCTCGGAGGGTTGGTCATAAAGAGTTTCTGTTTCGGCATAGTGGGCTATAGCTTTGTCAATCTCTTCCTGTCGTTTGCGACGGTATTCCCACCATTGACGGTGCAATTCCCCGGCCTGTGCGGGCCACTTCTGGTCGGGCTCACGGGAAATCTGCCATTCCTCGTATGATTGCTTAAGAAGTTCGTTGATCTTTTTCCGTAAAGGTTCCAGCTTCTCCTGCCATTTGGAATGGATGCCGTCGATATCAGGATTGTTGGCAATGGATTTTAACGTCAGATGGGGAACCCGCTTGTAAACAAATCCCTTTTTGATGTCGCCGTCCGTCTTATTTTCTGGAAAGAGATAATACTCACAAAATTCTCACTCCCAAACACTTCGTCCATCAGGCACCGCACCAAATGTACGTTCTCATCGCCAATCTGGACAAAGATACTGCCGGTCTCGGTGAGTAAATCCCTGGCTACCACCAGTCTATCACGCAGGTAGGAAAGGTAAGAGTGAATTCCCAGTTTCCAGGTATCTCTAAACGCTTTAATCTGCTCAGGCTGACGGGTGGCGTCTTCAGCTTTGCCATCTTTTACATCCCGCTTGCGGGTACTGACCTGCCAGTTGGAGGCAAACTTGATACCGTATGGCGGGTCAATGTAAATCATCTGTACCTTGCCCTTTAATCCCTCTTTCTCAGCCAGGGAAGTCATCACCAGAAGTGAATCTCCCAGGATCAAGCGATTAGCCCAATTTTGCTCATGCTGATAGAACTCGATAAGCTCTTCAAAATCAATACCGTTAAAGTCGGCAAATAGCTGCATCTGCGGCTCAGGCCTTTTCTTTTTGGCCTGCGCGCGTACTTCTTCGATAATATACTTGGGATGTATTTTCTCCTGAATATAGATAGGTACCGCCGGGACTTCCAGATCTGCTGAATCCTGCTTGTCCTTACCCTTCCAGACCAATTGCGGGTCAAGAGAAGGGTCTCTTGGGTAGAGGACAGTCTTGGGCTTCGCCTCATCTTCAGCCACGAAGTCACGCAGTTCTTCGGTTGGGATGTTAGCCCGCCTGTCCTTCTTATGCACAGTGGTCTCGATATGTGTCGAACTTTTGCTTTTGTCATATCCCATAGTTATTTATCCTCCACGTTAGTATACATCCCGCTTTTAAAGCATGCCCCGAATGGTATTTTTGGCGTCCCAAGGGTCTGATATTTCCAGGAAAGCCCATCGCCCAAAGCCGCCGTGATTATTCACCGCGGGCAACCAAAGATTACGGGCAGTAGATACTTTGGCTACCTTATCTTTTCTCTTCTCGCCGGTGACTTCAATAATCAAGTTCAGCGGGTCATCGGCCCCATCCCGGACCTGCACCAGAAAGTCGGGAATGTAATTCTTCTCTTCGCCGTTCAGCGTGTAAGGAATGGTAAAGCCTAAGTTGTGATTTTTAACATAGCAGACCACTTCGCCCATTTCCTCTAGGGCCTGGGCCATCTTCTGCTCCCATGACCCGGTATCAGCTACTACATGAGAAATATGGCATTTGGCCGGGTCTGCCGGATAGACTGGACGGGTGGTATCAAAGTCTACATATTGGGTAGAACCTATGTAATCATACGGTCTCAGGATGGGTTTCAAGTATTTAGGACCTTCCTCGGAAGCAATGATCGCGTTGTAAATGCGGTCGGCGGTATCATGGGCTAACTCTTTGAGCAGAAGCATCTGGATGAAGGTATTGTCCTTTAAGGTAACGCATTGGACTAACCATCGCCTGGTAATGTCGAGCAGTTGCGGAAATAACCATTGTTTCAAATTGCCGCCGTCATCGCGGAAGTATTTCTCCAGAGTGAGCTTAGCCAGAAGGAAAACGACTTCTTGCTCCCGGTGGTTTTCTAGATTATAGAGTGTGTGCAGGCTGGTTTCTCCAATAATAGGTGCATTTTCGGTTTTAGTGGGAACATCGAAGGTGGAGATTGCCATTTGGGAATCCTCTGTGAAGTGGACTGTCAAACGTTCCCCGGGGAGGTCATAACGGTAGCCTACCAGGCGAGGAAATGTTATCTCGCAGGCAATGCGCTCTTCCAGAGCTCGCACGCGGGTAGGCATGGGGCCAGGCTTTGGGTCAGTTGCGGAACCGGAGCAGGGAATAAAGGAAAATGGCACGCCATATACTTCGGCGTATTCAGGTTCAAAGAAACCCTGTGCGTTAGCGACATAGCTCATACGACGCAAGCCGCGCCCCACTACCTGTTCACAGAGCAATTGCGTTCCAAATGCACGCACCCCCATGATGTGGGTAACGGTATTGGCATCCCACCCCTCGGTTAACATTGAGACTGATACTACACACTTGATGCTTTCCCCCAGTTTCCCCGGTTTACCTACGGTATTCATCACTTCGCGTAAAAGGTCTTCGTCAGTCAGTTTGCCGGCATCACGCCCCGGGAAGCGGATGCGATATTCAGTCTTAAACTCTTCAACAGCAAGGGCGGCGATTTTCTTGAATTCCCTGCTCATAGCCTCGCCGGATTCAAGTTGTTCGCTGTCAATAAGAATAGTGTTCGGCCGGGGTAGCCAATGACCATTGCCGTCGTCGTTGCGGAAGATTGAAAGCTCGCCGGGAAAAATAACAGCAGCACCGTCTGGCAAAGACTTTTCCCACCCTGAAATGTAATCATAGACCAGCTTAGAGACATTGGTATTATTGCAGACGACTATAAAAACCGGTGGAGTCAAACCTTTGGCCCGGGCTTCCACGTTTTGTTCCCACTGGCGGTAATATTTTTCGTAGTTACCGTAAAGACTTTGGAGAGCCCCTTCCAATTCCACCGGTAGTTTTGGTTCCCCACCGCTTTCGTCCTTCGTGCCACGTCCTTTTTTCGGCAAATGTTCTCGTATGCGAAGCCAGATGTTGCGGTAGGTGGGTTGTTCTCCTTGCATAGAGTCATCAGCAACAGGCACCCGGGGCACTTTTACAATGCCGCATTCAATGGCGTCTATAAGCGAGAAGTCGGAGACCACCCAGGGGAAAAGGGTGGCTTCGGGATAACCTGACCCCCGTAGAAAGAATGGCGTAGCCGAGAGGTCGTAGATTACCTTGAGGCCGATTTTCTTCTTTACCGCCTCCAATCCGGAAATCCAAACACGGGCTTCCTCCTCGCGCTTTTCAGCCTCTTTTCGTTCGTCACCAACTAGCTTAGCATCCTCACCGCCAACACGCCGGCGGTAGCAGTGATGTGCCTCATCGTTAATGACAATGATGTTCTTCTTATTTCCCATTTCCCGGCAGACCCGGCGGACCATCTGGTCTGGTGTCTCAGTAAACGAGTTAGTTTTGCCCTGCGTCAGAATATTCTTGGTAAGTTTTCCGGCATTGCCAAGTTCCCGTAGCTTGAAGGCGTGGAAGTTGATAATCATGATTTTTGCTTTACCCAGTTCTGCCATCCACTCTGCAGGGAGAATATCCCGCTCATGGTAATAGTTCTGGGGGTCATTGGGCAGCAGTACACGCAACCGGTCACGGATAGTAATCCCCGGTGTGACGATTAGGAAAGTATCGGTAAATCGTGCATCCTGTGTGTTGGCCAGTTTGTTCAATACATGCCAGGCAATGAGCATAGCCATGACTACGGTCTTGCCACTGCCGGTGGCCATCTTAAAGGCAATACGGAAGAGAGCGGGGTTGGCATCCTCATTAAAACGCCGTAAGCTGTTTTCAATCCATGAATCGCCGTATTTATTAGCCACCTCGGTGAGATAGATAATAGTCTCCAGTGCCTCAATTTGGCAGAAGAATAATTTGCGTTCCCGCTCTGGGTTGGTCCAGTATTCCAAAAGGCGGCGAGTCGTCTTTGTGATTCCTTGATAGTTGCCTTTTCGCCACAGAGATACCCTGGAGCGGATTTGATTGATGAAAATGTTTTCCTCAATACGATCTCTGGTCCACTCCGTATCGAAGGCTAACTGAGTAGCCTTCCCCTTTTTCCTGGTTTGGGCAATAGGAATGAAATATGAGCTTACCCGCCGGTCCTTGGCAATTTCATTAGTAATGCCCTCATCAGAAAAGCGGAAATGTCGTTTCGGCTCCTCGAATGGTGAATTGAGGATGGGATTTTCGATAATAATCTGTTTCATGGGTGATTTCTCCCCTAGAAGTGGCCGGATACCTTCGCAATCAGCTTTTGAATTTTTCTTAGTTTACTATTTCTACAGCTTCTCTCTTTTATTTTATCATAAATCATCTGTACAGTTACTGTAAAATATTAAGTCGGTCAGGGGCAGGGCTAATGCCTGTTCCTGCCAGGCTATAACTTCCTTTTTAAGCTGCTGGGTATAACAAAAAGTGGTTGAATCCAATAAAGCCAGTTTTTTAGCCGGCGCCGGCAATAATTCAATTTTTAAATCTAGCCTTTGTTTTGAAAAGTTTATTAAACCAAGTTCGGCTAAAATACGCAGGCTTATTTGCATGGTAAGCTCGTTTACCCCGGTTAAGCCGGCCGCTCGTAAAATTTTAACTGTCTGATTAAAAAAAGAGGTTTCCTTCATGGCGATATTATTTTTGTTTTGTTGTTTTAAGAGAAAAAGATATAATTTAGCTAAACAATCCCTTTCAGGGGCCAAAAATTCCAGATGTTTACGGGCAGTCAAGCAATCCTGCCGCCCAAAAAACAAATAAACTGCCTTTGCCTTGCCCAAAGAAGCAACATTTATTGCTCCTTGCCAGGATTGGTAATGAAAGGGGAGGTGAAAAATAACCACCTGCTCCCATTCCCTGGTTAAAAAAAGAGGGGCAATTTGCGGGGTGGTAGCTAAAAACTTAAGCTTTCCGGCGGTAAACAAATTAAATACGGCTTTTTTTTCAGCGTAAGGCAAATAAAGATGATAAAACGCCAGTTTATCATTATCTTGGGGGTTAACCTGACGGAGATAAAAAGCAAGTTCTACTGTTTGGTAGGGGCAACTAACTAATATTAGGGTTTGCTTATTATTTAGCAATAGTTTAGTTAACCGGTCAAAACGGTTGACTTTTTGGCGCCAGTCAATAAACGTTAAGGAACTTTTTTCCGTACAGGCAGGGAAACCGGTTAAAGAAAAAATGTTCTCTTCATTCTTTTTTACGACGTTCTTGTAAGTTCTGATTTTTTGATGGATGAATTCAGGTAAAAAAAAGAAATGTCTTTTGATATTTCTTAGGCGGAGAGCTTTATTTTCCAGGCCGGTTTGGCGGGCTTCTTGACGAGGAGGAAAATTATACTTACTACTGGCCAGGTGGGCAACATCAAAACTAGGTTTAAAATCTTCAATCTGTAATTGTACCTGAACTTGATTGTTCCATTCATTGAGAAAAGGGGTAAAAATAAAAGCCATCTTGTCGGTCGTCGGCTGTTGGTCATTGGTTGTTGGTCGTTGGTCGTCGGTCGTCGGTAGCTGATTAACGGTCGTTGGTGGTTGGTGGTTGGTGGGCTCAGTTTTAGACCAGTTAAAAATAATTCCTTCTTTTTTGGTTCCGTCCTCGACAACGGTAAGCCGCAAGTGCTTTTTTCCCTTTCCCACCGTATAAGAATTTAGCACGGAAGCTTCCAGGCAAGCCATTAAGGGCCTGGGATTGCTATAACCAAAGGGAGCCAATCTTTCTATCTCCTGGACTACCTCGAAGGAAACATCCGGTAAAGAAACAATCATTTCACATTCCAGTTTAGGCGTTAAATCTTCCTTGGTTAAAGTATGGGCAGCATAATTTTGCACGGCCTGCCGAAAATCTTCAATCTGGGTGGCGGGCAAAGAAAAACCTGCTGCACCTACGTGACCCCCAAAAGAGGTCAAGTATTGTCCGGCATTTTTTAAAGCCGAATATATATCAAATCCAGGTATACTTCGTGCCGAGCCCTTTCCTAAATCCTGGTCACGGACAATTAAAAAAACCGGCCGGTAGAATAATTCAGCCAGACGCGAGGCAACAATACCAATCACCCCTAAGTGCCAGGCTGGTGAATCCAGAATAATAACTTTTTCTTGGGCCAAATCAGTAGGACAGGCTCGTAGGGTAGGCATCCTGCCTGCCCGAAGCCTGTCCGTAGTAGGGTAGGCATCCTGCCTGCCCGAAGCCTCAAGCATAGCCAAAGCTTCTTGATAGATTTTACTTTCAAGTGCCTGACGTTCCTGATTTTTTTTATCTAGTTCCCGGGCCAGGACCATAGCCTGGGTAAAATTTTCGCTGGTTAACAAGTCTGCACTTAAGGAAGCGTCATTCATCCGTCCCGCCGCATTTAGGCGGGGAACAAGAGCAAAACTTACCTTCTTTGCGTCTAGCTGTTTTTGCCGGTTTAAACCACAAACTTCAATCAGCGCTAACAAACCAGGCCGGCTGGTTTTAGCCAATTGTACCAAACCATGCTTTACTAAAATACGATTTTCACCGGTCAAAGGCACCACGTCAGCAATAGTGCCCAGGCAGACTAAATCCAGGTAGCTTGCCAGTTCGGTCGTCGGTCGTCGGTCGTCGGTCGTCGGTAGCTGATTTTCGGTCGTCAGTCGTTGGTTGCAAGACTCTTCGAGTCCCCTTGACGACTGATGACTGAAGTCTGACGATTTAATTGCCCCCTGATGACTGATGTCTGAAGTCTGACGACTGTATAGCGCCTGAGCCAGTTTAAAGACCACCCCTACGCCGGCTAAATCACAAAAAGGATAACCGCCGCGCTTAGGATTAATTACCGCTAGCGCCGGCGGTAAAACTTCCGGCAGTTGGTGATGATCGGTAATAATTATATCCGGGCCACCGTTGGCATTTGCTTCAGCAACCACGTCAAACGCGCTAATACCACAATCTACAGTAATTACCAGCTTAACCCCGGCTGCCCTGCCCTCCCGGATAGCTTGAGGATTAACACCATAACCATCTTTAAGCCGGTTGGGGAGGTAATAGCTAACTTTAGCTCCCATATTTTCTAAAATTGACCGCAGTAAAACAGTGCTTGTTACTCCATCAACATCATAATCACCGTGAATAAGAACTTTCTCCTGGTGTTTACAAGCAAAAAGAATTCTTTCTACCGCTTTATCCATATCAGGAAGTAAAAATGGGTCGTGTAACTGGTTTAAATCGCTACTTAAAAAAAGTCTGGCTTCGTCACAGGTTAAAATGCCACGGTTTAATAAAAGTTGAGCCGTAACCGGAAAAATATTTAATTCGTGGGCTAAAATCTGCTGTTGAGTATAATCAGAAGGCTTAACCTGCCATTTTTTAAAAGTCATTTTTCGACTCCCAATTGCTTATTGGACAGGCTGGAAGCCTGCCCTACTACTCACTAAATAAAAAGTTACAAATTTTTAACCACTACCTATACCTATATTAGTTCTTTTAACGCAAAAAAAATCCTGCAAAAATAAAAAAGCCTCACTCTTTTACGCGAAGCCCTAACTTTCCTGGTGCGCCCGGAGGGACTCGAAGTGGCAATCACCTATATTCTAACCCTTGAAAACTAAGGTTTTTTGCATTTATGTCTTAGAAAAGGGTGAAGTTGGGTTTAGGGTTGCTTTAAAAGCCTTAATATATTATTGTTTACCCTTTCTATAAAGATTTGTAGGGGCTTTAAATTTAACGCCCCTACAAAAGGCGCACTTTTCGAATGTCCCTTTGAGTTTTTGCCTTTCCAAAAAACCTGATGCCGGCTCATAAAAGCTCAAGTAAAACTATTTGCATTTTTTCAGGCATTTTACTGGCGTAAACTTCCAATTGGCTTTGTTTTTCGTAAGGATAAAACTTTAAGAACTCATCTACGGAAGCGACGGGTAAATTTATATATTTTGTTTTATAGTGCATAGGAACTACATAAGACGGGTTTATTTGACTTATTACCTTTTTAGCTTCTGCCGCATCAATGGTATAAAAACCACCTACCGGAATTAATAAAACATCAACCCTTCCTATTTCTTTTACCAGAGATTGATCAGGGATATGGCCCAAGTCGCCCAAATGGCATATTCTTAAGTTTTCTGCATCTATAAGAAAGATAATGTTTTCACCCCGTTGGACTCCTTTTGCCTTATCGTGGAAAGAAGGAAACCCGGTTATTTTTATGCCGTTAAAAGAATGTTCGCCTGTACTCTGAATTACTTGCGGCTTTCCAGTTAAAGCTTTAGTATAATTATGATCAAAATGTTGGTGGCTGACGGTTACCAAATCTGCCGTTGCCTTTAACTTAGGGTATCCTAATTGGGGATCAAAAGGGTCAGTTAATATTTTTTTGGCTGTTTCGATTAAAAAGCAAGCGTGACCATGCCAGTAAATTTTCATTTCTTAAAACCTCCAGACCTAAACAATTTATTTTAGCCTTCAATTTATTCCTAACGCTTTTAACGTTGCAGTTAGCGAGTCGCTATAATTTGGGCGGGTCTAAATTACCCATTAGAGATTCAATTTCATAACGCAGGGCAAAGAAGGAACCCCGGTAGCAAGCAACTGTGGTACCGGGCAATTCTATGTTTTCGGTCACCTGTGTATAATGGCCTTCCGGATCAAACCAGACAACTAAACGATGGTCTCCCACCTGCCGGGCGATAATTTTTTTAAGGTAGTTGGTAACTGTACCCACGTTTGGTTCTCCTTATTACAGTCTTGCTTTTACTAATCAGATTATAACACTATAATACGATTTTTGGTTCAGTAACATTCACATATAAAGCCGACTTTATCCAGGGCTTGACTTCTTTTTAGGGAATACAGGGGAAGGCCATTATTCTAAAATGTTGGTCAAAAGTAGCTATATACGAGATTCCCTTGAGCTTCAAGATAGCTGCGCTGGCGGCATCGGTCAGAGTGATGGAATGGTCGGAAAATTTGCTCAGAACCCTTTGGGCTTCTTCGAGTACAACCCAATCAACCCAGGCTATTTCGGTGAAATTCGACTTAACTTGCGTATTTATTAGCTCAAGAAATTTCAGAGCGGCTTCCGTCCCTAATTTCCGCATCAGCAGGGTGTAAGTCTCGGATAAGACGAGTTCAGAGGTGATGAGCAAAATTCCTTTTGCCTGCAAGTCGAGCATCAAATGGGCAGCCTCGCTGTGATACTGGTCGCCCCGGACGAGATATCCGAACCATACGCCGGTGTCAATAAAAGCTTTCATTACTTAAGACCCTATATTCTCCGGGCCGTAGACAATTTCATCGTGTTTTTCTCCGGCCTTAAAACATTCCGGTCCACCCTCAAAAATTCCAATCGCCTTTAGAACGGGATTTTGTTCCAAAGGGGTACTGCGCCGCCTTTCCTGTTCCAGGTATGCAGACAACGCCCGGCGAAGGATTTCTGATTCCGGTACTTTACAACTTATGGACCATTTTTTAAGCTCCTCACTTAGTGATACCGGTAGGTATAATTGGCGCCTGATCATCTTTGCGCTATTCATATTCAAAAACCACCTTTCGTTATCATTGTAACATTATGGTGTATAATTATCAAGTATTATACACCATATTTTTGATTTTTCGTTTTCCTTTGTGTTGCTTTGTAAGTATAAATATTTCATTTTATTATACCATTATCTATTGATTATTGAATATTGGGGTAATTTTTTTAAAAAAGTTAGATAAATCAGAGGAAAAAATACCTCACATGTAGAATAGTTATAATTTATTTACCAAATTTTCTGGTCATCTTCAGGTGGGGGAAAAATGATTAAAAATAGCTTTATTTTTATCCCTGGAATTGGGGAAAAGACAGAAGAAGCTTTTTGGAAAAAAGGCATTTTAACCTGGGATGACTTTCAAGAGAAAAGTTCGATTTTAAATTTAAGTGTTAGTAAGAAAAAAAATATCGGAGATTGTCTTGATAAAGCAAAAGAGGCTCTTGAATCTAAGCCCGTTTTTTCTTTTTTTGCCGCTAATTTGCCCCAAAGGGAACATTGGAGAATTTATAAGGAAGCCGGCAACAAAGTTTTGTTTTTAGATATTGAAACAACCGGGTTATCATTATACTACGATAAAATAACCCTTATTGGTACTTTCGATGGACATAAAGTTAAGGTTTTTATAAGGGAAAACAACCTGGGAGAATTTTTAAACTATATTCAAAATTATGATATAATTATAACTTTTAATGGCAAGTTGTTCGATGTACCTTTTATTAAAAAAGAATTCCCGGAGGCTAAAATCCCTCCGATCCATATTGATTTGAGATATCTCCTGAGAAGTCTTGGGATAACCGGTCCTTTAAAAAAAATTGAAGAACAATTAGGCGTGAGACGGCCAGAAGAATTAAAGGAAATTAACGGAAGAATCGCCACCATATTATGGAGTAGATTTAAAAAAGGAGATGATCAAGCTTTAGAAAAATTAGTCTTATATAATATCTATGATGTGGTCAACTTACAGGCTATTATGCATTTATGCTATCAGCAAAAAGTTAAAGAACTTAAAATAAAAATAAATTCTGAAAAAATTAACCAAAAAACGGCTTCGAGCAGGCTAGAAGCCTGCCTGTCGGCAGACATGGCCTGCCCTACTAATCAAACAGAACATTTTACTCTCTTTGATGACCTTCCTAGTTTTAACGTACCCAAAATTATTACCCGGTATTCCCATGATAGGGTAATGGAAGCTTACTTAAATGATGAGCTTTTATATAAAATTAACCAGTCTAAGATTAAGAGCATGGGTTTAAGAATAGAAGTTTTAATTCAAAAGATAAAAAATAAAAATTTCCTCCCTAGAGTAGTTGGAATAGATTTATCCGGCTCAGAAAAAAGAGATTCAGGTTTTTGTACGCTTGATGGAGAAAAAGCCTTTTTAGATTTAGTAAAGACGGATGAGGAAATTATCCTTAAAACAATAAATGCAGAACCGGCGGTAATATCAATAGATTCTCCCCTGGGTCTCCCAAAAGGCAGGTGTTGCGTTGACGATTCTTGTGCTTGCAGGAAATACGGAATTACCCGGGAATGTGAAAGGACATTAAAAAAAAGAGGAATCAATGTA
Source organism: Peptococcaceae bacterium SCADC1_2_3 (assembly GCA_000681355.2). Lineage (GTDB taxonomy): Bacteria > Bacillota > Desulfotomaculia > Desulfotomaculales > Nap2-2B > SCADC1-2-3. Next base: position 86,503 of record JJNX02000001.1, read on the forward strand.
TATCCGTGCTTAATTAAAAGTATGCAGAAACTAACCGTGAGAGGAATTAAACTGGCCAATTATTTTAGAGAAATAGGATATGAAGTGATCGAGAGTTATCCTGGGGCAGCGCAAGATATTTTAGGGATACCTCGCAAAAGAATTGATTTACCTGAATTAGAAACTGATTTAAGGGACATAGGAATAAAACCTTGTGCTAAGAGTGAAGCAATAACCCATGATGAAATTGATGCCCTTGTTTGCGCTTTAGTGGGTTTCTTTTACCTTGCCGAAAGTTATGAAGCTTTGGGGAATGAAGAGGAAGGATATTTAAGTTTACCTGTATTTGAAAATGAAGGGTAAGCTTCGGGGGTGAGCAGTATTTCTATTGTAGTTGTTATTGGAGGTCAGTTTGGCTCGGAAGGTAAGGGAAAAATGACCGCCTATCTATGCCGGGAGTTTAATTTTGATGGGTGCGTCAGATGTGGTGGGCCAAATTCGGGCCATACTGTTACTATTAATGGCAAACAGGTTGTCTTAAGACAAATCCCTGCCGGTGTGGTAAATCCCAATACTAAGCTTTTTCTTGCCGCGGGTTGCCTTATAGATTTAGATGTTTTATCAGAAGAGATAAGTTCGTTTAGCTTAGCTCCACAAAGACTGAGAATTGATTGCAATGCTGTTATTATAGAGCGGAAGGATAAACAAAAGGAAAAGGAAATGGGACTCGGCGCGTCAATTGGGTCTACGTGTACTGGTACGGGATTTGCAGTGGCTAAAAGGATTTTAAGGGAAAACGATGTAAAATTAGCTAGGTATATAAAAGAATTAAGACCCTATCTTACTTGCGTATCGGAAGAAGTAATGTCTTTTCATTCAAAAGGTAAAAGCCTTGTAATTGAAGGAACGCAAGGATTTGGCCTCTCTGTATATCATAGCCCCTATTATCCTTATGTTACAAGCAGAGATACTACAGCAGCCGGTTTTTTAAGTGAGGTTGGAATCAGTCCTTTTGTTGTTTCTGAAGTTATTATGGTAATAAGAACATTCCCAATCAGAGTTGGAGGAAACTCAGGCCCTCTGCCGAAAGAAATTAATTGGGAGATTATCCAGCAAGAGAGCGGCTATCCATATAAGATTCAGGAATATACTTCGGTGACTAAAAAATTAAGGCGGGTAGCAAGGTTTGATGTTGAACTGGTAAAAAGGGCTATTTCTGTAAATAAACCTACTAAAATTGCCTTAATGGGTTTAGATTACCTGGATTATAGAAATAAAGGAGTAAAGTATTATAAACAATTTACCAAAAAAGCCAGTTCCTTTATTTACTGGCTAGAACAAGAACTTGATGTTGAAATAAATTTTGTTGGTACAGGCCCGCTAGACCAGGAACTTGCTGATCGAACGAAGAACCACGGGGTGGAAATTGATGAAAAAGGATTTGGAATTAAGTAAAAAATACCCAGAGTATCTACCTTGTTGTCCCGAGGAAGATCCCAAAGGTGAGCCCGGTGTACTTTTAAGTGACGAAATAGAAAGGTACGTTTGTGAATTTAAATTAATTGACCCTTTTAACAGTGAGAATTTAAAGGCTGCTTCTTATCAATTAACAGTTGGGGATGAATATGCCGTTGGAGGAGAAATAGGTAAACTTTATGACGAAGCTGGCAAAAATAAAATAAAAATCCCTCCTTTTGAAGTGACTGTAATTAAAACTAAAGAAATGATTAATATGCCACGTTTTTTAATAGGCCGTTGGAATATACGAGTATCAAAAGCTTATGATGGTTTGCTTTGGGTTGGTGGCCCTCAAGTTGATCCAGGTTATGTTGGTCATCTGTATTGTCCTATATATAACCTTTCAAATAGAGAGGTTATATATAGGGTTGGGAGAGGCTATTGCTACAATTGATTTTGTTAGAACAACTTCTTTTAAAAAAGGAAAAAGCAAAGAGTTTCCTCGCCCACCAAAGCGAACAAAATTTAGTCATTATGATCCAGAAAGAGTAAAAAGTGCTTTATTTACAGAAGCTGGGCAAAAAATCAAGGAAGCAGAAGATAAAATAGAAAAATTTGGATCGAAGCTAGATTCGTTTATTATTATTACTCTAACTATTATTGCTATTTTAATTGCAGCTTTATCCATCCTTGTCACTTCAGGTGAAAAAACTTCAGTTTCTTTACCTATCTGGACTTACTTTAGCGTTGGTGTTTCTATAATAGCTTTATCTGTTTCTTTATCTTTAAAGGTTAAAGAATGGAAAGATTTCTGGTTTAAAATTATAGTTATTGTTTACATTATTTTATCAGCAATAGCCATTATTTATTTGGGAGCAAAAGTTTTATGACCAAAATATTAAGTTTTGAAGGCTGTGTAGGTGCTGGTAAAACTAGCCTAACTAACTATTTTTCCCATGAATTAAAAGTTGGTAAGATTTTAGAAGAATATGATAAAAACCCCTTTTTAAAAGAGTTTTATAAAACTGGTTCAAACGTAAGCTTGGAAACTGAAATTACCTTCTTGCTAATCCATTACGCTCAATTAAAATGTACGTTAAGAGATAACCAAACTCCTTTTTTAATTACTGATTTTTCTATTGAAAAAGACCTGGTATATGCCAAGCTGAACTTAAAAAAAGATGAATTGATAATTTTTGAAAATATATATAATTATATAGTTCAAAAAGTTGGACTTCCAGAATTAGTTTTATATATAGATTTATCCCTAAAGGTACTAAGAAGGAGAATTTACCAGAGAGGCCGACCTTATGAAATGAATGCCGACCCAGAATACTTTAAAAAAATTAACGATAGGGTAAAAGAGTATTTCAAAAATGAAGCAAAAAGTAAAGTGTATTTTTTTGACGTTGATGATTTAGAGTTAGATCCTGATAATAAAAAGCTTGGTCAAATCCGGAATAAAATTTTAGAAGTAATAAAAGAAAAAAATACGTTAAATTATATTAAGTAAAATTTTAGAACTAAGGCTGTCTTTTATATGCCATCACCTTAAATGGTTGTTTTTAAGCTGCCTGCTTACAGAAGACCACTCATATTTACCTTTGGATAATTCTAGCCAATATTTTTTGGCCTCGCTCCACGGAACAAGTTCCCATAAGGGCGCTATACTCAGGGCAACGCCGTCGTTTAGGTCAGGTTCCAGGTAAAGCCGGGCGGCTTTTTCGAGTTTATCTCGAAAATCAGTTAATTCGGTAAGAAAAGCTTCCTGCCGTTCGATTTCTTTTTCCAGTTGTTTGGCTTCCCGCCCGCCTGTACCGGCTCTGGCCCGTAAAGCACGTAGTTCAACCAGGCGGTTTTCTTCCTTTTGCAGTTTAGGCCGGACGTAATTTTCCAGGGCCTTAAAGAGAATGTTCCTGTCCAGACGGTGGTAGTAAATCCAGAGGGAGTAGTTTTTTTGCTGATTGCAGCAGCCAGTAAATAGGCGCCTTGCGGCGGCTTTTTGAGTGGCGCTTAAGATGATAGTCAAAAAAGCCACCTTTTCCTGGTTTGCGGAAATATTCCCTTAAATGCTTTACGCCCAGGATTGTACAGGCCTCCTGCTCAATATTTTGGACCCGCTCTTCAAAGAGCAATTCTAAGACATTATGCACCCGGCCAACAATGTCATCACCGTGGCCTTCCTCATCAACAAGAATGCCGTCCCATTTAATTTTCAGCGGATATTCATAATCAGAAACAGCAGGTTTTTTAACTATTTCTTCCGGAGGCAAGGTAATGGCATCTGGCCGTGCTCGCAGCCACTCTTCGATTACTATTCCTGCCGTTTTGGCCGGCAAACCATCGGGTCCCACAAGCATACCCGGCGGGCAAACAGGAAGCGGGTCAAATGGCTCCTGCAGCTTTGGGACCAGCATATGTTTTCGGCCACCTGTGTATAATGGCCTTCAGGATCAAACCAGACAACTAAACGATGGTCTTCCACCTGCCTGGCAATAATTTTTTTAAGGTAGTTGGTAACTATACCCACGTTTGGTTCTCCTTATTACAGTCTTTCTTTTACCAATCAAATTATTTTCGCTACTGGAATTTCCTCCACGATTTTCTGCTGTTAATATTTACTAATAAACCATATTGTTATTAAATATAAATACTTGAAAAAACAATTTGTTTAGGTGTATCCAGTATGAAATCATGGGTATTTAAGTAGTCAGATTTCCAATCTTCAGGTTTTAAACAAATGGCCATAGGAAATCCAGCCGGGTCAAACCAATATAATTCATCTCCAACTTCTACAGGAACTACTCTCCATTCCTGGTTCAAGCAGTTACTAAAATCTCTAAGTAATTTAACCTCGATCTTGCCAGATGGACCCTGCTTTGATGGTTTTTTACTATAATTTGAACGTGTTTGTGCCCAGTCTCGAATAAACGTTGCGTCCAGTAGCTCATCAGGTGTCTTATTTTGACCTTGTTCGTTATAATAAAATTGTGCATTTTTTTCGGCATCCGCCCGAGTAAATTCAATTCCCCGTGCCAGCAGGTATGCTGCTACAGGTTCCAATGTGCCCCAGACAATAAGCTCCTTCAGCCAGAAAACAATCCAGGGCAACCCTGTTTGCGGCCAGTCTTCAAGGGTTGTTGCCTGAAGATTCCCCCCATGTGCTTCATCAATAGCTAATGCTACTATACTTCCCAATCCCCAGTTGAACCGGTAACCGAAGTTTTTGCTTACGTAATTATGCCAGGAGGAGATTTGTTTCTTGGTCGGTTTCTTGGTCGCCTGATCGAGATCAAGCCACCATCGCAGTATTTCGTGCCAGGCTACATTACCTTGTGCCTTGCTTAACCTGAATTTTGGTATGGCACTTAACTTATCAACAGCCCCTTGGATATAACAAAAACGTTTTTCGGGATTCCAACGCGCGTAATCCACACCAGTTTCAAGGTGTTTCCTAATTTCAGGATAAAGGCTGATTAACCGATTACCGGAACGCGGTGGCAAACTGGTACGATATAAATGCCTTCGTTGAGACGAATCTGGATAGATTTTTGTTTTCAAGGCCAGACCCCGTTGAATAAAAAGCTTTCCCAGTTTCGCCTCTTTCTGGCTTGCATAAAATGCGTAACTCCGCTGCCAGATTTGTTTAAGCCGTTCTTCCAGGTCATTAATGCTTAATTCTTTGCCGGCCATTTGCTCAATTTCCACAATAGCGGAGAGCAAGAAGCCATCTAGTGAATCCAGAGCTTCAATTGCTGACAAACTTGCCCCATTGGCAAAATCATCTTTTACTTCTAAAGGCATAGTTAAGGGCGCAGTTATTTCCAGCCAGGCAAGAAAATCGTCTAATTTATTTGAACCAGAAAAATAACGCCATTGGTTATATAAATATTTAATTAATTCTGCCAGAGCGCTTCGTGCTTTAGTAATTGCGTTTACTGCTCCGACTTGATTTTGCAAATCTCTAACCAGTTTAAAATACGCCTTACGTGCCTGTTTATCACTCCAATCCGTCGTTTTGGCATTCAATAAAACCAAACTTCGGCCTTCAGTGCTAAACCCGGGCCTTCCGGCTCGACCAACCAGGTTACCGAATTCACGGGCATTGAGATATCCAGACCAACGTTTCAAACTTGGAATAAGAATAGTCTCAAAGGGGAGGTTTACTCCCTCGGACAGCGTCGATGTCGCCAATACCAAACGAACAATTCGCTCCTGGATTACCTCAACAAACAAGCGTGCCATCAAGCCAGGCATTTTCCCGTGATGTACAACAATACCCTTTTGCAATAAACGGTATTCACGTGATTCTTTGCGAAAGTAGTCCTCGCACGACCGCAGACACCTTTCCCAGACCCTGAGTTTTTCCGGGTCTGCAGGTAGCTTAAAAAATGCGGGCTTTTCTACATTGGCCCAGGTTGACTCCAATAATTTCAAAAAATCTTCTGCGTATCCCTCAATATGCTGAGCTATAGAAACCAGAACCGCTCGCTGCCGGCCTTCAGCATCAGGTGCCGCAAGATGCATGGCAGCCCAGAAAAGGTAGGGACGAAGTCTCTTCTCCGGACCTGCTTTTTTCCACTTGGCCATAGTTGGAAGAAGGGGGAAAGGATTTGGGATATACGGAGTATCTGCCTGACCGTCTTCTTTGAACTGTAAACTGGCGTCATCCAGCAAATCATAACGTATTTCAAATCTCCTGTTCGGCAGACATTCAAGGCGACCTATTAACTGACGGGTGCTCCGGTAAGCTGTTTTTGCCGGGACAGCACCGGCTTGACCGGCTACCCAACTTGCCAGGGCATTTTCTGCCCCAGATGCAACTGCTGAAAGGGCAATGACCCGGCTCCGATTTTGATCTAAATGGGTAAGCAGTCGCGTACCAAGTGATTCCAGGCGGAGCGAGCGGCTTTCGGCACTTCGCAAGTATCCTTCATCACCATCAAATTGAATCGAGTGCGCCTCATCAATTACGACGAGAGAAACTCTATGAATAAATAAAGGACCCAGAAACCTCATCAGGGCCTCTGCTTTCTCATAAGTACAAATCAGAACCGTCCGGTCTTCTGCTGTCAGCCATGCGTCAGTCGGCCCCCAGTCGGTCCCTCCGTACAAACCGGTTACAACAACTCGTTCATCACTCAGGTGACGTAAAACGCGAGACAATTTCGATTCGACTTCTGCTGCAAGTGCTCGCGATGGAACTAAATATATTGCAAGAGGTGCGTAAATCAAAACGGTCTGGCTGGAACAGTTTACCCCAGAAAACAGGCTTTGCAGTATCGCAAGTTCTGCCACAGTTGTTTTGCCCGACCCTGTTGGTGTACAGAGGGCAAAAGATTCACCGCTATTTAGTCTCTTGATGCCGCGAATTTGTGAAGGCCAGGCTAATGACCTGCAGGTCCTATAACTCTGTTGCAAGTAACGCTCAAGTGCAATTTTACCATCTGGGGTCATCTGGTTAAAAAATTCATCAAGGTGTGATCGCAATGAAGTATCTACGTATGCTCGTGCAACTTCAGCACATAATCTGGCCAGAAGCCAGGAATAAGGATTATCTCCGAAAAGCAGTATTTTCCCAATCGCCAGGAGTTTGTCAAGAGCCTTTTCCAACCGGGACTCATTACCCCAGCGCATTGCCGCGCACAAGACACCCAAACAACTTGCCGTTTCATTGACTACCCATTCCTGAACCTTGTCGCAAAGCGCATCAATGTCGTGCCAGGGTAAAAATGTTTGTGCAGCTTCAGGTGGCGATGTTGTTCCCTGCCAATATCTGGCCAGCAACTGGAATAAAACCGGAAAATCCGCCTTAAGTAACGAACGAAGGATGTCGCTTTCCGTGTTCTCTGTCGCCTCTTCCTTTAATAAGCCAGCGGAACGTGCCGGATAGCCGGCAAGTTGATATGCAGCGGCAGCAAGCAGACGAATTGGCAACCCTTCCAGGTTTAACTCACGATGAGATAACCATTCCAGCAATTCAGCCGCCCGTCGTAATCCAACACGCCAGCTTTCACTCCCGGCATCTCTTTCTATGAAGGCAGCCTCTAAAAGTTCTATAGCATCCCTTAATCGACTGGGAGCTTCTTCTGTTCGCCATCCAGCTAAACTGGGCTGGCCTGCTCTAAGCCTGGTATGCTGGCTGTATAACTTAGCAAAAGATGGTGGAAGGCTTCCCCCGGCCAATTTTTCTCTAAGTTTTTTCGCCAATTCTACAGTATCATTACCTGGCTTAACCATTTACCTCGTCCTTTTTACCGTAAACCTCTCGAACCAAACCTTCAACATCGCAAAGATGGGCTTCTATCGCCTCGAGCCGCCGCCCACCTGTATATTTTTCATACGGTTTATCAGCGGGAATCCAGGTTTTTCTGCCACCCTTTACAGGAGAATGTCCGCAAACATAACTTACAAGATCACAGCGTTCGTAATCAGTAATGGATTTATCAAGCCATAGTTGCCTTAGAGACTCAACCCATTGTGATGATTCAGGATCATCATATTCTAGTAAAATTTCAATAAGTTGCATACGATTGACTGGTATTGGGTTGTGGTCACTTACTTTTTCATGCGCATCGGAGATCATTTTAGATTGATGATCAGGAGTGCATTTTGCCTCACAAACAAGAGAGCGTACAACCCGTCCTTTTTCGTCACGCTGAAAGGCAAGACAATCATCTCCTGAACTTCCGGGAATAATACCCGGCTTCTCACCGGTTTGCCTCCACATTTCTAGTTGTTCGAAAGCCAATTTATGAAATCTAAAAAGAAATACTGGGACCTTCCAATTGTATTCAAAGGGAGAAAAATTCTCAGCAACCAGCCCAGCAAAAACTTCTCCAAAATATCCCTTTAGAGTTCGAATATGAAGGCACTCCGGATATCCTTTTGCCGGGTCGTATGCAGGTGGAGAATCAAGAGGATCAAGAGATAGTCCTGCTACCTTATATAGGTGACGTCGCACATCTTCGTGAGCTTTTTGAAAGTATGATTTAAGTATCTCTAGAGCTTTAGACCGTTGATCTAAATTTTCTTTAAGAAGACGATGCCTATATTTCTTATCTTTAGATTCATTAATTGAATTTGATAACCATTGAGAGAATTTATTAGATTTAGCCATTCATTTTCTCCTGAGCACTAAAAAATAATTTGATTATTAATTGACCAGACTAATTATTTATTTTTTTGGAACAAATATCATTATAACAAAATCATAAAAAACCTAAAATAACAAGTCAAAGTTTACATATCTTTTTTGCTTGATGCTCAAAGTAAAAAACTGAGAATGCAGAAATGAATCTTTTACATACATTTATACTTCGTGCCAAATGCTATTTTATTAAACCACCTTACATCATTAGTTCTTAAATAAGTTCAGCCGTTCCGTGGGCGATGGCGAAGGATTTATTAATTCTGCATTTTTCTAAAACTCTCCCCGGCCAATAACGCATGGCTGTACATGACCAGTCGTAATCACCCGCTTTAAGCTTTTCCCAGTGCTTATTTGGTTCCGCCTTCCACGACGGGATAAGTTCATGTAACGGGGCCAGATTAATTATAATTCCGTCATCAATTTCTGGTACCCACCCGACTGTTTCATTTCGTTCATTGCGCGCCCCTAAAACATTCCGCAAATTCTGATCAAAGGCTTCCACATCGTTAAGGAGAGAACCTAATTGGGTAAGATCTTTTTCCAGTTGTTTCTTTTCCCGGCCCTGGGCTTTGTGCATAAGCTGGTGAATTTCATCAATGCGTTGACGGGTTGCGTTGATTTTTGCTCCAAGGTAGCGGTTGCCCTGGAATAGAAATAGCGTATCACGGGTCATTTGCTCGTAATATACGAAAACACTGTATTTTTTTTCCGGCGACTGTAATAACCAGTAAACCGGGCGTTTACGATACCACTTAACGTGCGCCTTAAAGAAATCTCGTTCCAAAAACCGGCGCAGGCTTTCGTCAACTTGATTAACCTCACCACCAAGAGCGGTTACAATCTGATTTACTTGATCTTTACCTAACATTAAGTTTAAAGCTTTTCTTACCCGGTAAGCAAGGTCTTCTTGATGGCTGGAATCAAGCATAGCAATAGCGCTTGGAACTGCCAAACTTCGTAAAGCGTTTTCTACTTCAATAGGAAATAAATGTTTCTCAGCCACCCCTGTATTTTCCTCTATAGACGAGCCTAAGGTTCTTTTGACGCCGGGCGTAAACCTTCCCATAACAATCCCAACAGCATAAGAAACCCAACTTAGCGCCAATTCCTTGCGGGTTACCGGCATTTCAAGAAAAGGCTCACCATTTATATTTTCATTTGCATCGCCGTCTGTTTCCAAACCAGGCTCGTTATTCCCACTACCTGTTCCTATAATGTTGATAGTCAATAGATTTGACCCCCTATCTGCAAATAAAATTGACCCCCTCCTTAAAGAGCATATGTTGAATTAAAACCATAACCTTGCCTTTATCCCAGACCTTAAACCAACAATATTACCGTTTTCATCTACCAAATGCCAGCCGTGATCATCTTTATCAACTCGACCATAGAACCACTGATTCCCAAAAAATAAACCGATTCTAGTCCCTTTTAAAAAACCAAACGTTTCACTGTTAAAGTTAAGTCCGTCGTTAAAAGTTCGTTGCAATATCCCTTCCGGCTCCCATCAAACAACTTTTTCATACGTATGGCGGACAATTTCCCTTTTCATAAACATTTCTGCCAAAGCTTCCAACGGGTTTTGGTCAAGGTATTTCGACCTGCATTTTACCTTCCCGCCTATCCTGAGCAGTGCTGTTCCAGATAAGCATATCTTCGGCTCCAGCGAATAAACACTCTTTAACCCCCCTTGCAACAAAAATAGTGCTCAAACAACTAGTCACTATTCCTGCCGTTTCCTTTCGTTTTTTTCAGCTTATCTTTTAACCTGTAACTCGCTCCGTTAATATAAAAGATTCTGGCGTGATGAACGAGCCGGTCAATGATTGCAACAGCAACCACCTGGTCGGAAAATATCACCCCCCATTCATCAAAATTATAATTACTGGTCAAAATGATACTCCCTTTTTCATATCGCATCGAGATAAGCCGAAAAAGAAGATTGGCCTGCTCCTTATTGACAGGCATATACCCCAGTTCGTCAATAATCAGAAGATTAAGCCGCGAGTAACTCAAAAGCCTTTCGGTAAAACTCCCCTCTTTAAGGGAAAGAGCTAACTCCTCCAACAGTTTTTGCGCCGTAGTAAACACCACCCGGTGTTTAGCCATGCAGGCCTTGATCCCCAGGGCCACCGCCAGATGCGACTTGCCAACCCCGGGCGGGCCAAGAAACAATAGGTTTTCTTTGTTGTCGAGAAACTCTAAAGAGCTTAACTTGCTCACCTCTTTTTGGTTCAGAGCGGGCTGAAAGCTAAAATCAAACTCTTCTAAGGTCTTTAAAAAGGGGAACCGCGCCTTGTTGATTTTTGTTTTCACTGTTCCCTCGTTTTTTCTTTTAATTTCCTCCTCAAAAAGCAAGGAAAGATATTCTTCTAAAGCTCTGAGTTGCTCCTGCCCGCTCTATCGGATAGATCCTGGTAGCAAGCAAGGATTCCTTTTAGTTTTAAAACTCGCAGCTGTTCTTCCAAATGGTTATTTAATTCACTCACCAACTAACACCTCCTGGGTGGTTAAAGCATAGAAAGAGAGGTCCCGTTTTATATTTACCCGCTCAAAACTTAATGCCGGATTAAATTCCAAAGGAGGTGTACTTAGCTTTTTCCCCTCTAAAAGCCTCTTTACGCTGTTTTTATGGTAAGCTCCCAAACAAAGACATTCCTCAATCGTGGCTGCCACTTCTTTAAGTGCCGTAAAGCTCCTGATATTGTAAAATCTCTTTCAGGTGCCAGTAAAGATTGGCCCCTGCATTGTTTTTTAGCCCTTCCAGATAAAGATGACCGGCCTTGTCAAAGGTAGACTTAAATTTATCTACGAGTGCAGAACGAACTTTTATCTTTTTCTCCTGGTATTTTTGATTTATTTCCTCGTGTTCAGGATGGGTGGGCCGTTCCCCTTTCTTTTGGAGAGAAATCTCCTGTTCAGTTGCTAATGTTCCCTGAATCAATCATAAACCCTTAACTTGCGCCCATAAATGGATTCTAACCAAACCGTTTTTAAACAAAGGCGCATGGGCACAGGGTAGAGGTTGCCATCACAAGAAATGTAGCCATCATTGCTGACTTTCTTAGGCTCCCGCAGGTAGAAAATTGTTGGTTCCACAAAGGTAAATTGCTTTAAGTGTTCCTTTTCGCGTCCAAACCTTTCTTCGGGAGGCTCCTTTAATTTGGCTTAAGGGGCCGCTGGTTGTATTCATCGGTAAATATTTTGAGCTTTGCTTCAAATTCTTGAAGATTTTCTATTTCCAGGCCTCTTAAAAGGTGCTCTTGGACGTAATAAAAGGGGCGCTCAGCCTTCCCTTTGGTCCTGGCCCGGTAATTGCGGCAGGCATTCGGCTGAATGCCGTACAGGCCGCAGAATTTTAAGAACTCTTCGTTGTAATAAACTATCCCGTCTTTCGAGTGCGTAATCACCATCTGTTTGGGGTTATCAATGATTAATTCAGTTGCTACTCCTCCAAAGAAATGGATTGCTTCTTCAAGGGCCCTGATTACATCCTGGGCAGTTATCTTTAGGGAAAAACTATAGTATTTCTTGCGACTGTACGCGAGAACTACCTCGTGGAGGTAAATCTTCAACAACCGACCGCTAACCGGCAAACTCCATTCTTTCCAGTCATATTGCATCTGTCGACCAGGTGGTGTTTCCACCCTGGTAGTGGAAAGTTGTTTTATTTCCTCTTCCTCTTTAATTGTTCTTAAGTAACGATGAACACTGGGCTCAATGATCCTTGATATCCTTGACTGGCTAATTCTTTATATATCCTGGTGCCAATATATTTTTCACTTAGCATATTGTTAATCTCTTGTTCATACTTGTCCAATTCTTTTTCGTATTTTCTGGCCTTGAAATTTGGTGGGTTCGGGTCCCTTAAGTATTTTCTGACTGTGTTCTTGGATATTTTAAGCATCTTTGCTATCTTCTTAATACTAACCCCTTCTGCTCTTAGTATTTTTACCTGTTGCCACCTATACATGCTTAACACCCCTTCTTCCCTCCTTCTTTACGAAGGAGATTTTATCATAGGGGGGTCAATTTTAGATGACGAAAAGGGGTCAATTCTATTTTACGATCTAGACATAAACGCTCACGTTACGGATCGGTTGGCCAAGGGGGAACCCGTCATTTCGGTTGACACCAAGAAGAAGGAACTGATTGGGTGCTTCAAGAACAACGGACAAACGTGGTGTCCCAAAGGAGAGCCAACAGAAGTCAAGGTTCATGATTTTATCGAAGAAGCAGGCCGTGCCAATCCGTATGGCGTCTATGACATTGGTGCCGATGAAGGCTGGGTCAGTGTTGGTACTGATCATGATACTGCCGCCTTTGCGGTACAAACCATTCGCCTCTGGTGGCACGTTGTTGGTAGTCAAGCATACCCCAACGCCACAGAATTGCTTGTTACCGCGGACGGAGGGGGGAGTAATGGCGGTCGTATCAGGCTGTGGAAGCTGGAAGTGCAGGGGTTGGCAGATGAAATCGGCATTCCGATTCGAGTCTGTCATTTTCCGCCAGGAACCAGTAAATGGAACAAAATTGAACACCGACTATTTTCCTTTATCACCATGAATTGGCGTGGTGAACCCTTGATCAGCCATGAAGTGATGCTCAACCTGATTGCCAATACGAAAACGAAAACGGGTCTCTCGGTAAGGGCCGAATTGGACAACAGAATGTACCCCAAAGGCATCAAGGTTTCTGATGCCAACTTCGCCGCCATCAATATGGTTAGAGACGATTTTCATGGAGACTGGAACTATTCTATTTACCCCAGAGAGTGATATGTTACATTTATATTTTTACGACCCCTAAGCCCTTTTCCATTCCAAGTATTTTTGCGACAAACTGAGTTCGTGCATAGAACGCTCTGCTGGTGCTTCCGTGTCCAGCCCCTTTTGTTCTCGGTTGAACCAATACCCCCACTGCACCTGTAAGATGTTCAAAACCCCGTGATAAAATGCAGCTTCTCGTCTCTTCGTAGTCTCTTTTTACTTGTTTATATGTGGCTCTGTCGTGGAGATCAAAAGCTGCGACTCGAACCAACAAGGATTGGTCTTCGCTTTGCGACTCGAATAAACGGGCGCATACGACTACTTTCTTGAGTTTGGCCAACAAATGGCTTTGCTCGAAAGGGGTATTGGCCACATTGTAAGGGTCTATCATGGTAATAGCCATTGTCTCTTTGACTACAATGTTTCCATTTGAAAGTCTCTTTAGAGGAACAAGTTTAAGCTCCCATGAACCGAAATTGGGGGACTGTGCCGAATTTATCGGAAGCCCCAAATACCGTTCAAGAACATGCCCTGCCCAACCCTTATTCTTTTTATCACCCTTCCAAACAGTAACATCATATCGGTTTGCGAGTGAAACCAAATCCTTACCTTCCAATGCTTTCAGTTTTCTGATTGCGTCTTCTCTCTCCACTGTAATTCCCCTTTACCGTGCGAAATTTAGGGTTGCTTGCCGTATGCCTATCGCATTCTTTAATCTGTTAATAGACAGATTGATAAATTCTGTCTCAAGTTCCGTTCCCACAAACTTCCGATGAGTATTTATTGCAGCTATACCAGTAGTGGAACTGCCTGAAAAAGGATCAAAGATCAAATCGCCTTCGTTTGTTGATGCCAGGATGATTCTTTCTAAGAGAGCAATCGGCTTTTGAGTAGGATGTTTTCCAAATTCTTTTTCCTCTCCATTAGGTGCAGTGAAAGACCATACGGATTTCATCTGTTTGCCATTATTGATTTCACGCATCTTATCGTAATTGAAACAGTGCTTTGATTTCTCCGTTTTGGCTGCCCAGATTATTGTTTCCGTCGAATGGGTAAAATAGCGGCAAGAAAGGTTCGGAGGTGGATTTGGTTTTTCCCAAGTAATGTCATTTAGAATCTTCATTCCCAGTTGTTGCATGGCATAGCCAACGGAATGAATTACATGGTGTGTCCCGGACACCCAAATTGTGCCGTTTGGCTTCAAAACTTTCTGGCATCTTGACAACCAAGAGATGTTAAATTCATGATTGATCTCTGGTCCGTTTGATTTATCCCATTGTCCTTTGTCAACCTTCACCATCTTCCCTGCGTGACAGGTAATGCCGCCATTCGATAGGAAGTATGGCGGGTCGGCAAAAATCATATCGAACTTACCTTCAGGGAATTTAGCAGTGAGCATATCCATAAATTCAATGCAATTGGCATGATAAAGCCAAATGCCATATTCATCATTTCGAAAAACACACTGGTTGGGTGAGTAATCGGAACTCTCCATTACCATCAAAGGAAACATTGGAAAATCTTCTGATGTTTTGTATTTCATCGGCTTTACTCCTGTTGAGCTATCAGCTTTTGCAGAAGCTCCTTTATGCCTTCCCATGACATGTCCCTTCCTTGACCAGTTGGATAGTTTACATCTTCCTGTCCCCAAATCCATTTATAGGCTTTCAATAAAGCTTCAGGATTTTCGCCTATCGGATTGTTCAAGCGAATAGCCTGCAATACATCGTCAGGTTCTTCACCTTTGTAAACCTTTTCAAATGCCTTTAGAATATCAATGGTCGCTATACGATCCGCCCCCGCTTTTTGGGTTAAATCCTCAAGTATCTGCTTATGAGTGATTTGCCATAGGCTTTGTTCTGACGGACTATAAATGAAGACGAAAAAATCTTCTTTTCTCATCTTGCCCCATGCTTGTTTTCCCCCAGGCTTTACGATGACTATTTTCCTGCCATCAGTAATATCCTCTACTTCATATCCCCGATAGGGTATTTCTTCGAGTCTTGCTACAAATTCATTCCTTTCGGCGTTCTTTAACCTCAAACGCTTAAGATCGATAGAATGATTGTAGATATTTCGCTTTGCCATAGCATTGTCCTTATTTTCCTGTTGGCTAACATTCTTATTGAGTGGATTCTCCATTTTCCCAAATACTACTACAGTAATTTTTGTTTGTCAAACAAAACATCAATAATCGCCTTTCACCATACTTGAAATCCATTTAGCTTCTATGGTAAAGTAGAGAAACATGCGGTATAATAAACATATTTAAGTATATTAAGAGGAATCGTGATACTATGAATAATATGTTATCGGCGGCAGTTCAACAGGCGTTTAGTTCATTTCTGATAACCATGTAGCAATTAGAAACAGTCCTTGACTTGCCTGGTAAAATATTGATATAAGACTGCCAGACCTTACTTGTCCTGCCTGTTATCTTAAAAGGTTCATTGATGCAACACTAAGGGGTGGACTACTTTTCATCTTTAATCAATACACCAGCCCTTGTACAATCTTATGATCAAGAATTCTTTTACGCTCCTTCCAATCCGGCATATACACGGTCAAAAATTCATAAAAGTCCTTATTATGTTTGGGATAAAGAAAGTGCGTCAGCTCATGTAAAACAACATAATCAATACAGGGCGGCGGAGCTTTGTACAAATAGTAATTCAGATTGATTTTGCCGTGCTTTCTAGAACAGCTACCCCAAAGGGTTCTCATTTTTCTAACTCGAAGTGCCGGTTTATCAATACCATGTTTAGCAATAACCGGATATAACCCCTCAATAACCACCAAAAAATACGATTTGCTTTGTTTTTGCCACCAGCGCTCAAATTGCTGAAGCAAAGCAGTATTTAGCTTACTAAAAATACCCCAATAATCTACGATCAGTCCGAAGTCTTTACCGGGGTACACGCGATTGACACGGGTAATGGCCTGCAACAGTGAGTGTTCTACGTAGCCGCAACTTCTACTTCGGAATCTCCTTCCCTCTCCCCAATTGGCCGCCGTTTTGCAGGTACATAGCTAAACGCTTCTCGCGCGCTCCCGCAATTTGCTGCTGCTGTGTTGCCAGCAGCCATCGCTCCAGTTTCTTGTTCTTGAAAAGCATCCGTAAGAGCGCATTCGCGCCGCCACGAGAGGGGTAATCAAACATCTTGTTCTCCCTGTGAAACCTGTAGTCCGCCCGTAGCATCATCCCGCTGGTCGCTATCAGATCACGGAACGTCAAGGTGACAGCACGCACGGAAAACCGGTCAGCAATCTGCCACCTCTCGTCAAGTGCCCGATCCAAGTCTTCAACCGTCCGGCGCAAGGTGGCCGCAAAACTGGCATCGTCCGCTGCGCTTTGGATCAGCGCGGCGATACACCGTGTCCCGGTCTTGCCCAGGACACTCCGTAAGTACCAGGCTGCGTTTACTTCCAACGGCCCGCCGCCCGTGGCGACTACGAACCCGTACCTGCCCTTCAGCGAGGGATTGTGAGCGATGCCCCAGGTACGGTCAAGGAAAGCCTTCAGGTGGACGTCAACCATGCCGGAGGCACAAGTACCGATGTAGACGATGCCATCCACCTGGTGCATACGCTGTTTGAGCGCCTCGTACTCATCCTTGACAACGCAGATACCATCCCCGTTAAAGTCGCAGAGATAGCAACCCAGACAAGGGCCGACTCTGTGATCCTGCAATTCCACGACCTCTATGTTGTTCCTGGAATAACGGCGGATGGATTCTACAACTGAGGTATTGGCCGGGTCCTCCGCCAGCCGGCTGCCGGTAATAACCAGGATCGTTTTGTCTCCGGTTTTTGGGGTTGGAGAACCATCCACGGCGAACCCATGCCCCCGGTAGGTGGGCGAGAGGTAGTTGCGTTCCACGAGTGAGTAATGTCTGGCAGGGATGTAGCCCTCGGTTAGGGCGCGGTTGATCTGGCCGGCCAAGACGCGGCAACTGTTTTCTGTTGCCTCCTCATCATCCACGTAACCAAAGAACGGGTTGCCCACGGCCGACACATCCCCGATATAGCCAAACCCCAGTTGCTCGCTGACAAAGCGCACCCGGTCAAGGATAAAGTCATCGTGGGCGCGGGCCGAGGTCATTACGGCTGCCGCGATCTTACCGCTGAAGTCGTATCCCTGTGCAAACAACTTGTCGAGGAGATACTGCATCTGCACCGGAACGAATAAAACCCACGCGCCGAAGGTCCAGACAACGGCGTCGGCTGCCTGCATCCTCTCCACAATCTTCAAGAAAGCTGGCCCGGCTTCGCAGGGACCGGTGGATAGTTTTGCCCTGACTACGTCCACGAACTCATAGTCGTGGTCGAGGAAGCGGGTCAGGTACCTGGCGGTGTGCAGGCTGGCGCTTCGCTTGCCGCGGGGGCTGCCGTGCAGAAATACTACTCTCTGGGTCATTTGTTTTGTTCCTCTTTATCGTGTCATTCATTGAGTTTCAAGGTTTTGGATGGGGTGAGCGGCGGCAGGTTGCGAACCCGCTTAAGGGCTTGTTCGAGCCAGCAAAGTTCGGCTTCGTAGAGCAGTGTGCAATACCGCAGTCGAGAGTCATCTGCCATAGCTCGCGGGCGCGCTCAATGCCGACTCTTTGGTAATTGCGATCAATTGTCTCATCGCGCCTAATCGGGGTAGGGAGGAGCCTCACGGCTCCCCTCCTCCCACACCACCGTACATACGGGTCACGTATACGGCGGTTCGGTGGATTAAGTATTTTCAGATTTCTCTTCCCTAAAGCCATCGCCGGCATAAGGGAGGCCTCCCGGGGTAAGACACAGAACTTTCCGTGTGTAAACGCCTGATTTATAAAGCACGCCCCATTTGCGGATGGAGGGCTTCGCAGTCACGTGCCCGCTCGCCCCGAACATACCACACCTCATATCCGTTTTCCTGTTCGTCACCCCGCACTTTTGGATTGGGCTTCCTCCGGACTCCGCCTCACGACGACACCCTTGCCCTTCTCCTAACCTTCGTCTCCGCGATTACCTGGTTCGGGGACTTGCACCCCGTTAGTTCCGTACCATGCCCGGCACACACGACAAAACTCACCGGCATGCAAAAGCAGAGCGAAGCGCCGCTTTTGCATGTCCGCGTTGAGTGAATTGTTAGGCGAGCATGTGCTGTGCTATGCATAGCTCCTTTTATATACGCACCCACACCCGAAACCAAGCCAGGACGCTATCGCTTCGTTATCTCTTCGTAAACAAAAAGACAGGAGAAAAACCCTTCTGCCACAGGCGTCTTTTTGCCTTTTTGCCCATTGACAAGCCGGGCCCTTATAAGGGTTAGGTCTCTAAAGCGTTACTGCATAGACTTCCACAGTAGTATTATACATTAGTGAAAAAAAAGGCGTCAAGCAAGAATCTTCCAAACCCAGAGTTATTTCCCCAAATCACTTTCCGATTAGGCTATGCTAAACCTGAAAAAGAGCGTTCACCAAGGCGACCTATAGAGGAAGTAATTGGCCGATTAAATGCTTTGTCATGCAAACAAAATGATTGAAGTTACCTCTTACGCTTAAGCTTGCGGGCTTAAATATCTATATAGACATAATCACCCAATGTAACCATAAGAGGGTATATTTTGTAGATCAGCCTACCAGAAGAATGGTAAAGTGTCTAGATTAATGAAAAAGGAAATTATTGAAACTAAGTTATTGCTAAGGCTAAAGATGAAGAAATTGCAATTTTATTGTCAACAGGCAGGTTTTCGTTGTAAAATTAACAAAAATCAAGGAGGAAGGATAAAATGACTTCAGAGATTAAGACCATAAACTTTGGTGGCATAAATTGCTACCTGGTAAAAACCGGCGATGGTTATATTCTGATCGATACCGGATGTCCAGCCAAGCGCACAGACATTGAGAAAGAACTTTTAAGCGCGGGCTGCAAGCTTGGGAATCTTAATCTCGTCGTTTTAACCCACGGAGATCATGACCATGCCGGCAATTGCGCTTATCTCCAGGATAAATACGGCACAAAAATAGCCATGCATGCTGATGATTCAGGAAGCCTCTCTACAAAGCCGGTGGCGCGGCTGCCCTGATTGTGGCAGTAATTATTCCGATCCAGAGCTTCATCTAGAACCAAACGGATACAAAGAATTTACAAGAGTGAGAATCCCAGCGAAAATGACCGTAACTTGGAGATTAAAAGAAGGTGATTTTACCTGGCTTAATCTGATAATTTCAGAAATACATTATAACAAGGTTTCAAAAGACTAACTTGAAAGATTTTACCATATTATAGTATTTCATTACCTAAAATAACTCTACCTCCAAGCCTGTCCTATGCTTTATGGCCCGTTCGTAAAGATAAGCAGCTAAAGCAATGTCCTGGATGGCCAGACCGGTGGAATCGAAGACCGTTATTTCGTCTTTGGTCTGCCGGCCAGGAAGTTTTCCGGCAATTACTTCACCTAAGGTGCCGGCTATATCTTCTTTTATCAAGACTCCTGAGGAAATGGCCACGTTAATTTCACCGGCGTGAGTGGATTGTTTTACGTCATCAACAAATATGCGCGCCTGTTTTAAAATTTCTATGTCCAGTTCCTGTTTGCCGGACGCGTCTGCCCCTATGGCATTAATATGGGTCCCCGGTCTTATAAAACGTTTTTGGATGATTGGTTTCCTTGCCGGGGTAAGGGTGCATAGAATATCCGCGCGGCAAGTTTCCTCAAGGAACGTTGTTTTTATTGGGAGATGGGGGAATAGTTGTTTTAATTCAATAGCCTTAGCCGGATTTATATCGTAGAGATAAATACAATCAAAAGATAATTCTTCGGCTAAAATCTTAATATGGTCGCGGGCCTGAATTCCACAACCAACCATTCCTAATGTTTTAGCTTCGGGGTTGGCCAGATAACGGGTGGCCACAGCACTGGCTGCTGCCGTTCGATAGCTGGTTAAAGAGGAGGCTTCCATTATTGCCAGCGGCATACCGGTTGCCGGATCGCTATAAATTAAGAGGCCTATTATAGCTGGTAAACCGTAATTTTGTGGATTATGCGGGTAAACACAGACCCATTTTAAACCACAAGCTCCCTTCAGGTAGGCAGGCATCGCCCGGAAATCACCCTTGTATTCCGGTAAATCCAGGTATACTTTGGGTGGCATAACTGCCTGGCCTGTGGCGTAGGCACGAAAGCAATCTTCAATGATGGCCGGCAGCTTTTCTATCTCAAGCAAGGATTCCACATCTTTAGAAGAAAGAAGAAGCATTTTTTAAATAAAACCTCCTTGTGATAATGCTAAGCTTGTTCTATTTTATCAATTGTTCTATTTTATCATAGGAAAGGATGTTTTGAGTAGTTATCCATTTTTATAAATCATTCCTTTCTAAGCACAAAACTATAATGAAAGTAGTTCTTTCAGATTTTTAATGAAAGTAGTTCTTTCAGATTTTCTTCTCCTTATTCTATTTCCAGAAGTTCTTTAAAGCGCGATCAACAAAGTTACTCCCTTCAAAAAGAAAAACGCGCCCGAAAGCAGCGCCGCCATTAAGGCAATAAGACGTAAATCCCGCCACCTTCCCAGGCAGCCGAGGGGTAGCAGCAAGACAAGAAAAACCGACGTTCCTATAAAGAAACCGCTAAAGAAAAGCATCCCCTTGCCTACGTTTCCGGTACTCAAGGCGTATGAAATAGCCAGCAGAATAGGCGGGCAAACATTAATGCCGGTAAGGAAGCCAAAAGCAACCGGGAAGCGAAAAGATCTTTCGCCTGCCCAGCGGCATGCAGACAGATGCGGCCGCCACCTGGTTAGCACATAAAAGAGAAATAAGATAGACATGATTACCATAGACGCCCCGGTTACGGTTCGGAAGAACGGCCCCTCCATCTGCGCACCGATACTGCCGGCCGCCGCCCCGATGACCAGGTAAGCCGCCAGGCGGCCCAGGACCAATTCGCCGATCACCCGTACTCCCTGCAACACTCTCCCATTCCCCGACATCAACAACGGAACAAGAATCGGTGCACAGTAACCCAGGCAAGAAAGCCCGGTGGATAAACCCAAAAAAGCTCCCTGAAACACAGTTTTCATCATCATGTTCTACTTTTGTGAACCCAGCACGAGCAAGGCAAAGGCAACAAAAATCATTACGATCATGTAGGCAATAGCCAGTACCGGCCTGATTCTCTCCCGATTCATCACAAGCCTCCTCCCTGGCCCAGCTTTTTAGTCAAGCAAATCTGATCTCCCCTGTTTGTAGGAAACGTACCAGAGCCATGATAAAACCGCTCGTGATCAACAGGTTGAAAACCACAGCCAGGGTAACAAAGACAGGGCGAACACCAATGCCGGTTCCGATCAGGCGATAATCAATTGCCCCTCTGGGACAAGCATCCATGCACCTGCCGCACCTAGTGCATTCCATCACCGGCCCGCCCCTCGCCAGCGACTCTCCGGTCATGGCAAAGGACTCACACACCCTGACGCACGCCCCGCAATCATTGCATTTTTCCCGGTCCACCTTCACCCGGAAAGGGCTTAGGAGCCCGACGACGGTATTAACCGGCAAAAGCGGGCAGATCAGGCTGCAGTAAAGCCTCTTCTTGGTGAGATATGGTCCCCCAATGAGGAATACCAGACCCCCGCCTACAAAAACGACTGCCGATAACCACTCCAGCGTTGTGTTTACAGAGGGTGGATCGTAAGCGATGCGCAAGGGACAGAGCCAGGCGCAGTAAAGGGGATATAAAGCGGCCAGGGCGACTAAGATAAGAAACAGCAGAAAGGCATACGGGAAAAGCCTCCATGGCCGGCTCAGGCCTTTCACCTTTAGATTCGGCTTCCTGGCTGCCGCCGCGCAGGCCTGATCAATCCCGCCGAAAAAACAAAGCCAACTGCACCAGCCCCGTCCGAAGAGAAGGGCAAAAGCCAGCCAGAAGATCCCGATGCTGTAAAGCGTTTTTACACTGGCCGGAAAAATCATCTCCCCCCTGAAAACGAGAGGCAGCGTTACAAAGGGTATGGTAATGGGGCATATCGGCACATCTGCGCTTTCAAACTGCGTTCCGGTCAGGAGGATGCTTCCCCGGTTGACCTGGTGTTCGAGAGAAAAGGCGACTGTAAAAAATATTACCATAGCGATGAAAAGGATCAGGCGAGCCCGGTTAATCCTTCCCGTCCGGAGAATCTGGAAAGTAAACGCCCCGCCAACTACAGCAAAAATGAGACCGGCAGCCAGAGCCTGCGCCCGCCGTACGTCCTCCCCCACTGATAAGAAAAAATAGCAGGAAGGCCGTAACGCAGGCAGCAATTATTCCAGTGCGTAAAGGCGGACGTAAAAAAACCTTTTCTTTAACCACATTCTCTTTATCAGTTTCCGGCAAATTCATTAGCGTACCCCCGCTTATAAACTTGTTTAATCCATTTTATTTAGCATTGAGAATGCCTGTCAAGGAAAAGATATCATTAACCCCCCTTGCGTAAAAACTATACCATTTCTAGCAACGCAGAAAATTTAAATCACTTTAAAACTGAAGTTTGAATGATTCATCTTAAAATTCGAGAACAAATTCAGTAATAATCAGGACTTTAGGTTATTATTTGATTAAAAATGTAGTAAGAAGAAATAAATTTATATGTATAAAAACATTGAATTGGTTCATTTTTTATGCTACAAATATAGTGTATTTTGCTGAAACACTGTTAATTCAAGGGGAGTTGCAATGCCAGAAATTAGTAGATTTCTTGGAATTATTATTGCTATGTATTATAAAGAGCATGAACCACCCCATTTCCATGCTAAGTATGGTAATCAGACCGGAGTTTTTTCTATCGCGGAGTTAAAACTCATTGAAGGCAGTTTACCCAAACGCGTCATCTCGTTGGTCATTGAATGGGCTTTTGAACATAGAGATGAATTAATGGAAGATTGGGAACTGGCGACAACGAAAAGGCTTTTACGCAAAATTCCATCGTTAGTATAAGGAGGTTTAAATATATGCATTTTGTAAAAGAGGTAAAGTATATATCCGGGTATAAGTTACTCTTGACTTTTGAAGATGGAGTTAGGAAGCTCGTAGATATGGAGCCGCACCTGGATGGGGAAATCTTCGAGCCATTGAAAGATGTTAATTATTTCAAAGCTGTTCGTGTAAACCCGGATATAGATACAATAGCATGGGAAAACGGTGCTGACTTTTCACCCGACTTTTTGTACAAAGCAGGAACAGAGGTCAAAGATGTGTAAGTTGTGTTTTCTGGGTAAGGCGCATAAGGTCTTTTAGACCTATCAACAGCACACCTCATCTTGGTAGTGCCATAATGCCTTTTGTGGTAGAAAAACTCCAACCAGGCCCAAAACTTCTGGTTCAATGTTGCAGACCGATAAAGGCAATGCGGGAGTTGCCGAAACGCTCCCGGATGTACTCGACCAGGTCCCGGCACATTGGATAGGTTTCCGGTCACGGCAAGGGAAACAGCATACCCTTTCCAATCAATGAAATCAAATTCTTGATATTCCACTTCGTATCCGTGTTTTTGAAACTTCGAGCCAATATATGATTGGACTTTTCGATTGTTAGGCGTACCAACGGGTCTTTCCCCGATATTGACACATAATTCTTTCAGCCGTTGCTCAATGGCTTGTGTGTTCGATATAATGTTTGACATAGTTTCCATCCTTTACATTTTCTTGGCGCGTGATTGCTCGGAAGTTAGCCGCCTAACTATGAGCTGACCGGCTAGCAAAAAGCGCCCAGTGATTTTCCAGTCCGTATCCGGCGACTGGTTAGCAGGAGATGTTTTTATTCAAATAAGTCAGAATGGGTACCGGTTCTTTCAAAGATTATTTCGGAACCTGTTATCTTGTAAATCAACAGCCAATCTGGTTCTATATGGCATTCCCGCCTGCCTTTATAGTTCCCGATTATTTTGTGGTCTTTATAATTAGCATCAAGGCGTTCTTCATTTACAAGCTTTTTGATAACCGTTTTTATTTTTTCTGGGTACTTCTCTGGGGAATTCATTCGTTTCTCCATTCTTTTTATATCTTTTGCAAATTGCTTTGTATAAGAAGGAATTCGCACCTATATCCCCAACTTGTCGAACATATCGTCTGCGTCTTCACAACGAATCAGACTCCTATTTGCGTCTGTGTCTTTGAATACTTTTTCAGTTGTTTTGTTGGGGATAACAACATTAAATGGCAACCCATTCCTTAACTTAACCTGTCGATAAAACAGGTTTATTGCCTCAGTGGTGGAGATGCCCATTTTATTAAAAAGTTCTTCTACATCTTTTTTAAGGGTAGGTTCAACTCGTGCTCTTACTGTTGCATTTTTTCCCATATCTTTCACCTCCATATAAACAATACCCCATATGGGCTACAAAAGTCAACAATTTTTGTGGCCCATATGGGGTATATGGGTCGTTATTATCCTGCTAACAATGATTATACAGTTTACAAGTATTGTTTCCTTATTATTATTTTCTTATTTCCTTTAGTTAGTAGATTTTGTTTTTTTATTTTTATGTCCTTTCACCGGAGCAATTTGCCTAGCAGTTTCCGCACCCAACGCCTTAGTCAGATGAAACCTTTTATGCTATGTTAAGCGAAGACGGGCATAATTTTTTTATAACCTTTCATAAGATTCTAACCTGTTTCGTCGCCGGGCCAGCTCACTTGTATACCGTACCCCAAGGGTAGAAGAATTCTCACTTGCCCATTCAGTCAATTTTGTAGCTCCGGCAGGCGGAGAATCTGTATAGAGCAAGCCGGCTTTTAGACCTTCAATCTCCTCACGGGTTATAACCACATCTCCGGCTATCTTTCCTACAAACCATCCGAAAAAATACCCGCAAGAATCAGGAATTGAAATTACAGGCCTCTTTTTACCTATAATTTGCCCTATTTGTTTAACCAGTTCCCTGTAGGTAAATGTTTCAGGACCAATAGCATTAATAATTCGATTTCCTGTTTCTTTTCCCTGTTCAACCGCAAGCTTGGCCAAGTCATCAACATATATTGGCTG
Organism: Peptococcaceae bacterium SCADC1_2_3; assembly: GCA_000681355.2. GTDB lineage: Bacteria > Bacillota > Desulfotomaculia > Desulfotomaculales > Nap2-2B > SCADC1-2-3. The sequence continues at coordinate 111,854 of JJNX02000001.1, forward strand.
CAATCTATAATTTCCATCCCCAAATACCCCGAATACCGGAAACTTCCTAAGCATCCAGGCAATATTATTCACTAGAATATCTTCTTTTCCAAATAAAACTGTGGGCCGGAGTACGGTATATGAAATTCCGGTCCGGATTAATGCCTTCTCCAATATCGCCTTCCCCTTGAAATATTCAAGCTGCGAATCTTCGGAAGGATTTGTGATGCTTACGTGAACTATGCGCTTAACCCCAGCCTTCTTTGCTGCTTCAAATAACTTGAGTGTATTTTCAACTGCAACTGAGTGCTTGAAATTAGTGTAATTAAATCTTGCCCAGTACGTGTTGTATAAAACTGATACTCCTTCTAATGATTCTATAAGCTTTTCAGGGTTATCGAAATTAAACGGAAACGCCTTAACTGCACCACTGAAGGGATTTGTCCGATTGAAAGAATTTGTTAACGTTATTACCTCGTATCCTGCCTTCAGCAAACGCTGTGCCATATATTTTCCGGAATACCCGAAGGCACCTGTGACCGCGTGGACTTCACCGCTCATTATGTGATTTCTCCCTCAGACACGACGAGCTTAATACCCGTGCTAACCATCTTCTTCCTAACATTATACTAGCCGGATGCTCTTTTTTCAAACAATTGCGCCTAATTTAGGCCAGATAGTTCGTTCTTACTGGTGAGAAAATTATATTCAGTTATAAACAGGAGAACAAAAAAGAATATTTAGTTAATAATATTTTCCAGGTAAAGTTTATAGAGGGCGTTTACAACGCTCACCGCAATGGGGCTGCCGCCTTTAGTGCCGTGGACGGTTATGTATGGCAGAGTAAGCCTGCCCAAGGCCTCTTTTGCTTCGGCTGCTCCTACAAAACCTACCGGAGTGGCGATAATTACCGCCGGCTTAACCTTACCCGCTTTAATTAAATTAATCAGTTCCCATAAAGCGGTAGGGGCGTTACCTATGACCACCATATTTCCCGTGGTAAATTTAGCCAGGTGTCTTATGGCCACCATGGCCCGCGTTTGTTTTTGGGCGGTTGCTTCTCTGACTACGGCAGGTTCGTCAATAGCACAGTAAATCTCAATGTCATCTTTCCTTGTTTTATTTAAGTTAATTCCAGCCTTGACCATTTTAACGTCCGTAATTATTTTTTTACCGGCTGAAAATACCGCAAAGGCTGCCTGTACCGCACCCGGGTGGATGACAACCAGCCTGGCCAAATCAGGATCACCGGTAGCGTGAATGATGCGCTTGACAATTACTTTTTCTTCTTCCCGCCAAAAGGCAGCCCCAGGTAGGGCAGGCTTGTAGGGTAGGCTTCCAGCCTGCTCGTAAGCTGCTCGAAGCAGTTGGTCAATTATGGCCATACTTTTTATTTCTATTGCTTGGGGTTCGCTGATAAAGTTCACTCAAATCACCTCTTCTATTCTTTCCATAATTATGTCACCAATCCTGGGATCAGCTCCCAGGTGGGGGGCCATCTTTATTTCCACCCGGTATTTTTCTTTTAAGTGCTTAATTTCGGTCGGAATATCTTTTTGAATGTGGATGCCGTTGGAAAGAAATGCCGGCGCAATAATGATTTTTTCAGCCCCCATCAATACCATTTCAGATACTACCTGCTCTAGATTTGGCCTTTGTGATTTTGGATTCATAAAAGCAGGAGCCAAAAAATCAATATTTATTTGTTCCAGACTTACTTTTTCCTTAAGTCTCTCCACCAGCTTGATTAACACCTGGTTAGCTTCATCTACGGTTACTCTGCTTCCGTGGCCTAAAATAACGACCCCTTTTTTCATGAAGTCACTTCCTTATTTAACTTAAAATTCAATCTAAACGGTACCCCCGGGGAGTGACCATATACCTTCCCCTGGCAAATGTTTGGGAGTTGCCAATAATTACGGTGGTAAACATATCAATGGGATGTTCCGGCATTTTTTTAAGACTGGTAATTATTACTTCTTCGGCAGGACGTTCACTATTTCTTACCAGACCTACCGGGGTGGTTTCCGGCCGGTGTTTTAAAAAAACCTGAACTGCCTTAACAATTTGCTCCCTCCTTTTTTTGCTTTGGGGATTATAAAGCACGGTAACCAGGTCGCCCACGGCGCAAGCCTGCAAGCGCTGTTCAATTACCGGCCAGGGAGTGAGCAAATTACTTAAGCTGATGACGGCAAAATCATTCATTAAAGGCGCACCCAGGGCTGCCGCCGCGGACAGGGCCGCCGTAACCCCGGGAATAATGACCACCGCGAGTTCTCTTTCCCCAAGTATTTCCAGGATTGGCCCGGCCATACCGTAAATACCCGGGTCCCCACCGGAAATTACCGCCACTTTTTTACCGGCCAAGGCCATTTCTACGGCTAACCGGCAGCGTTCCATTTCTTTTCGCATGGGCAAGCGGTGTACTTCCTGGTTCCGGATCAATTTTCCTATCTGATCCAGGTAGGTATTATAGCCGATAATAACTTCGGCGCGCTCAATTGCTGACCGCGCCCTGGGGGTTATTAGCTCAAGGCTGCCTGGTCCAATACCTACTACCGCTAATTTTCCGCGGCCAACGCTATGGTTACTCCGTGATAAACTGTTTTTGGCAGAATTATCCTGGCAGGCTTCTTTGCCGCCAGGTATGCCGCCGGCTCGCATACCCCACCAACTCCTATGGTATTTTCAACAAAGGTAGACTGGCTGAAACTAAGCGTACAACGGGCTATTTCCTCCGGAGTAAAAAATTTTACTTCCCGGCCCAACTGACTAGCCGCCCGCAGCAGACCCTGTTCTTTTTGCTTTAAGCTAATACTGGCCAACACCTTTACGCTGGCCGGAGCTAAGTTTGCCCTGGCTAAAGTAAAATGAAGGGCCGCGATAACCTCCTCCGGTTTAATCCCCTTCTTGCAACCCACCCCGGCAACCAAATTTTTAGGCCGTAAAAAAAGATATGGGGTGTCCCCCAGGGAGGAAACGTCTATTATCTTATTGGTTATAAAAACAACTGCGCTGGAATGGCCAGGCCAGGCAGGGGCATTAAATTTAACCTCAAAAATAAGATTAACGTTTTCCGGAAAAAGGGCCTCCGGTAAACTTACTTCGGTAAAAAGGCTTATTTTTTCGCCGTTAACCAGCGCCGCGTTAATTTTCTTCAGGTTTTCTAAAGGTTCACAAGTCATACCCATTTTTTTGGCCAGCATATCCAGGGCCAGAATGTTTGAGGAATCGGTAGCGGTGGTAATTACCGCTTGCGCCCCTGCGGCTGAGGCCACCCTTACCGCCAGTTCGTTAGCTCCTCCCAAGTGGCCGGAAAGCAGGCTAACGGCAAAGCGGCCCTGCTCGTCCATAACCACTACGGCCGGATCATACCTTTTATGTCTTAGCAGGGGGGCAATCAGACGCACTACAATTCCTGCCGCCATGATAAAGACAAAGCCCTTATATTTTGGAAAAAGATAGGCCACCAGTTCCCTTAAGGGGCAGGCAAAAGAAAATCTTTGTGTCCGCGGGTAAATTTGCGGCCCGTTTAAAAAAACTGATTTTGACGGGCAGGCAAATTTTACCGGTACAAATAAATGAAACTGGTAGTTATCCTGGGTCTCATTGTTGAAAGTTACCGGTAAATCCGCGGTGGCAACAGCCGGTAATTTACAAGATAACTCTTCACCCAGTTTAGTTCCTTGCCTGGTTAAAGTAATAACCGCGATTTTCATTTGCCCTCCCGAAAACCATGGGTAAAATTTTTAGCGTATAATTTAGAGTGTTTTTTTAGGCCAAACTTTAGAAAATCTCCAACTAAAATTAAAGCTGTCTTCTCAATTTTTTCCGCCTTTACAAGCTGGGCTATGGAATTTAGGTTTCCGAAAATTATTTTTTCTGCCGGCCAGCTAACTTTTTCCACTACCACTACCGGGGTATCGGGAGGAAATCCTTCTTTTAATTCTGCCACTACCTTTTCCATCAGGTGTACGCTTAAAAAAATACACATGCTGGCCTGGTGTTTGGCCAGGGAAGAGAGGCTTTCTTTTTCCGGCACCCCGGTGCGCCCGGTAAGGCGCGTAATGATTACGGTCTGGGCAACCTCCGGCAAGGTTAATTCTTTTTTTAAAGCCGCGGCCGCCGCCAAGAAGGAACTTACGCCGGGAATTACTTCAAAGGGAATACCCTCGCGAGCAAGCAGTTCCATTTGTTCCCCGGTAGCTCCAAAAAGGGCCGGGTCTCCGCTGTGAAGGCGGGCCACAATTTTATCCTGTTTGACCGCTGCTTTAATCAGGTCCAGGATTTCTTCCAGGTTGAGGCTGGCGCTGTTGTGTATTTGAGCTGTTTCTTTGGCGTAGCGTAAAATTTCCTGGTTAATCAGCGAACCGGCGTAAATTATTACGTCTGCCTGGCTGATTATCTTGACGGCTTTTAAAGTTATTAATTCCGGGTCACCTGGCCCGGCGCCAATAAAATAAACCTTAGACATAATTGCTCCTTTTTACTATTATTAAAGATAAATAATCCTTTTGTACTTCTTCTAACTCCTCCATCTCCTCCGGCAATGTAGGCAGGCCGGCTTTTAGAAAACCATCCGGCATCCCGCAGCGGCTGGCGTAAATTGCCTGGTCTTTTAAGCCCAGTTCGGCTAAAATTTTAACCACGGCCGGATAATTTCTGGCTATTTTCATCAAAACCACATTTTCAAAGTTTTGGAGTACCAGACGTAAAGGGTCAAGATCTTTTACGGCCGGAATAATGGCCAGTTTCTCATCGCCCTCGGCTAAAGGTATATTGGCGGCGGCGGCACAAGCGCAAAAGGAGGCAACTCCGGGAATTGTTTCCACCGGGTACGAACCGGCCTGTTTAATTTTCTTTAAAACGTACGTATAAGTGCTGTAAAGGGAGGGGTCACCCAGGGTGATAAAAGCCACTTTTTTCCCTTCCTTTAGTAAACTAAGAATCTGACGGACTGCTTTATCCCAGTATAGCTCTAACTCCACTTTATCATTAGTCATGGGAAAGGTCAGTTCCAGTACCTTTTGCTTTATGTCCAATAGACTACGCACGATAGAAAGGGCAATCCCTTCTTTTTCAGCCCTTGATTTAGGCGAGCAAATTACATCTGCCTCCCTTAAGACCCGGTAGCCCTTTAAGGTAATTAATTCCGGGTCACCTGGCCCCACCCCCACTCCGTAAAATACGCCCTTCACCAATTTATTTCCCCCTCGATTCGCCAACAATCAGAAATACAGGATTCATTCCTTTAAATATTTTGGCTCTTCCGGCCTGCTTTACCCTGGTTATATTAAGGCAGCAAGTATTTACCTCATCAAGTCCCATGGCGGCAAACTGTTTAACGGCAGTGGCCAGCGTTTCAACGGTAATGGCGTTAACAATTACCCGTCCCTGGGGTTTTAATTTTGCCTGGGCTGCCGATAAAACTTCCTTTACCCGCCCGCCGCTGCCGCCAATTATTATCCTGTCGGCCAAAGGCAGTTCGGCAAGGGCTTCAGGAGCTTCTCCCCGGATAAGACGTAAGTTATTTACCCCAAATTTTTTAGCGTTTTTTAAAATTATCGCCGCTGCCGGTGGGTTTTTTTCTACGGCAAAAACCAGGCCTTCTTTAGCCAATAGGGCTGCTTCAATCGCGATTGTACCTATGCCTGCTCCAATATCGTAAACGACGCTGTCAATTTTTAAACGAACCTTGCAAAGAGTCAGGCAACGAACTTCTTCCTTGGTCATGTTTGGGTTATTATCCTGAGCAAAATAAATATCAGGAATACCAGGGGTTATAAATTCCCATTTGTTAATATCAACCATTAGTGATTAACACCACACAATTATCAAATTGCTCCTTTAGTTGAGGTACCTGGGCTAAACTTGCCCGCACAAACCTTTCCTGCGGATAAGATAAATTATCCCCGATAAGCATTATTTTTTGGGCAACACCCTGGGCTAAAAGATAAGCCGCTATTTTTTGGGGGGGCATATCCTGGTCAGTTAAAAGGGCCACCTTTGGGCTTTCCTTGACGGCGGGTGTCACAACACAAGCCAGCATTTTTTCCTTTTCCCGGCCCTGGAGGCTAATGATTACGGCATCCTGCCAGCTCATCCTTGCCCGGGCAAAAGCTACCTGGACAGGGCTTAACCCAGGAATCACTTCAATTTCTTCTTCCCCAAAATGCTTTAAAAGGTAATCCAAAAAACTATATAGGCCGGGGTCACCGCTCACCAGAACCGCCACTTTTTTTCCTTTATTTTGGTTTAAAAAAGCAGCCACATTTTCCAGACGGGCGTCAATTACCCTTTTTTCTTTTTTTAGTTGGTTAAAAAGAGCCAGGGCCCGATGGCCGCCCACGAGAATTTCGGCCTCTTCAATTGCTTTTTGGGCTACGGGCAAAAGGTAGTCTTTTCCGCCGGGTCCAACCCCAATTACCTTAATTTTTTCCACCCTATAACACCCCAATTCGGTTATTGGCGTCTGGCGATTGACGACCGAAGTCTGACGGCTATTACTAAGGCTTCCTTGTCTAGCCCCAGTATTTCACCCTTTAAAGAGGTAAACACCGTACCAATAAAAAGTTTTCCTTGTCCGTATTCCGTGGCCCGTTTGCTGGCGACATGGGCAAGCTGGTTAAAAAGAAAATTTAAGTTATTGCTTTTAATAATTTTTACCGCCTCGTTTGTGGTGGCACACTCCCATATTTGCTTGATAATGTCTTGATTTGCACCGGCTAGCGCGGCATGGGCCATTATGGTCTCCCTTCTGGCGTCGGACAGGCGGTTGTGGGTGTGAAAAATACCGGCGGCCACCTTAACCAACTTTCCCAAAGGGCCAAACAATAAAACCTTTTTAACTCCCAGGCGCCCGCATTCTTCCAGCATATAACCCACAAAATTACTCATTTGAACTACTGCTTCGGCCGGTAAACCGTATTTTTCTATCGCCCATTTTTCACTTTGCCTGCCGGGCGTCATAACAATATCTTTATAGCCTAGCGCAATTGCCTGGGAAATTTGAGGGGTAAGAGAGGTTTTAAATGCTTCCTCGGACATAGGTTCAACAAGGCCGGTTGTTCCTAAAATAGATATGCCTCCCTGTATCCCCAGCCTGGAATTCATGGTTTTACGGGCCACCACTTCTCCTTCCGGCACTTGAATGGTTATTTCCACCCCGGTAGGGGCGCTAAATTTAACCCCCCTACATGCGAGAAAAGCCTTTTCTACTTCATTTTTAATCATCGCCAGCGGCCCAGGGTTTATGGCCGGTTGTCCGGGGGCAACCGCCAGCCCAGGCCTGGTTACTATGCCTACCCCCCGGCCGCCCTTTATATGAATTCCTTTTTCTACTTGTCTTGCCGTGGCCCAGATGGCCAGACCGTTGGTCACATCCGGGTCATCCCCGGCGTCTTTAATGACACAACACCGGGCATAGCTATCCCGCTTTTCCCGGTTCTGGATTTTTAATTTTATGACAAGGCCGGCAGGAAGGGTCACCTCTACTTCTTCACCAGGGTCCGGTGAAAAAAGCATCATGGTGGCTCCCTTGGCAGCCGCAGCGGCGCAGGTGCCGGTGGTAAAGCCCCTTCTTAACTTTTTTCCTTTTACTACTACCGGTTCAAGCATCCTGCACTTTTCTCCTTATCCTGTTAACGTGTACCGCTACTACGCTACTAATTTATATTTTGGGCGGCAAACTTCAGGCTGCTAACCACAAAATTTCGGGCTAGGTGGGGGTGAGCGGCAAAGTGCAAATGCAGGTAACTGGCCAGAAGGTTGCCGGTAAT
>JJNX02000002.1 GCA_000681355.2 Peptococcaceae bacterium SCADC1_2_3
TGCATTTCTTCTGGTAGACTTATTTTCAATGGTGTACCCTCCTTTAGTTATTTTGGTGAATTTGTCTATTTAAAGGGTACGCCATTTTTGCTTAAAATCCTTTTTACACAATCAATTTTACGCTACCCCCGAGGACATCTTTCACATTGATTAATGGATTCAGCAGGGGGTTGGGATACATAAGCCAAGTCACTCTTATCCCGTCAATAAAACCATGGAAGGTTCCTTTTTTGGTTTCCGCAACCTTGACTTTGCCCAGTACCGAAAGGTCTCGAAGTAGAATCCCGGGTTCAAACTCATTGGGAGTGAACCAGTCAAAATCAATAGACTTTCTATGCCCTAGAATTAATGCCAGTGCAGTTCCTCCTGTCAGGTAGCTGGCGGATACCGGTATGTTTGCTGCCAGTCTGGTTAAAAGAATCTTTCGGGGCCGGTCGAGCGTGTTCCAAAACAACGTATTTCTTCCTCCTTGAGATCGAAATAATTCTGCCAACATCTGACGGTCTTCAATAAAAGTCCCCTGCTTACAAGAACCGCTTCTTTAATTTTCCCCTTGGTGTACGTCCTGAACAACCAGTTCAAAGCCTCCTGATCACCTTCATTCAGCAGCCTTTCAATAATGAAAAAGAAAAATTTTCGCTGACTTAGGGGATTGACAGGGGGTAAGAAGCATTTTATGCTAACTTTATCAATTAAAGAAAAAGGGGAATCTTCATGTATTGGGATAACCAGTATCAACATAATGAGCGTCTCTGGGGAGAAACCCCCAGCAGGCTTGCCCTTGTCGCTGTCGAGTATTTGCAGAAACACGGGCTGGCGGAGAAGATGCTGAATGTGCTGGATATAGGCTGCGGTTACGGACGTGATGTTTTATATCTTACTGAACACACCAGGGGTAAGATTTTGGGCGTGGACATTTCGGAAAAGGCGATTACACTGGCGAAGAAGAGTTACCCGGAAAACTCCCGGATAAAGTTCCGCTGCTGCGGATTTGCAGAACTGGAAGAAAACAATAAATACGACATTGTTTTTCTATCTAATTTCTACCAATTGCTAAAAAAGGATGAGCGAATAGAATTGCGGCGGAAGATTGAAAAAGTGCTAAAACCAAACGGGTTATTATTTTTAAGCACGCTCTCAACACGTGACCCAGAACATTCTGAAAAAGGAACCCCTGTTTCCGGCGAGATTAATTCCTTTGTGGATAATGTATACCTTCACCTTTGCGAGCGCAGCGAACTGGAAGAGGATTTTAGTTTTCTCAGAATCGAGGAGCTGTACAAATACGAATACTTTGAATCACGGGCCACCGGGGAAACCCACCACCATATTTCCTGGATACTGGTGGGGGGAACAGATACAGTTTCCGCATGAGTATAATAATTGAATCATTTGATCTAACCAGGAAATTCGGGAATCTGACACAGTCGTTTTAATTTATTCGTCCTTCGCATTGCTGTTCGTTTTTTTCAACGTGAATCAATTGTGGTGAGGTGGCGATAAGGAAAGAGTTTATAAAGAAAGGGGGAGTTCTGTTTAGCCTGTCTGGAATATGCTTCTTGTCTTGCTACGGAAAAGGTAGCCACGTTATGAAATTTGTAGTTGACGAGAGCGTTAGTTATGCTGTGGTAGAAAAGCTTCGAGAACTGGAATACGAAGTGATCTCTGTTGCCAAAGATTATACTTCCCTTAAGGATCAGGACGTATATAAATTAGCTGACCAGCAAGCCGGAAAGCTGCAGACTGGACTCTTATCTATTTCATTCCGCTGCCCCTTGATTATTGTAGTTATAATAGTTATAATTTACTCATAACTACTATGGTTACCTTGAAGGAGGCTTGGGCATGAGAACTGTAAGCATTGGTATCCGTGACGCTAAAATAAATCTTTGCAAATTGCTTAAGGAGGTTCAAAAAGGGGCAGAAGTTATTATTACCGACCGGAATAAGCCTGTGGGTCGAATCGTTCCGGTTTCTGCAGAAGAGAACCTTTCCCTTGCCGAGCGCATAGCAAGCTTGGAGAGAGAGGGTTTGATTCAACCTGCTAAAAAGAAAAAGGCGAGAAATTTACCTCCTCCTTTGCCTCTACCGGGTGAATTGGCACGTAAAATGTTGGAGGAGGACAGAGGTTAGTGCATAACAATAATCCCGTTGTCATATATTGGGATGCTTCAGCCGTTTTGTCCGCTCTTTTCAAGGATTGATGGTTGCAGCAATGGGTGAAGGTTTACATGGCAGCGTGATTTCTTGAAGTCTTTGTCTTCCCTGGCTTTCTTGATGATTTCCTTTTCTAATTCCCTCATTCCTTTAATTCATCGATTTCCCCTTCTCCAAAAATGCATTGTGATGTTTGCCTTTCTGATTTATTATGTAAGAAAGTTAGAGAGGTGAAAAGTAAAAATGTCTGAAACTACGACTGCAAATAGACATGAATACTCTAAGGCTAGGAAAGTGCGCGTCTGGGGTAAGGGACAATTCACAATTCCCGCAGAAATAAGAGAACGGTTGGGAATAAAGGAAGACACTTATTTAGTGGTCTTTCAGATAGGGAAGGCCATCATAGCTACGCCGGAGAGATTGGCCGTAAAAGAGCTTGCCGAAAGCGTCCAGAGAGAGATGGACGAGGGCGGCGTTAACCTCCAATGTTTGCTTCAGGAGCTAAGAGAAGGCAACCACGAATATGAAACAGATTAAAGTTTTCCTGGATAGCAGCGTAATCATTGCTGGCCTTGTGTCAAAAAAAGGCGGCTCTTACGAAGTTCTTGCGCTGGCTGAGTTAAATGTCATAATCCCGTGCATATGCGAAGATGTTGTAAGCGAAGTGTTCCGCAATGTGCAAAAGAAATTGCCCGGTAGCGTGGCGTACTTTTATACGTTATTCAAAAAGTTACCTTTCAAAATAATAGACCTACTGGAAGAAGATTTAGCACTTGCAAGGAAATTGATTAACGAAAAAGACGCGCTGATTTTAGCGTCGGCCCTATCAGGAGAAGTGGGCTGGCTGTTGAGCCTTGATAAGCATTTTTTAAGGGGCGAGCTGAAAGAAAAAGTTAAATTTCCGGTTTGCACGCCGGGAGAGTTTTTGCAGAGGTTGCCCTTTTTGTATTGAGAAAGACATGGGGACGGTTATAGGGAAATAAGGGGGACGTTCTTTTTGCTTCCCTATGTTACCAGCACCTCTTTCCGGCCAGAAAATTATCCGTTCCCTGTTTTTTGAGCTTGTCGAGGTTCTTTAGATGGGCATCTTCGTGAACGGGTTTAAGGAAGTCTAATTTTGCACAGGTTCGAAATTCTTCACACTCCCAGCAACCCCGGATATTTTTTCTTTGGCAGCAGCTTCTAATCTTGCAGGCGGGTGGCCCCCCTCCATTCCGGCAGGTTCTTTTGCAGCGCAGCCTTACCATCGCGCCTAAAACCTCGTAACACCGCTCATAATCCGCAAATTCCTTGAAGAAATTAGCCAATCCTAGCGAAACCCGGTTAAACTTTGCCTCTCTTAATTTTTTTCGCAGGTCCCTGGCCAGATCGGCAATTTCGCCTTTATAATTAAAGCAATCTCCGCAATAAAGCCCGCAATAAGCAATTAGTTCTTTATCTTCCATCTTCGGCAGCCCATCCTTTCCTTTTATGCTTCTTATGCTTCCTCATTTTTAGCTCTTCATTTATTTTTGTGGTCATGATTAATGGTCATCAAGAAAAAAAATATTTCGTTTTTAAGGTAAAGTCAAGATGGTTTTTTAAACATTTCTCCAATTTTTTAATTGTACCTTTCAATTCTTTAACAAAATTTTAACATTTAAACACATTAATTATGCTATTGTGCTATTATTATCTAAATAGTTCATTAAAAAATATGGCTAAAAGGAGGAATTGTTTTATGCGCCAAAAATATCTCAAAAGTTTTATAATTTTTATGGCCTTTATGGTCCTGACGGGAATTCTTTACGGGGTAAAGGCCTGGGGGCAAGAGATGGAAAAGGGAATAAAACCCTGGGAGGTAGATATTCAAGGAGAAAGAGAAGAAAACAGTTTACTGGAACTTGCTCCCGGAAAGGTAGTTGACGATGATTATTTTGCGCCCGGCCGGGTGGTGATTATTGAAGGAGAAGTAACCAAAAACTTATACATGGCCGGGGAGGAGGTTAAAAGCAGGGGTCCGGTGGGCGGTGATGTGCTTGCGGCAGGAAGAGCAGTTGAAGTGGCAGGCCCGGTTGGCGGAGATGTTTGGGCCGCCGGACAAAGAATTTTATTAAACGAAGAAACGAAAAAGGGAGTTGTGGCCTTTGGCGAGGAACTGGTGCTTGCTTTGCCGGCAAAGGTAGGAACAAATCTTATTTTTTTTGGGAAAAGCCTTTTAGCGGAAGGCCTGGTAAAGGGCAACCTCCGGGTCTTTGCGGATAAGGTTACTATTGCCGGAAAAGTTGACGGAGACGTAATTGCTCAGGTCAATGAGGTTACAGTTGCTTCACGGGCTCGCATAGGGGGAGACCTTTTGGTGAAAGGAGCAAAGGCGCCGCAGGTAATGCCGGGAGCCCAAATAGGCGGAAAAGTAAAATTTACGAAAATAGCACCCCCCGTGACAGAAAAGCCAATTTGGGAAAAAGTTTGGGTAAAAGTACTGGCTTTAATTAAGCTTTTAGTCTTGGCCTTGCTTATGGCATTTTTTGCCACCCGGCTTTTAAGAGACGGCTCAGAAATAATGACTACAAGGCCGGGCCTAAGCCTGGGGCTAGGTTTAGGAGTTGCCGTGCTGGCTCCTTTAGTCTTAATTATTCTTTGCGCCATTATAATTGGTCAGGCGGCTACTTTGGTTTTGGGCACATTTTACTTAAGCCTTTTGGCTTTAGGAGGACTTTTGTTTAAACCCGTTGTTGGTTTAGTGGTGGGGAATTTTATCTTCCGGTACCTGCAAAAGGAAAAACAGGTTGCCCTTCTTTGGACAGTCCTCTTGGGGAGCACAATTATCTGGCTGGTTTGCCTTGTCCCGTATCTAGGGGCAGTAATTAACGTTTTTGGCCTGCTTTTTACCACCGGAGCCCTTGCCGTTTTGTTAACCAGGAATTTTCTTACCTGGCCCTGGGGAGGGGGGAAAAACGAAAAAACTGTTTCCGGGACAACTGCAACCGGTACTAATGCGACTAATTAAATACCCTAAACATTACCCGGAAAAGGTATTACTAGAAGAAATGGGGGTAAATAATGGCTGTATTGATTAAATGGTTTCCGCCTTCCTGGTTTCAAATAAAAACGGAGCAGAAAATAATTTATATTGATCCTGCGTACTTAAGGACCTATTTTAAGAATTACCCTAAAAAAATTGAGTTTTCCAGGTGGCCGGAGGAGATTGATGGGCTGCCCGAAGAATTAGAGAAGGCCGATCTAATTTTAGTAACGCATAATCATAAAGACCATTGCAAGCGGGTTACGGTGGATCGGCTTGCTCGTCCGGATACTTTAATCGTGGCCCCAAAGCGGTGCGTTAAAGCGTTGGGAAAGGAAATAAAAATAATTAGTCCAGGGGAAGAAATAACATTTGGAGATATAAAAATAAGGGCCGTAGAAGCTTACAATATCAAATTTTCAAAAAAAATCTGGCATCGTCAAGGCGATGGTGTTGGCTACATAATTACGCTGGAAGGAAAAACAATTTATCATGCTGGCGATACGGACTTCATACCAGAGATGAGAAAACTGGGAGTTATAGACATAGCTTTAATTCCTATTGGAGGGATCTTTACCATGGACATCCAGGAAGCGGTTGAAGCTACTATAGCAATTAAACCCAGGGTTGTAATACCTATACATATTCTCAAGGCAAATCCCCGGGAATTTAAGACAAAAGTAGAAACAAGATCAGATGTTCAGGTAATGCTTTTGCAAACAGGAGAAGCTTATTATTTAGAGGTAGAAAAATAATACCTAAAAATTCTTGACAGCATCCGGAATTTAATTAAAACACACAAAAATAATGTTAGGTGGTATAATGATTTTTGTTTAGTAAAAGGGGGCGGCATCAAATGATAGAGATACATAAAAAAATAGTTCTCGATGAGAATCAAAAACCCTTTGCGGTTCAAATACCTATTGAGGAATTTGAACGATTAGAAGAGATTTTAGAGAATTATGGATTATCAAAGTTGATGGATGAGGTGGTAAACGACGAAAAGCTGTCAATAGAAAATGCAAAAACATATTATCAGGCATTGAAGACGAATGTGGAAAGTTGAGTATACCAAGCGTTTTCTTAAAGAACTATCTAAATTGCCTAAAGAAATACAAGTTCAAGCTGAAACCATTGTTTTTGAAGAACTATTGACATCCAATCCTTTTTCATTGGGATACCTTGAGCGTATGAGAGGCTATCCAGATAAGTACAAGATCCGGCTTGGAGATTACAGAATTGGTATTACAATAGATAAGAAAAATAATTTGATAATTTGCCAACGTATTGCTCATCGTAAAGACATATATCGGATATTTCCATAAAACTCACATAACAAGAAACTCCAGCGGACGGCTGATAGCCGCCGCTGATTTCAGTCGTTATATTTCTGAGAAGGGGCTGAAATGCAAAAGTACATAAAATATTTCCCTAAACCTTTTCTTGATGATTTGGTCGAAGGGCGCTGTGCCCCTTTTGTTGATGCAGGGTTCTCAAAAAATGTTAACATACCTCCTGGCGTGAGTTTACTAAGCTGAAACGGAAAAAGCTTGATTTTCCTGGGTTGGAGCCGATTTTATCGTAGTTAGCCCTATATGACAAATAGATTGCCTGAAAGCAGAAAGAGTGCACGACTTCCTTGGCGGTCATAAAAAATGAATTACGAACTGGAGAAATACATGGCAAAAGCCAGGAAAAACAATAACACCGAAGAACCGATAGAAAAGCAGCTCTGGAAAGCAGCCGATAAGCTCAGAAAAAATATTGATGCCGCAGAATATAAGCACATCATTCTGGGTTTGATATTCTTAAAGTATATTTCTGATGCTTTTGAAGAATTATTCAGCAAACTAAAAAAAGGTGAAGGCGAATATACCGGCGCTGATCCGGAAGACAAGGACGAATACAAGGCGGAGAATGTCTTTTTTGTGCCAGAAATTGCCCGCTGGTCTTATCTGCAATCCAAAGCCAAATTGCCGGAAATCGGTAAAGTGGTTGACCAGGCCATGGATGCCATTGAAAAGGACAATCCTTCGCTTCGGGATGTGTTGCCGAAAGTCTATGCCAGAGACAATCTTGACCCCACCAATCTTGGCGGTTTGATTGACCTGGTCGGAAACATTGCTTTGGGGGATGCTAAAGCCCGAAGCGCCGATGTGCTGGGGCATGTGTTTGAATATTTCCTTGGTGAATTTGCTCTGGCAGAGGGGAAAAAGGGCGGCCAGTTCTATACCCCGCGGAGCGTTGTTGAATTGCTGGTGGAAATGCTGGAGCCGTACAAAGGCAGGGTGTTTGACCCATGCTGCGGTTCCGGCGGCATGTTTGTGCAGTCGGAAAAGTTTGTTGCCGACCATCAGGGCAGGATGAATGATATTTCCATTTACGGACAGGAGAGCAACCAGACCACCTGGCGGCTGGCCAAGATGAATCTGGCAATTCGGGGCATCGACAGTTCCCAGGTGAAATGGAACAACGAAGGCTCTTTTTTAAATGATAGCCACAAGGATTTAAAAGCTGACTATGTGATTGCCAATCCGCCCTTTAATGATAGCGACTGGAGCGGTGATCTTCTTAGAAAAGACGGCAGATGGCAATACGGCGCGCCGCCCACCGGAAACGCCAACTATGCCTGGATACAACACTTCCTGTATCACTTAAGCCCCAGCGGACAGGCCGGTTTTGTTCTGGCAAAGGGCGCTTTGACTTCCAAGACATCCGGTGAAGGAGATATCCGTAAAGAAATGATTGAAGCCCGTCTGGTGGATTGTATTGTCAACCTGCCCGCCAAGCTGTTTTTGAATACCCAGATTCCGGCCTGTTTATGGTTTTTGCGTAGGGGCAAAGCCCCGTCTTTGCCCAATAAGGGCAACCACAGGGGGTTGCCCTTACGCAACCGCACCGATGAAATCCTCTTTATTGACGCCCGCAATATGGGATATTTGATTAACCGCAGGACACGGGAGTTTTCCGCGGAGGATATCGCCACCATAGCAGGAACCTATCACGCATGGAGATCCGTAGGGGCAGACCTGCGTGTCTGCCCTCATTCAGACGAATATCCGAACGTACAAAACACGGGCGAACACGTAGGTTCGCCCCTACAGGAATATGTGGACATAAAAGGGTTCTGCAATTCCGCATCTATTGAACGGGTGCGGGAACTGGATTATGTGCTGACACCGGGACGGTATGTTGGCTTGCCGGATGATGAGGATGATTTTGATTTTAATGAACGGTTTAGCAAGCTGAAAGCGGAGTTTGAGGAGCAGTTAAAAGAGGAAGCGAGGCTCAATGCACTGATTGCTGAGAATTTGGCGAAGGTGAAAACCAATGGCAAAAATTGAAGTAGGGGCGACCGGCCGGTCGCCCCTACCAGAATTAATATCTGATGCTGAAACATGGATGGGAGCAATTGAAAAGCGAAATCTGGCAAGCCATGCCTACAACTCCGTAATTCTTGGTGAAACGATTGAGTTTATTCACAAAAAATTTTCTCCGATTGCGAAAAAACTCTATGAGGATTTGAAAAAGTACCTATGAAATATGGACTATCTGAAGAACAACTTAAACAAATACAAGATATTATCTCATCCTATGATGAAATTGAAGAGGCGATCCTTTTCGGCTCCCGAGCCATGGATACCTACAAAGAGGCGTCTGATGTCGATATTGCTCTAAAAGGAAAGAACGTCAATGCCTCGCTTGCCGCAAGGCTGAAATACCGCTTAGAGGAAGATACTTATTTGCCTTTCTTTTTTGATTTTATTGCCTATCCCACGATTACCAATCAAGCCTTGAAGAAACATATTGACACAAAGGGTGTGTCTATTTACCGGACGGGGTGGAAGGAATGTAAGATGGGGGATGTAATAATTTTTGGCAACGGGAAAGCTCGTCCAAAGACTGAGGGGGAAATCCCTATTTACGGAGGAAACGGAATTCTTGGTTATTGTGACCAATTTAACTATCAAGACGAAACAATAATAATTGGTAGAGTCGGTGCTTATTGTGGTTCGGTATTTTATAAAAATAAACCTATTTGGGTTTCAGACAACGCTTTATCTGCAAAGCCAAAAGAAAGAAATAATACAAAGTTTCTGTTTTATTTCCTCAAAAACTTAGAACTCAATCAATTTGCAGAAGGCTCAAGCCATCCACTTGTAACTCAAACTTTGCTGAATTCAATTGATATTGAAATTCCCGAAAAGGAAACCGAACAAAAAGCCATCGCCTCAGTCCTTTCCAGTCTCGACGACAAGATAGACCTGCTCCACCGCCAGAACAAAACCCTCGAAGCCATGGCGGAAACGCTTTTCAGGCAGTGGTTCGTGGAGGAAGCGGAGGAGGATTGGGAGGAAAAGCCTTTATCATTTTTCGGTGATATTATATGTGGAAAAACACCATCAAAGAAAATACACAGTTATTTTAATGGGAAAATTCCATTTATAAAAATTCCTGATATGCATGGGAATATTTTCGTTTTTGAAACCTTTGACAGTTTAACTGAAGAAGGTATGTACTCCCAATCCAATAAAACATTGCCGTCTAAGTCAATATGTGTAAGTTGCATAGCAACTGTTGGTTTAGTTTCAATGAATGCAATAGAAAGTCAAACAAATCAACAAATAAATTCGATAATACCAAAAAAAGAATATCATCGTTACTTTCTTTATTTTTTTATGAAGTCATATTATGATTTGCTGCATTCAATGGCATGCGGTGGTACTGCTACACTAAATTTAAATACAGGTAGTTTCTCAAAAATTCCAGTTCCATATCCAGGGAATAAAATTCTGCTTGCCTTTCAGGCGCAAGTACAACCATTTTTCGACAAAATATTTACCAGCCAGAAACAAATCCGCACCCTCGAAAAACTTCGTAACACTTTGCTGCCTAAATTGATGAGCGGTGAAGTCCGGGTTGAATATGACGCAAACTAAGGCGATGTAGAAAATGGAACGACTGAAAAAAGTAATCGAGCAATACGGCAGGTGGTCGGAACTGACCACTTATACAGAACGTATTGAAGCTCATGCTTCTACTGATTTCAGTCATGCCATAGAAAACGCCAAGGCTCTTCTGGAAACCATCGGCAAGGAAATCTGCAATGCAAAGGGTGTTGAGCTTGGAGAAACCGCGAACGTCAACGCCGTGATGAAAAAAGCGTTCACCGCAATTGGCTATTCAAGCGATACCCTGGTCACTCAGATTTCCGCCGCCCTGGCAACCATTGGTCAGCAGATGGGAAACCTCAGAAATGAAATCGGCACGATCTCCCACGGTAAGTCCCTGGAAGAGTTAAAAGAAAGAAACAACAAGGTTGATGAACTGACCAAGGAGTTTCTGATTGATACAACAGTTATTGTCGCCTCTTTTTTGATCCGGTCCTTTGAAAATGAAAACTCCCGCGTCAAAACAGAGCCTGTGGAAGCTGAACTGCTTTATACCGACAACGAACCATTCAACGACTTCTGGGATGATTTATATGGTGAATTTGCAATGGGGGATTATTCGTTTCCAGCCAGTGAAATTCTCTTCAATGTCGATTATCTGGCTTATGTAACTGAAAGCAAAATATTTTCAGATGATGTAGAATGAGAAAAACAAAAGAGGCAATAGCAAAATTCGCTTTCGAGGGGGAATGCTGATGACTACCTCTGATTTAATAAAACAATTGTTTTTATCCTTTCATAATAAGGATAATGAAGCTTTTTTTCAGGCGGCGCGAGAATATATCGAACACGAAAAAAGGAAAAAACACACCATGGTTGCGAAAGAGCTGGAAAAGGCTCTTTACGCTGCAAACGGTTCTTCGGAAAGAGGGAAACGGTTTAAGAACACGCTGCCCATACCAAGGGATACGGAAAAAGGTTTTCCGTTACTCGAAATACAACATTTCGATATCAGTATGGACAACCTGTTAATCTCGCCGGAAACAAAACAACAGTTGGCACAAATTATTAGGGAATTTAAAGATGCGGACGTTTTTGCGACCTATAATCTCCAAAATAAAAGGAAGATTCTCCTTTGCGGCAAGCCTGGTACAGGAAAGACCTTTTCGGCACAGATAATCAGTTCCGTCCTGCAAATCCCGCTGGTGTATATCAGGTTTGACTCAATTATTTCATCGTACCTTGGCGAAACGGCTTCAAATCTAAGGAAAGTTTTCGATTTTGTCGAAAGCGGAACCTGGATAGCTCTTTTTGATGAGTTTGACATCATTGGCAAAAACAGAGACGACAGCCACGAACATGGAGAAATAAAGAGGGTTGTCAACAACCTTCTCCAAATGCTTGATAACATCAAGGGGGACAGTATAATACTGGCCGCGACCAATCATCAATACATGCTTGATCCGGCGATATGGCGGCGTTTTGACGATATTATTTACTATGAACTTCCCGATGAAAATATCAGGAAGGCATTGTTTGAACTCTATCTTAGGCCAATCAAAAAAGATCCCGATATTGATTTGCCAAAGGCGGTTATTATGACTCAGGGGCTCTCCCCTGCCGATATCAAGATGATAACAGAAGAAGCGATGAAATTATCAATCTTGGATTCAAGGCGTTGTCTTAGGCAAGGTGACATTGAAAACGCAATCAATAAATTCAGCCGTAGAGAAAAGGTCAAAAATAATCAAATGGGAGATAAATGATGGAAAAATATGACCATTTGAAACTTCCAATTTACAGTGGCAATGTAGAGCGTCAGAAAAGAGTCGGTGGCGGTGGTTACAGCATCCCCGACGGGAGAAGTAAAGCAGCCTTTTCACAAGCGGGAAAACAAAAAGCGGAAACGATTGCTCAATCATTCTCTGTGTTAAAGAGTAAATTTGCAGGCAGGATTACCCCATCTTTAATCTATGAGATTGAAATAAACCAGAGTGTATCACCGGATGCGTTTGAGAAAACGCTTTCATCCATGGAAATCCACGTACTTTCGGTTGCTGAAAACAGGAAGGGGTACTGGGTTGTTTTCAGCGATGACGACACGTTGAGCCAATTCAAGTCCAAACTTGCAACCTATGGCAGCGAGGAGGGGCCTAAATACGATTTTTTTAATGCGATTGACTCCTTCCGGGATATCACCAGGGAAAAAAAGATTGGAAAAGGGTTAAGGGAAAAGCCGTTAGGGGAAACCGCTGAGTTTATTGACATAGAATTATGGCGGATGACTGATCCACAGAAAAATGAGCAATTTATCAATGAATTAAAACAGACATATTCCGACTGGAGTCAATTCCGCATTACCGACACCCTCATATCAAAAACATTCGTGCTTTTGAGGATTAAACTATCAGCGGCCGTATTTGACGAAATCATAGAACTCAAGGAAATATCCAGAGCTGACCGGCCTTCCGTTCCCCGATTCAATCCATTCGAGTATACGCGACCGGATATTTCCAACATAGAATTTCATGAACCTGATGAGGCTGCACATGGTATTCTGATTATTGATTCCGGCATTATTTCAAATCACCCGATGTTGGAAAGATGTATCGGCGGAGAAGAAAACTTTCAAGCGGGAGAACCCCAAATTCAAGACACCGTCGGGCATGGCACTGCAGTGGCGGGTTGTGCCGCATATGGTGATATTGAAAGCTGTCTGGAAACAAACAACTTCACACCATCCAACTGGATTTTTTCCGCCAAAGTGATGTATGCGGAAAGAAACGAAATCACAGGTTCGGTTTCAGCAATATATAACCCGGAAAAACTCGTTGAGCATCAATTAAAAGATGCGGTCGAGAGTTTTTTGTCCAATGCGGAATATCACATCAGAGTAGTCAATATTTCACTTGGGAATAGCAACGAGGTCTGGCATAAAAATTATGATAGGCAACTCCCCCTTGCGGCTTTAATTGATGAACTGGCTTTTGAATTCCCCAATGTCATTTTTGTGGTGTCAGCCGGCAATCAGCGACCGTCGAATATCTATGCCACCATTGAGGAGATCAACTCAAACTACCCCGTCTATTTAACTGAAAGGCCTGATTTTAAAATTATAAATCCGGCCACATCATCGCTTGCTTTGACGGTTGGTTCAATTGCAGGAAAGGTGCGGATTGAGCAAGAACGATATGGCGCTGAGCAGATAAAAACGGCTGTCGCGAGTGAAGATCAGCCTTCGCCATTCACAAGAACAGGATTTGGGATTAACGGCATGATAAAACCTGAACTTGTCGAATATGGCGGCAATCTCATCTTGTATGATTTTCATGGAAGGATTACCGAGGATAGAGGGGGAAAAATTGCCCTATTAAATAATCGAACGACCGAAGACATTATTCAATATGATTGCGGCACCAGTTTTTCCGCCCCCAAGGTAGCTCATCTTGTCGGGAAAATCTTAAATCGTTTTCCACAAGGGTCAGGTAATTTTATTAAAAACATGCTGCTTATTGGCGCGGATTACCCTTGCGAACCAAGCAAATACTTTTATCAAACTGCTGATAAAAAAAGCGCGGAAGTAACTCATTTGGCAATTTGCGGTTATGGGTTGAGTAGTTTTGAGAGAGCTATAAGTTCATTCAGCAACAGGGTGGTCCTCTGGGATGAGGGACAAATCGGATTAAACCAGATGAAGGTTTATTCCCTTCAGCTTCCCAGTATTTTCTTTTCCGAACAAGGCAGGAAAAAAATAATCGTTACGCTCACCTTCAATCCTGAAACCCGCCTTACCCGTGGAGACAGCTATCTGGGAAACCGGATGGAATTCCACCTTTTTCATTCGATAAATCCACAAATATTAGTAGAAAAATACGGCGTAATAACTGTACAAGCAGAGGAAATTGGGGTACCGGATGATTTAAAGAAATTTGAAATTGATTTCTTCCCAGGTGGTAACACAAGGAAATCCGGATGTCATCAAAAAGCGTGGAAAGAATACAGTCGGCAGCCCAAAAGTATCCCCGCAACCCCCATTTCTCTTGTGCTGCTTAATTTCAACAAATGGATTAGTGATGAAAACAGGATGCAGGACTACTGCATTTCTGTTATATTTGAACATGAGAAGGAGATAGCCCTTTATAATGAAATAAGGACAAATATTCAAACAAGGATTCGGGTTTAGATCATGGTGAGGTATTTAGCGATATGAACAAAATCACTGAATCGGCAATCGAAAAATTCGCCATCGAACTGCTTGAAAAGTCCGGCTACCAGTACATCTATGCCCCTTCCATCGCCCCGGACAGTGAGACACCAGAAAGGCAAAGCTTTGAAGAAGTGCTGCTCATGGAGCGACTTCAATCAGCCGTCGGCAGGATCAACCCGTCTATTTCGGTAGATATCCGGGAAGACGCCATCAAACAGATTTTAAGGCTTAATTCCCCGGAACTTATTGCTAATAATGAAGCCTTCCACCGGATGTTGACCGAAGGCATAAAGGTCAGCTACCAGAAGGATAGCCACAGCCGGGGTGATCTGGTCTGGCTCATTGATTTTAAGAATCCGGAAAATAACGATTTTCTGGTTGCCAACCAATTTACCGTCATTGAAAACAATGTCAACAAACGGCCTGATGTGATCCTGTTTGTCAATGGCCTACCTCTGGTGATCATTGAACTGAAAAACCCGGTTGATGAAAACGCCACGGTTAAATCGGCCTTCAAACAGCTCCAGACCTATAAACAGGCAATCCCCAGTCTGTTTACCTACAACGGCTTGATGATTATTTCCGATGGACTGGAAGCCAAAGCCGGTTCCATTTCCGCCGGATTCACCCGCTTCATGGCCTGGAAAACAGCGGACGGCAAGGTGAAAGCCTCGCCGCTCATTGGACAACTGGAAACTCTGATCAAGGGCATGCTGAATAAGAAAACCCTGCTGGATCTGATACGCCATTTCATTGTCTTTGAAAAATCGAAAAAAGAAGATAAAGATACAGGTATCATTACCATCCAGACAGAAAAAAAACTGGCTGCCTATCATCAATATTATGCCGTAAACAGAGCTGTTGAATCGACGTTAAGAGCCGCTGAATATTTGCCTGTGCAGAAGAAAGCGCAATCGGAAATGATTGCGGAATCCCCTGCAAGTTATGGCCTGCCGGGTGTAGAGAAACAGCCTTCAGGAGATCGGAAGGGTGGGGTTGTCTGGCATACCCAGGGAAGCGGCAAATCCTTGTCCATGGTTTTTTATACGGGAAAGATTGTCCTAGTAATGGATAACCCCACGGTTCTGGTCATTACCGACAGAAACGATCTGGACGACCAGTTGTTTGATACCTTCGCCGCATCAAAACAACTGCTCGGGCAGGAACCGGTGCAGGCGGAAGACAGAGGCCACTTAAAAGAACTGCTCAAAGTCGCATCAGGCGGCGTGGTTTTTACCACCATCCAGAAATTCCAACCCGATGAAGGCAATGTTTATGAAACCCTTTCGGAAAGAAGAAACATCATTGTCATTGCCGATGAAGCCCACCGGACCCAGTATGGTTTTAAAGCCAAGACCATCGATACCAAAGATGAAAACGGCAATGTTGTCGGCAAAAAAATTGTGTACGGTTTTGCCAAGTATACGCGGGATGCGTTGCCCAATGCCACGTATCTTGGATTTACCGGAACACCCATTGAAAGCACCGATGTCAACACGCCTGCTGTATTCGGCAACTATGTTGATGTTTACGACATCCTGCAAGCGATTGAAGATGGGGCAACGGTCAGGATTTATTACGAAAGCAGACTGGCGAAGATTAACCTCAGTGAAGAGGGCAAAAAACTTGTTTCCAATTTAGATGATGAATTGGAAGTGGGCGAACTTACAGTAACCCAGAAAGCCAAAGCCAAATGGACGCAACTGGAAGCGCTCATCGGCAGTGAAGAACGGATAAAACAGGTGGCCCAGGATATTATCAATCATTTTGAGCAACGGCAGGAAGTTTTTGAAGGCAAAGCCATGATAGTTACCATGTCCCGCAGGATTGCCGCCGATTTATACAAGGAAATCATAAACATCAAACCTGAGTGGCACAATGACGACTTGAAAAAAGGTGTCGTTAAGGTGGTGATGACATCCGCATCCTCTGACGGCCCTGAAATTTCCAAACACCATACCACCAAAGAGCAGCGCAGAGCATTGGCCGAAAGAATGAAAGACCCGGAAGATGCACTCAAACTGGTGATTGTCCGGGATATGTGGCTGACCGGTTTTGATGTGCCTTCCATGCACACCCTTTACATAGACAAGCCCATGAAAGGTCATAATCTGATGCAGGCCATCTCAAGGGTGAACCGTGTCTATAAGGATAAGCCCGGCGGGCTTGTGGTGGATTACCTTGGTATTGCATCAGACCTTAAAAAAGCGTTGTCCTTTTATTCGGACAGCGGAGGTAAAGGCGACCCGGCCATCGCGCAGGGAAAAGCGGTACAACTGATGCTGGAGAAACTGGAAGTCGTTTCCCAGATGTTTCATGGGTTTACCTATGAAGAATATTTCGAGGCCGACACAGGGAAAAAGTTCTCTCTGATACTTGCCGCGGAGGAACACATTCTGGGACTGGAAAACGGGAAAAAGAGATTCATCAACGAAGTAACCGCCCTGTTCCAGGCTTTTTCCATTGCCATCCCCCACGAACAGGCCATGGATGTTAAAGATGAGGTCTCGTTTTTTCAGGCGGTAAAATCCCGATTGGCCAAATTCGATAGCACCGCCTCTGGTAAAACAGATGAAGAAGTTGAAACAGTCATCAGGCAGGTGATTGATAAAGCACTGGTAACCGAGCAGGTGATCGATGTTTTTGATGCCGCCGGGATCAAAAAACCTGATATTTCCATCCTTTCAGAAGATTTTCTTTTGGAAGTCAAAAACATGGAGCATAAAAACATTGCTCTTGAAGTTTTGAAAAAACTGCTGAATGACGAAATAAAAACGAGAACCAAAAAGAACCTGATACAAAGCAAATCCCTTATGGAAATGCTGGAAAAGTCCATTAAAAAATATCACAACAAGATTTTAACAGCAGCAGAAGTCATTGAAGAATTAATTGAATTGAGCAAAGAAATTCAGAAGATGGATAAAGAGCCGCAGGAAATGGGGCTGTCTGACTTTGAATATGCTTTTTATACGGCCATTGCCAATAATGACAGTGCTCGTGAGTTAATGGAAAAAGATAAATTAAGGGAACTGGCAGTTGTGTTGTTTGAAAAGGTAAAGGCCAATGCTTCCATCGACTGGACAATCAAGGAAAGCGTAAAGGCAAAATTAAAGGTCATTGTAAAAAGAACATTACGGCAGTATGGCTATCCACCGGATATGCAGAAAATGGCAACTGAAACCGTTTTGAAACAAGCTGAATTGATAGCGGAAGAGATTACGCGTGGAGAATAGCCGTTTTGGCCATAGTCTGTTCGGCGGAAAAGCGGTCAGCTGAGCTCAAATATTATGCAAAAATGCAAAAAATAAAAATTAATATAAAGTGGTATAATGTATTTTACGAGAGAATGTAACTTTACGAAATTGTGCCGTAAAGCCCCTGACTTTAGCCATAGGAATATAAGGCGCACCAAGCGTTAATTCGGGTAAAAAAGCTTTCCACGAGCTTCTTCATCATTCATAATGAGTCCAAAGACGCAGTATCCTAATACAACACCTATCCTTGTCTACCGAATAAACAAGGCGGTGTTTTATGTTTATCCGCCGGGAATATGCGCCTTTGAGGTCTCCAACCAGTTTCTCATACGGTGGCGGATTTTGAAAAGGATTGTTTTGCAAAACCTCGAGCAATTGGATAACATTATCCCTCAACCCTGCCTGTTTGATCATCTCAACGTCCTTTACAGACTGTTTTGTAAACTCGATTTCCCACATCACCACTCAATATCCCTGGCCTTAACACATTCCTCCGGCTCTGCCTTCATTCCTTCAATAATAGATTCCCGCATTCCGGGCATACTCAGAAGATACAAGGTTTCTTGGATCGCCCGGTAATCTTCCTCGGAGATAATAACTACATTACCTTGTTTCGAGGCAACCGTGACAGGTTCATGATTTTTTATCGTATCCTCTATAAGGCGGAAGAAATTTTGCCGCGCCGCCGAAGCATTTATAATCATATCAATCCCACCTTTTTATTCTAGCTCAGTATATGTCTTTGTACAATATATTGTACAATAGAAAGGTGGGATATTCAATAATTATTTAATATGAGCTACATACTTGGTGGATAGAGTCTGGAAATAGCAGAACAGACCAAGGCTCATATTCACGGCAATGGCAGTCCCTGACCTTTTAATTGGAATCGCAGCGCAACTATAATAATTTATTTTCAGTTTGTTTTCCGGACTACCTTCCCCCTGGCTAAAGAAGCAAATACACCGCCAAGGCAGGTAAGAGCAAAGATAATAAATGATATTTTAATGCTTTTCAGGATCAAATCAGGGTGGGCCAGTCCTAATTGAACATTGCCCAGGTAAAGGTCTATGACTAACGTTGCTATGGCCATGCTTATTGCCTGCCCCACAAGCCTCATGGTACCAAGGGTTGAGGAGGCCACCCCGTAAAATCTTTTTTCCACTGCCCCCATTACCGCATTGCTGTTTGGGGAAGAGAAAAGGGCAAAGCCTATTCCCAGCAAGGCAAGATTGACTATAACCAGCCACAGGAGAGTTGAACCGGTTAAAAAATGAAACAAAAGAAGACCCATAGTGGTTAAACCCATTCCTAAGGAGGCCACCACCCTCGGCTCCACATGGTCAGAAAGGGCACCCGCAAAAGGGGAAAGCAAGGCCATAAGCACCGGTTGAGAGAGAAGGATTAGCCCTGCCGTTTGGGAATCATATTTACATACAACTTGCAGGTATATGGAAAGCAAAAAACTTACCGCAAAGGTAGCACTATAGTTAATGAGGGCTGCTAGATTAGAAAAGACAAAGGTGATATTTTTGCTAAAAAGCTTTATGTTTAAAATAGGTTGTTTTATTTTGGCCTCATGCTTGATAAAAATAGCCAATATCGCCAGCCCAAGCGGGAAAATGAATTTCCCCCATCCTGAGGTAGCCATAGTTGATAACCCGTATAAAAACGCAATAATACCCAAGGAGTAAAGGAAAGCGCCGGTTAAATCAAAACTTTCACCCCTGGCTCCAAACCATTCCCCTTTTAATTTGGTAAATATCAGGGGCACAATTAACGCTCCCAATAAAGCGTTAAAATAAAAGATAAACGGCCATCCCAGGTAGTGATTTATTACCCCTCCCAACACTGGCCCCAAGGACAGGCCGGTATATACGGTGGCCACGTTTATGCCTAGCACCTTGCCCCTTTCCTGAGGGGGAAAGACAGAAGTAAGGATCGCCATACTAGTGCCAAATGTCATGGCTCCCCCTATTCCCTGTAAGATTCTAAAAAAAATCAGAGCTTTAACGGACCAGGCTAATCCACAGAGTAGAGAAAACAAAGGAAATATTATGATCCCCACGGTAAAAATCTTTTTCCTGCCGAAGATATCGGCAAGCCTGCCCAAAGGCAGCAAAAAAGCGGCCGAAGTCAGCAGATAACTGCTTACAACCCAGCTAAGCTGAAGCGCGGTGCTGTTAAATGTCTTTCCAATGGCCGGTATAGCCAGGTTAACCGCGCTACCCATAAAGGGGGTTAAAAAAGAAGCCACCATAACTATAATTAAGGCATATTTTTTAAATAATGCCTCCTGGTCAACTTTATGAACCTCGTATTTTTCTAATTTGTGGAAAAATCGCATAAGTCCTTTTTGCTCTCTTTAGCCTCGTGAAATTTTAAGGATAAATATGTTTTTCCGTGCTTATTTTAATTTTTTAACTTTTTTATATATTATTCTACTTTATTATTCTACTTTTTATTTTTATTTTCCTTCTGTTTTTCGCGATGGGTGAAAATCGAATTAAAAATTACCCGACCATTGGCTGTTGTGGACTTGATTGCGGCCTGTGCCCAAGATACTATACGGTTGGTAGTTCAAGATGCCCCGGCTGTTGTGGTCCCGATTTTTTTAATAAACATTCCTCCTGCTCTTATATAACTTGCTGCGTGAAAATAAGAAAACTTGAGGTTTGTGCCCGGTGTGAAGAATTTCCGTGCGCAAAGTTTGCCTCCTGGCTGACTGACGGGGAAGAATATGATTCTTTTTTAACCTATAAAAGGGCTCATCGAAATCTGGTTTTTATAAGAAACCATGGTGTGGAGAAATTTATAGAACAACAGGACAAGCGAATTAAGTTGCTTGAAACAATGATCAAGGACTTTGATGACGGAAGGTCTAAAAGCTTTTATTGTATTGCCGCAACCCTGCTTCCGTTAAAGGACATAGAAGCGGCATTAAATGAAACCGAACAAAAAATAAAAGCAGAAAAGGCCGGATTAGATGACCTCAAAAACAGGTCCCAAATTCTTAAAAGGTTTCTTAATGATTTTGCCGCCCAAGAAGGAATCGAATTAAAATTAAGAAAAAAGGTAAGGCAATGAAAGGAAACAGGATATCTGTGGCCCGTTGTACGTAATCCGAAACTCAATATGTTTTAATATTTTCATAGCGGAGTTCCTTTAAATTAGCCAGATGCTCACGGATAGCCGTAAATCCCGAAAGAAAAAAGTACCCTACGGTAAACTTTGCTCTTTCAGAAGAAGGCAGGATACTGGCTACATGCGATAGCAATTTTTCATTTCGGTTGTCAACTATGTCGTGGGGGATATGGGGACACCTCTTTAAAATTATTTTAATAGTGTTAGCATCGTATAAATAACAAGAATAACTGTCAAGTTTTACTTTCTGAAGAAATCATTGAAATTAAACCGCTTGTTGGTTATCAAAATTAAGAGATGATTTCCGGGTCAAGTTAAGGCTCAAATAAACTGTATATGGAAACTATATAATCAATAGTTGGGCTCAAAAAAGACCGTTTGCACAGACCAAGGATTCTGCTATACTGTAGTTATGAACTGGAGGTGCGATGATGATGAAAGCAGACGACCTTATTGCTGAAGCATTGTTACTACCCGTTGAGCTGAGGACGCAACTCGCCGACAAGCTTCTTCAGAGTCTCAATCCCATGCGAAAAGAAATTGACGAGGCGTGGGCTGAGGAAGCCGAGAAGAGAGTAGAAGAAATAAGAACTGGGAAGGCAAAAACGATCGCTGGAGAGGAAGTTTTCAAGAAGATACGTAACAGGCTAACCACATGAAGTTCTTTTTTCACCCGGCTGCGGAGCAAGAACTGAATGAAGCTGTAGACTATTACAACCAAGTCCAGGACAGTCTCGGTCTGCAGTTTTCGAAGGAGGTTTATGCCGCAATTAAGAACATCCTTGCATTTCCCCGCGCATGGGTGTCCCTGTCCGATAATACTAGAAGATGTTTAATCAATCGCTTTCCCTATGGAGTGATCTACCAGATAGCAGATGAGAAACTATTCATAATTGCAGTGATGCATCTTAACAGAAAGCCAGGATATTGGAAGGACAGAAAAAAGTAGGGCATAATCAGCCACTACACCCGTTGCTATCTATAAAGTTGGCAAAAAATCAAATCCCGCGCCAATCTCAAAAGGGTTACGTTAAGGTTAAGCCAGGAGCAAATTGCTGCCGCAAAGCGCATAGCGGCTGAAAAAGGAATCCCTTTTAAATAGAAACAAGCCCCTCTGTTTTTTTAAACTCAGGGTCGCCGGTTACTACTATTCCTCCAACGTGTCTGGCCAGGGCTAAAGCATAGCAATCAGCAAAATTCAAATTTTAAGCAGTCACTTCTCTATTCATAGCGGAGCGCTTCCAAGGGATTGAGCGCCGCGGCCCGGCGGGCAGGGTAATAGCCGAAAAAAATCCCGACGGAAGCGGCAAACAACACGGCCAGTAAAATGGGCCCCATTGAGATGACAGTGGGCCATCCGGCCAGGGCGGAAATTAGGTAATTGGCTGTAACCCCGCTGAAGATACCGATCGCTCCTCCGGTCAGGCTTAAGACCACCGCTTCAGTTAAAAATTGCAGGAGGATTGCTTGTTCGGTAGCCCCGACGGACATGCGGATACCGATCTCCCTGGTTCGCTCAGTGACTGAAACCAGCATGATGTTCATGATTCCGATTCCCCCGACCAGCAGGGAAACGGCGGCCACCCCGGCTAAAAGGGTGGTCATTATGCCGGCGGCGTTTTGAGCCGCTTCCAGTATGGCGGTAAGGTTGCGGATGGTGAAGTCGTCTTCTGCGTTCAGTGGTAGACGGTGGCGCTCCCGCAGTACCCCGGTAATCAGTTCCGGCAGACGCTCTAGGTCGGCGGGGCTCTGTGCCTGAACGTTAATGGTGCGGACGTAGTCTACCCCCAGTAAACGAATCTGGGCGGTGCTTAAGGGCACATAAATGATATCGTCGGCGTCTCTGCCCATGGTGGAGGCGCCTGTCGGGGAAAGTACACCGGCGACTGTGAAGGCAATTTTATTCAGGCGGATGGTTTGGCCCACCGGGTCGACACCCAACGGGAAAAGGTTTTCGACTACGCTTTTGCCGAGTACAGCCACGTTCGTAATCCCGCGCTGGTCCTGCTCGTCAAAGAAGCGGCCACTTTCTACTTCCCGGTTTAAAATCAAGGGCATTTCCGGAGTGGTTCCCGTTACACTGGTTACCCAGGTCTGACTGCCCCAGGAAGCGGTAGCCCCGGTATTAATCTCGGGAGCCGTTCTGGCTACCCCCGGCAGGCGCGCGATAGCCCGGGCATCTTCTGCTTTAAGGGTATTCGTAGCGCCGCCCGCCCCCCTGACCTGGGAACCAGCAGCGCCCGGAAAGACCATTAAAAGGTTACTGCCCATCCTTTGTATCTGCGTCGTAATACTCCGGGAAGCACCTTGCCCCAGACCGACCATAATGATTACCGCCGCAACCCCGATGACAATCCCCATGACAGTGAGCAGGGAGCGCGCCTTATTAGCTTGTATGGCCTGCAGGGCCTCCCCGCACAAAGTTTTGAAGCTGATGTTTACCTTCGGTTGCATATCTTGAAACCTCCCAATTTAGAAAATAGCGCTAGTCCATCTTTTTAAGTTCTTCGCGGGCGTTCCGCGGGTTGTTTACCGTTTCTTCCCTGGTGATTACTCCATCCTGCAGGTAAACGATCCGCTCACATAAAGCTGCACTCCCAGCGTCGTGGGTGACTATGACGATGGTTATGCCCGTTTCTGCGTGCAACTCCTGGAAGAGAGCCAGGACATCCAGTCCGGTCCGGCTGTCCAACTGACCAGTAGGTTCATCGGCTAGCAACAGCACCGGGTGGTTCACCAGTGCCCTGGCAATGGCCACGCGCTGTTGTTGGCCACCGGAAAGCTGCGCCGGCCGGTGGCGCTCAAAGCCAGTTATACCCATCCGATTTAGCAGAGCAAGGGCCCTCGTTTTCCGTTCGGTAGGGGGAACGCCTGCGTAAAGCAGAGGCAGTTCCACGTTTTGTAATGCGGTGGCCCGCGCTAAAAGATTAAACTGCTGAAAAACGAAACCAATTTTGCGGTTACGGAGGCCGGCCATTTCTGTTTTGGAAAGCAAGTGGACGTCCTTTCCTTCCTGGCGATAAATGCCGGAAGTGGGCCGGTCAAGGCAGCCGATGATGTGCAAAAGGGTGCTCTTACCGGAACCCGAAGCGCCCATAAGAGCCACCATTTCACCGGTCGGTATCGTTAAATTAATTCCTTTTAAAACATGGGCCGGTTGCTCGCCCAGAAAAAAAGTTTTCGTTAGCCCAGTTAACTCCACAACCGGTTTCACCGCCGGCCGCCTCCTCCCTGGGGTCCGGTAGGCATAAAGGGCGATCTCGCCGCGCTCCCTCCTGTCAAGGCATTTTTCTGCCCGGTGACAACTTGTTCACCCTGGGCCAGGCCGGCGGCAACCTCCACCATTTCGTTGCTGCTGATGCCCAACTCGATAGGCCGCAGTTCTACCCGGCCATTTTTGAGTACCAGCACCACCCCCCTGTTCACCATTGATCTAGAACGGGACCCGGTCGGCAGTTGCAGATTTTGGGCAGTGGCATAGCTGCGGGCAAAACTCAAAGCCTGTCTGGGAACGGTCAATACATTGTCCCGGTTGGCTTTGACTATTTCCAGGTTGCAGGGCATACCCGCTTTTAAACCGGCAGGGTTCCCCACGATTTCCAGGATCACGTCGTAAAACTGGATGTTGTTTACCGTAATCGCCTGCGGCGCTACCGCCGTTGCCCGGGCGGAGAATTTGCGCTCCGGAAAAGCGTTGACGACAAAAGTAGCCTGCTGACCGGGAGCCACCTGGCCGATGTCGGCTTCGTTCACCTGGGCGCGCGCCCGTAGTTTCTGGCTGACTACACTGAGCAACGGGCGGGCGCTGTTATCCGTGCCGCTTACCGTTACGCCGGTAACCCGTTGGCCAACGGTGGCGTTTACTTCGGCCACGATGCCGTTGAAGGGAGCAGAAAGACGCATGGCCTCCAAGTTGTTTTCCGCCAGGGCAAGTTGCACTTCGGCGGTATTTACCGCCGCCTTGGCCTGCTTGATTTGCTCCGGGCGGGTTCCTTCTTCCATTAATTTTAAGCGGCTCTTCGCCTGCTCCCAGCGTGCCAGTACGCTGGCGTAATTATTCTGGGCATCGTCCAATTCCTTTTGCGTAGCCGCCCCTTGTTCATGCAATGCCTTCACCCGCTCCAGTTGTGTGCTGGCAGTATCTTTAGCCACGCGCCCCCCGGCTTCTTCCGCCCGGGCGCTGGCGATGTCTTCCGGGCGATTGCCGTTAACCAACTCCTCCAGGCGGGCCTGGGCGCTACGCAGGTTGGCCCGAGCCGAGACTACCTGCGCCTGCTGGTCCCGGTCATCCTGGGCCAAAAGAAGTTGTCCTTTTTTTACCTCTTGCCCCTGCTCCACGGCTACTACTATAACTGTCCCAGGATTCTTAAAAGACAGGTTCAAACTTTGCACCGGCTCAATCATACCGCTGGCGGAAATGGTTGCCACCAGGTTGCCAGCCGCCGTAGGAACGCTGATGAAATCGCCTTCCCCCATGGCGCTTTTCCGCTGCCAGAACCACCCGCCTAGGGCCAGGAGCAAGAGGAAAATTATGCCCAAAATTATATAGCCGCGTGGTTTAGTGAAAAAATGATGTTTTTGGATAGTGATCACTCCTTTTAAATTAAGAATTGGAAATCCGGTTCTCTTAAACATGGCGCTGAGTACCAAATAAAGGTAACGGATTCCCGTGAACGTTTTGATAAAAATAGTTTTACGCTGGCGCCACCGGTAAAGTAAAGCTGAAGGTAGAACCTGCTCCTTCCCGGCTGCTCACGGCCACATTACCGCCATGATTCTCCACGATTTGCTTCACAATGGCTAAGCCCAGTCCAATTCCGCCCAGGGTACGTGAGCGGGATTTTTCCACCCGGTAAAAGCGCCCCCAGATATAGGGAAGGTCTTTTTCCGGAATGCCCGGGCCTTGGTCGCTGACGTTGATTTTAACTTCGTTTACGTAAAAAGCGGCCTGTATTTTAATTGTCCCGCCCGGCAGGGAAAAACGGATGGCGTTTTCCAGAAGGTTGATCAGCACTTGTTCGATGCGTTCCTCATTCCCCGAGACCACGGGAACGTCAGGGGCTATTTCCTGCTCCACCCGAATCTGTTTTTCTTCCAGTTGGGGTTTTAGTTTGAATAAAACTTCCGTGAATAAATCGGGCATCTCGATGGGATTGAGTTCCCAGTTGATTTTCCCCGCCTCCAGTCGGGCTAGATCTAGAAGTTCGTTAATTAGGCGGTTCAGGCGCAGGCTTTCGCGGTGGATTACTTTAAAATATTCCTCCTGCATCGGCCCGTCTCCGGCCACCCCGTCAAGGAGGGCTTCGCTAAAGCCCTGGATAGAGGTAAGAGGGGTGCGCAACTCGTGGGAAACATCGGCAATGAAATCGCGGCGGAGCTGTTCTAATTTTTTAAAATCGGTGATGTCCTGAAGAACTCCTACTGCCCCGTAAATCCCCTTTTCTTCTTCCAAGAGAGGCGTAACCCGGACCAGCAAAACGATTTTCCCGCTAGCCAGGGTAAATTCGCGTTCGCGCTGTTCGCCTGCCGCCATCGCTTCCAAAAAAAGATCCCCCAAGGATTGGCAGCCTCTGATTTCCTGAAGAGGTTGGTGGAGAGCTACCTCCTGCTTTAATTCCAGGACGCGTTCGGCCCCGGGATTAAGCAAAATCACCCGGCCCTGCTGGTCAGTAGCAACAACTCCTTCGGCCAGATTGGCCAGAATGTTTTCACTCTTAGCTTTTTCCTGGAGAAGGGTACTCATCGTTTGCTCCAGGTTTACGGCCAGATGATTGAAGTTTTCGGCCAGTTGGCCAACTTCGTCCCGGGAGGTAACCGGTACCTGCTGGCGAAAGTTGCCCCGGGCCATCTCCAATGTGAGTGCGCTCATCTGACGAATGGGGCTGGAAATGGAACGGGAAAGAAAATACCCCGGAATGAGCGCCAAAAGAATGGTGACTCCGGCTGAGTACAGAATTAACCGGCGGACGGCCACGATGGTTTCCCGGATATTGGCAACGGGAGTAAAAAGCAAAATAGCGCCGGCAACCTGTTTCCGGAGCGAAAAAGGCACTGCCGCCGCCAAGATGGTTTGGTTCAGCCGGCGGTTATATCTTTGCCACGTGATTAACTGCCCTTGTAAAAGTTTTGCACTTTCTGCCGGCTCTAGAGATAACCCCGGGTATGGGGGAGATAGACCCAGGTTCCCGGGAACACTCAATCCTTCCCGGTCAATAATAAAAATCTGTGTAGGCCGGCGGGAACGCAGGGCACCTAACATAAAATCAACTGCTTCCCTGTTTTTATTTTCTTCAAGAGAGGCGCTCAACAAACCGGCAAGCTCCTGGCCTTGACTGATGAGTTCCTTTTCTTTGCTGGCATAATAAAAATTGCTGAAGAGGGCAGACAGAACCAAACTAATCACCGCCAAGGTGAGGATGATAATCCCAACGTAGGATATGAAAAGCTTCCTAAATAAACTTTTAATCATTCATTTGTCACCTCGAACCGGTAGCCCTTCCCCCAGACGGTAACGATATAGTTTTTAGCGCCGGGATTTTTTAACTTTTGGCGCAAACGCTTGATGTGCGTATCTATTGTCCGGTAATCACCAGGGTAGGCGTAGCCCCAAACATTTTCCAGCAATTGTTCACGTGAATAGACGCGCCGGGGGTGGGAAGCTAAAAACCACAATAGCTCAAATTCTTTGGGGGTAAATTGAATTTCCCGGCCATTAACCTCCACCCTGCTAGCGGAGTGATCAATTAACAGACCCGGGTAGCTCAGGACCGTATTTTGTTCGCCGGCTTGCTTTGCACGGCGCAGTACGGCCTTTACCCGGGCCAGCATTTCCCGGGGGCTAAAGGGCTTGGTAATGTAATCGTCAGCACCCAGTTCCAAACCCATCACCCGGTCAAATTCTTCTCCCCTGGCGGTGAGCATAATGATGGGGACGGACATGGTTTTTCTAATTTCCTTGCAGACGGACCAACCATCCAGCCTGGGGAGCATGAGATCGAGTAAGATCAGGTCGGGGGCGAAAGAGCGCGCCATAGTCAGCGCTTTCTCGCCGTCCTCGGCTGTTTCCACCCGGAAACCTTCCTTTTTCAGGTACATGCTGACCAGTTCCCGCACGGGTTCTTCGTCTTCCACGACTAAAATAGTTTCCACGTGTAACACTCACCTTTCTGGTTGAATTAACCTTTTTGACCGACCCCGCAAATATAAAAATTATACCAGGTATTTGTTACAATTTTGTGAACATATTATGGATAAATAATGAATTGTTTGGTTTGGGTAATTGTTCGGAAATATTCTATACTTTATTCACAGATTGGTCACAAACGCCTGCTATAATTAATAGTGACCGGTCAATTAAAAGAAAAACACATTTTCAAAATGGGAGGAGGTGAAAAGAGAATGAACATGCCGAAGAAAAAAATTACCCTGGTTACCCTGATTGCTTTTGTGCTGGTAACGTTCATTGCGGGAATCGCCTTGGCCCAAACCGGGGATGAAAATAGCCAAGGTCAAAATGGCCCCCCGGCCCTTTTTCAGACATTCCTTGGTAAACTGGCAGCAAACTTGGGTATAGATCAGGATAAGCTCCAGCAAGCCATCCGGCAGACCGAGCAGCAGATGGTCGACGAGGCGGTCCAGCAAGGGAAAATAACCTCGGATCAGGCAGAGAAAATTAAGGCCCGGCAACAAAACGAGCCTGGTTTCTTTGGTTTATTTCGGAAAGGATGTCCGGGAGCCGGCGAGGGAAAAGGGTGGCTAGTCAAGGGCGCTAACCTTGAGACGCTGGCCCAGACCCTGGGTCTAAGTGCAGATGAACTGAAGGCCCAGCTAAAAGAAGGGAAAAAGCTTGCTGACATCGCCAAACAGCAGGGCGTATCCATGGATCAACTGCGCCAAAAAATGCAGGAGGCCAGGATTCAGGATATTAAACAAGCGGTAAAGGAGGGCCGGCTAACCCAGGAACAGGCCGACCGGCTTCTTCAGAGAATGCAGGACAATGTAAAATATGTGCAATAAGCGGGAAAGCGCTAAGAACATTTCCCATGAGTGAGGCCACCAGAATAGAACCAGGACTATGCACTAAAAGTTAATTTTTGAAATGGCATGTCTTTTTTATAGGCATGTCATTTTATTTATTGGTCTATTGTACAGCCTGATTTTTGGTCAGTTGTTACCTTATTTGTTTTGCCATCTTTTTAATTTTGGGATAAATCCTTCGGTTATTTCTTTTATCTGATCTTCCGGCATTATTTTCATTTCTGACATAAATCCCGCTACTTTCTCAATCATCTGTTCCATAGTTATGTCAGGGTCTGTAAATTGTCCATTTTGATAGCAAAATTTACAGTAATCATCATTCTTGCTGCCACCGGCATTTGTTCCGAAATCTTCGGGCTTTTCCATGGGCATCCCACAGCTCTGACAAAAAGGCCCTTTTGGTTGTTTTTGTTCCACTATTTTCACCTCCTTGTTTCAGGTACATTTTATAAGGGCAGCGTCCCAGAATTGGGTGGAATTTTACTTCCAAGATACATCCTATCATTACCATAAAATCTTTTCAAGGATTTATCAAGCTATGTATAAATTTTTGCCTATTCATTTACTTTGCCGGCAACAGGTGCATGCATAAGCTGCCTGACCAAAAAGAGCATTATAGGTTGACTGTCACTCAACTATCATGATAAGTATAAAGAGAGAAAAAAAGAGGGGTTGAGTGGCAAAAAATATCCTTAGCGCTGGCTGCTGCCTGACCGGTATTGCTTAAATTAATGAAAAGTCAGCCTGGTGGCTTTGCTATGTTAAGAATTAAACAATGAAGGAGGTAAATATAATGGATGAAAAAAAGAAAGAGAAAACAAAGGAGGTCGTAAAAGAAAGATATTCTCAAATAGCCAAAGAAGTAGGCTCATGCTGTCCTATATGTGCTCCTTGTGGATTTGATGCGATTGAGCAAGCGAAAAAAATCGGCTACTCTGAAGAAGAACTAAAAAATATACCAGAGACTGCTATTATAGGGTTAGGGTGTGGTAATCCAACTGCTTTGGCAGAACTAAAAGAAGGCGAGACCATTTTAGACCTCGGCTCGGGTAGCGGTATAGATGTATTTTTGGCTGCTAAAAGAGTCGGTAAAACAGGTTATGTTATAGGCGTTGATATGACAGAGGATATGGTCAAGAAGGCAAAAGAGACTGTAATTCGTTATGGGTATAAGAATGTAGAATTTAGAGTAGGCGAGATTGAGAATTTGCCGGTAGAAGATAGCTCAATTGATGTAGTTATAAGCAATTGTGTAATAAACCTCTCGGTAGATAAATTAAAGACTTATCAAGAAGTATTCAGGGTTTTAAAGCCTGGAGGTAGAGTACTCATCTCTGATTTGGTAACCGAAGGTGAGCTCCCGGAAGATATTAAACATAGTTTTGAAGCTTGGGCAGGGTGCATCGCCGGAGCTCTGGAAAAGAAAGAGTATTTAAACACAATTAAAAATGCCGGCCTTAAAGATATTACGGTGGTTTCCGAAAAGCTATTTTCTGAACCAGAAATGGACAACAGACTACTTGAAAAAATAATTAGCCTTCAAGTAAAAGCATATAAATAAAATTGAAATGCTTGTGCCCGGCGTACTTTATGGGCTAACTTTAAAACCTTTGGCGTAAGGAATTATTGAATTGGTTACTGTTTTAAATTATAATATAATAAATTGGAAATTGCTAAAACTTAATGAGCTTAAAAACTATTACCATATACTTACACTGAGGTTCACCAATGAAAATAATAGAAAAAAAAGAGAAACAAAATTTATTGATCTTACAAAAAATATTCAGTCAATTCCAGGAAATAATTGCTGTATATTTATTTGGCTCATACCTGGAAAAAAAGGAGCAAGCCAGGGATGTAGATTTAGCAATTCTCTTAAAAAAACCTGTAAAAAGTGTTGTGCCTTTTTACATGAAGCTTTACCCCCTCCTGGCAGAGGTATTTGCTCCTTTAGAAGTGGATTTGCTATTTTTAAATTCTATTTCTTTACCAATATGCTTTGAAGTTATTTCTACCGGAGCAACTTTATATTGTTCTGATGAAGATGCTCGAACCGATTTTGAATATATTATTTCCGGCAGACATATGGACTTCAAGTATCACCTGGAAAAGGCACGGCAAGAGCTTTATGAATTGCTAAAGGAGGAAGCTCCTTTTGTTTAATCAGGCCCTGATAGCAGAAAGGATAGGGATAATTCAAAGTTCGGTAAGTAGATTGAAAAAACTTGCGCGTACGCCCCAAGAACAATTCTGTATTGATGAAGATTCGGTAGATATTGCTGAAAACAGGCTGCACCGGGCACTGGAAGCTTTATTTGACCTGGGCCGTCACCTGGTGGTAAAGTCGGGGGCAGGTGTGCCGCCTGATTACCGTTCCGTAATTGAAAAATTAAAAGAAGCTCAAATATTGCCAATTGAATTTGCTCAACAAATTACAGGTATGGCTGGCTATCGAAACCGCCTGATTCACGAATATAATAAAGTTACTCCAGAAGAACTTTATGAAATTATTCAAACCCGTCTATCAGATTTTACCATATTCTGTAAGTATGTGGTTGATTATTTGCAAGAAATAAAATAAGCTTCGGTATAATGATGATTGATTTCTCGACCATTTTTTCTCCTCCATTTATCTGTGGCAACGTTCACCCTTGATACTCTCCACAATAGTTCCATTATTTTGCCACAAAGTTTGTTCTTGTTTCTAATTAATGTTCTCTATTATTTTTTTAAAAGTCAATAAACAATAATTACAAAAAAAAGCTATTAAACTAAAAAAATACTTTACACCCGATCTATTAAGTGCTATAATAAATCAAGCTCAATTTAATAGGTTTAGTGAGGTACACTTCTTTTATCCCTTCTCATAATTGTCTAAGTGGTCGGGGAAAGTAAGAAAGTGAATCCCTTTACCAAGTGGGCAATAAATATTTGAGGAGGAACTTTTATGTTTCAAGACAAAACCTTAACCTGTCGAGATTGCGGGAACGAATTTGTTTTTTCATCCAGTGAACAAGATTTCTTTGCTGAAAAAGGATTTACAAACGAACCAGGTCGTTGTCCCCAGTGTAGAGCGGCTCATAAGCAGCAGAACCGTGGTGGTGGTGGTTACGGCCGCATTAACCGTCCGCAACAGGAAATGCATGACGCTGTTTGTGCAACTTGTGGAATTGAAACCCAGGTACCTTTCCGTCCTAGTGGCGATCGTCCTGTATACTGTCGTGATTGTTTCAAAAAAAATAGCAGATATTAATTTTGGACAAAAAAAGCTCCCCTACTTCTTAGTAGGGGAGCTTTTTTTATTTAACCTTGTTAAGCTTTCCCCGCACGTATTAAAATGGCACTAATTAAACTAAAATAGTTTAATTAGTTTCGATGTAAATTATGCTTTGGGGAGGGCATTGTTTTTGAATAAGTCATGTTGCCGCAGGGTTACTTTCATGCTCGTTGTGCCAACCCTGCTATTTTTATTTCTAAGCGGCTGTCAATTTACGAAAAAGGAGCAGTCGCTTACCGCTAACGGAACCATTGAGGCCACGGAAATAAAGGTCGTGGTTGAGGTTGGCGGAGCATTAAAGAAGCTGTCCGTAAAAGAAGGAGATCGTGTACAGGCAGGCCAGATCATTGGTCAGTTAGACGAAACATATTACCGGATCCTGGTAGAACAGGCTAAGGCTGGTGTAGCAGGAACCCAGGCTTCTTTGGCGGAAGCCCGGGCCGGGACCCGCGAACAGGAAATTGAAGCCGCCGGCCGGGAGGTAGATCGTTTAGCGTCTCAGGTGGCCAGCGCTCAGGAGCAAGTAGCTTTCCAGGAAGATAATTTGAAGCGGGCCAGGGAACTCTTCCAGGCTGGAGCGTTGCCAGAGCAGGAAATGATAACTCAGGAAGTCCATTATAATAACGCCCGCCACCAACTGGAAGGAGTCAAAGCGCAACTGGAAGCCGCCAAGGCCAGGCTTGCCTTATTACAGGCAGGCACAGCCGGGAACAAACCATAGAACGTTTGACAGCAGCAACCAGACAAAATGAGGGCAGCCTAGAGCTGGCTCAACTAAACCTTAAGAAGACTAGGCTGGTAGCACCAGCCAACGGGATAGTAGCCGGCTGTAATTTTGAAGAAGGTGAATTAATCCGCCCCGGAGCAGAAGTAGTAACTCTCCTTGATTATAAAAATCTGTGGTTGAATGTCTATGTTCCGGAAAATAAACTAAGCCAGGTGAAGGTGGGACGACGGGTACAAATCCAGGTGGATACTTACCCGGGTAAGACCTTTTCTGGTCAGGTAGAGTATATTTCTCCGCAGGCCGAATTTACTCCCCGCAACGTTCAAACCAAAGAAGACAGGGTAAATCTGGTTTTTCAGGTGAAAATCCGGGTGATTGAAGGACAGGAAGAACTTAGACCGGGATTGCCGGCCGATGTTAAATTTATTTCCAATTAATCTTGTAATGAAGAATGACTATAAACATGGGCTAAAAATTTATTTTGAGGGATTAAAGTTGTCTACCGGGTTAATAACAAACAACGGGAATAAGCCAGAGTACGCTATTGAAGTAAACGGCTTAAGCAAAAACTTTGGCCCCCTCCAGGCAGTACGAAACGTTAGCTTTCAAGTGCCCACCGGCAGCATCTTTGGCCTTTTAGGCCCCAATGGTTCCGGCAAAAGTACTATTATCCGCATGCTCTGCGGACTTATGCACCCCAGTGCCGGCAATGGACAGGTAGCTCGGGCTGGATATTGTTACTAAGGCTGAAAACATTAAGGCCAGCATAGGGTATATGTCCCAAAAATTTAGCCTTTACGAGGACTTAACGGTAACCGAAAACCTGTATTTTTTTGGCAGTATTTATGGTCTGGGCAAACCAGAAATAACCCGGCGGTGTCAAGAACTCTACCAAAAGATGAAGCTAAACGGGTTGGAAAAACAGTTAGTCAGCACATTATCCGGCGGCTGGAAACAACGTTTGGCTCTGGCTTGTGCTTTTATTCACCAACCCCGGTTGTTGGTGTTGGATGAACCAACTGCCGGGGTAGACCCGGTTTCGCGCCGTCTTTTATGGGATTTATTAGGTGACCTGTCTACTGAAGGAATAACTATTTTAGTTACTACCCACTACCTGGATGAAGCCAATCACTGCCACTTGGTGGCCCTAATGAACCGGGGGTTTTTATATGCCTTCGGGCCTCCCGGACAGTTAGCGGCCGAGGAAGGTCTGGACAGCCTGGAAGACGTTTTTATTAAAATGGCCTCCAGTGGAGGTGATTAAATGAACTAGCGGCGTTTATTTACCATTATGCGTAAAGAATTCACCCAAATCCGCCGTGATCCCCCCAGTTTGATTATTGTTTTTATTATGCCGGTTTTTATGCTGCTGCTTTTCGGTTACGCCGTAAACACTGATGTGGATCATATTCCCCTGGCGGTATGCGATCAAGACCAGAGCCAGGCCAGTCGCTTGCTGACGCAAAATCTCATCAACACCGGGTACTTTGACCTGGCTTACCAGGTGAAAAACAACGAAGAGTTAAAAGCTCTTTTGGATAGCGGGAAGATCCGGGCCGGACTTGTAATTCCCGCCGGTTATGCCCGGGACTTGCGCCGGAGGGAGACTGCCACTGCTCAACTGCTGGTGGATGGTACTGACCCTTTAGTTGCCCGTACTGCTTTTTCTGCGGCAGAAATAGTGGGTCAAGTTAATTCCCAGGAACTGCGGCTAACTGCTTTAGGCAGAGAAGGCCTAACCATTGACCTGCGAGGCCCGGCCATCGACCTGCGCACCAGAGTCTGGTATAATCCCGGCCTGGAAAGCTTGAAGTTTAATATCCCGGGTCTGATTGGCCTGATTATGCAAAACGTAACTATGATGCTCACAGCCTTTGCTCTGGTGCGGGAACGTGAACGAGGCACCTTAGAGCAATTAATGGTTACTCCGGTAAAAGGGTCTGAACTAATGATTGGTAAGCTTATCCCTTACGTAATCATTGCCTTCGTGGATATGGGCCTGGCTTTAAGTATCGGTACCCTATGGTTTAAAGTACCGGTAGCGGG
The DNA here is from genome assembly GCA_000681355.2 of Peptococcaceae bacterium SCADC1_2_3. Lineage (GTDB taxonomy): Bacteria > Bacillota > Desulfotomaculia > Desulfotomaculales > Nap2-2B > SCADC1-2-3. The sequence goes on from JJNX02000002.1 coordinate 34,746, forward strand.
AAGCATTTTTTTACTCCTGGGGTTGACCCTGCTCTTTCTGGTCTTTGCTTTGGGATTAGGTATGTTTTTCTCCACCATTGCCCGCACCCAACTGCAGGTTATGCAGATGACCATGCTTTTTATTTTACCTAGCGTATTACTAAGTGGTTTTATCTTTCCCCGGGCCTCTATGCCCTTACCCATCCAATACCTGGGAAATATCATCCCCCTTACCTATTTCCTGGATATATTACGGGGAATCATGCTTAAAGGCATTGGTATTAACTACCTCTGGGGTGATATTATTCCCTTGCTTGGGTTTGGCCTGGGAATTATTGCCCTGGCTTCGTGGCGCTTCCGGAAGCGAATAGAGTAAAATAAAAAATCCTTGGTATTCTTTCACTGCAAAAGCAGGAAAAAGACCTGAACTTGTTGAAATATTCATAATAAGCTATCTAAGCTATGGTACATAATAGCCAGAGGCGGTGAATATTAATGCCCGGGTTACAAATAGCGGTATGTGTTAAATTTATTCTCGACCCAAAAGATATATCTGAAGAAAGCATAGATCCTGCAACAGGCACAATAAATCGCACTAAATACAAACTAGTTATTAATCCTTTAGACAAACATGCGCTTTTTGCCGCCCGTCAACTGCAAAAGATAGCCGGAGGGGCAGTTACCGTAGTTAGTATGGGACCGCCTTCCATTGCTGAAGATTTAACCGAAACTTTAGCCCTAGGTGCAGATCATGCTTTTCTACTTAGCGACCCGCTATTTGCCGGAGCAGATACATTAGCCACTTCTTACGCCCTGGCCTGCGGCATTAAAAAGTTCGTCAGCGACTTTGATATAATTTTATGCGGAGCCAGAAGTCTGGATGGAAGCACCGCCCAGGTAGGACCTCAACTGGCAACTCATTTAGAGGTGACTTGCGTAACCAACATATCCGCCTTAAGTTGGAAACAGGATGGATTTTTTAACCTCAGGATGAAGCTGGAAGATGGTTATTTGTCTTTCGCCGCCAAACCCCCGGTGCTGTGTACGGTAAACCGGGATCTTAACACGCCTCACCCACCAACATTAATGGATATTGTTATGGCTCGAAGTAAAAATGTTGCCGTTATTTCTACCCAAGATTTAGACCTTGATTTAAACCGCGTAGGACTAGCCGGTTCCCCTACCCGGTTTAAAGACATGTTTTACCCCCCGTCAAAGCGAAAAAGAGATTTGCTTACAGGTTCACCGGAGGAAATGGTAAAGACATTATTTCAAGAATTAAGAACGAAAGGCATGTTCGGCCAATGAAACCTGAAATTTGGGTATTTATAGAAACGCGTTGGGGAAAAATAATGGCGGTAAGTATAGAATTAATTGGTCAAGCGCGTAAGTTGGCCTCACAAAACTATGAGGTGGCGGCTATTTTAACGGGAGATAACTTAAATCCTTTTTTAAGCCCGCTAATTAAAGCCGGGGCTGATAAAATCTACGTTTTTGCCCATCCCGCTTTAACCAGTTATCGCAGCGATTTGTATCCTAGCCTTATTGCCCAGTTAGCCAATAAATACCAGCCAGCCGTGATTTTGGTAGGAGCTACCACTATAGGCCGGGACCTGGCCCCGGCAGTCGCAGCGCTATTATACACCGGTTGTGTAGCTGATTGTTGCCAATTATACTTTGACGCCAAGGGAGAATTGCTTCAAATTGTACCTGCTTTTGGTATCCATGCCATGGCTACCATTGTCACTCCCAATCACCGGCCTAAAATAGCCACCGTACGTCCTGGTGTTTTTCCTAAACCAAAGGATGCTTCATGTACCGGCAAAATAGAATATTTATCCCTTAGCTTGCCTCCTGAAAGATTAATTTTTCAAGAAGCTATACGCGAGACAATTTCTCCTTCCTCCTTAATTGAGGCAAGCGTTGTTGTTGCCGGAGGTAGCGGTATAGGCTGTCAAGAAGGGTGGGACATGTTGCAAGAACTAGCTATCCTCCTGCATGGCGCTTTAGGTGGCACCCGTCCTGCCGCAGATGATGGCTGGATTCCGGAAAGCCAAATGATTGGGCAAAGTGGGCAAATTATTCGCCCGGATTTATATATTGCGGTAGGTATTTCCGGAGATATGCAACATATGGTCGGGGCTCAAGATGCAAAAGTGATTGTGGCTATTAATAAAGATAAGCGGGCCCCTATTTTTCAACAAGCAGATTATGGTATAACAGGTGATTATAAAGTAGTTATACCCCTTATGCTTAATTTTATTAAAAATAAAGAGGAGGATTTTTAAGGTGAATCTTCAATTTACCACCGAACAAGAACTATTACGTAAAACAGTAAGAGAATTTGCGGAAACCCAAGTTGCCCCTTTGGTAGAAGAAATGGAACGAACAGATGAAATGCCCATGGAGTTGGTTAAAATAATGGCCGACCAGGGCTATTATGGAGTCACGATTCCGCAAACCTATGGAGGATCGGGTCTGGGTCATGTAGCCCGGCTTATTATCCTGGAGGAAGTGGGCCGGATTTCAGCCGCCGTTAGTATGTCCTTGCAGTGTCTTCAATTTGGCGGGGGCTGCCTTAGTAGTTCAGGAAATGAGGCGCAAAAACAAAAATACATTCTTGATTTTATCCAGGGAAAAAATATAGCCGCTGCTGCCATTACCGAAGCTACGGGAGGATCTGACCCTTCAGCCACAGCCACAGAAGCAATTGAACATGATGATTATTATCTTCTTAACGGACGTAAGGTCTTTATTACTAATTCTAATATTGCCAATATGGCCGTTGTTCTGACCAAAACAAAAGACGAACCAAAAAAAGAATTTAGTACATTTATTGTAGATAAAAGCATGGCTGGTTTTCGGGCCGGACGAGTTGAAAATAAAATTGGCTTTAAGGGTTGTGGAACTGGTGAGCTAGTTTTTGAAAACTGTAGAGTACCAAAAGAAAATCTTTTAGGCAAACCAGGTCAGGGGTTAGCTATTGCCTTAAAAGGAGTTAGTGAATATGGCCGGGTTGGTATTATTGGAGTGGCGTTAGGAATAATGCAGGCTTCTTACGAGGCAGCTTTAAAATTTTCCCGCGAGCGGGTAATGTATGGAAAACCAATCAGCAACCTTCCTGCTGTTTATTACCGCATTGCGGAAATATACGCTGACCTTGAAGCCAGCAGGTTATTGGCTTACCGGGCCGTTTGGCTGCTTGACCAGGAAAAATATGCTGATGTCGAAATAGCGGCGGCAAAATTTTTCGTTACGGAAGCTGCACTGCGCTGCACACGTAAAGCAATGGACATTCATGGTGGTTATGGTTGCATTAAAGAATACGCAGTAGAAAGATACTGCCGTGATGCTCAGCTTTTAATTCCTGCTGATGGAACTAACGATATTCAACGGATGGTGGTTGGCCGCACCCTTGCGTCCAGTAAAAAATAGTTTAAAAAACAAATATCCGGAACCGGAATAATATTTAATTGACAACAAAAAACTTAATGGTAAAATACTTGTAAATATAATCTTACCGAAATTTCTAAAAGTCTTAAGTAAGAGAGAGGGTAAAAATATGATTCCCGTTAGTGTAAAAGGAATTGCTTATGATGCTTCCGGCAACCCGGTTGTTCTTTTAATTGACCAAAAAGAAGAGCGGGTTTTACCTATTTGGATAGGTCCGTTAGAAGCCCATGCTATTGCCGTAGCTTTGGAGAAAGCAAACTTACCCCGCCCTTTAACTCATGATTTATTGAAAAACGTATGTGATCGTTTAGGTGCTCAGGTATCCCAAGTAGTAATTAGTGACTTGCTGGATAATACTTTTTACGCTGAGGTTCACCTGGTGTTACCAAAAGAAGAATTGGTTTTAGATGCCCGGCCAAGTGATGCAATAGCATTAGCCCTGCGTGCCGTTACACCTGTTTTTTTAAGCGATAAACTTACCAGTCATATGTTAAACATTAAAGATTTATTTGACGAAGAAGCCCAGGCCGAATTGCAAAATATACTCAATACCAGCGAAGAAGAGGAAAAAAAGTTGCTGCATTAACATTGGTGCGCAGGATAAGAGCCTAATACTCGTAACGAAAGAGTATGATTTACAATTTCGTCTAGTGCTTTACGCACCTCTTTGTCTAAACGATGGCCTAAAAAATCAATAAAAAAGAGGTAATCTCCCAATTTACGTTTGGCGGGACGGGATTCAATCCGGGTAAGGTTAATATTGCGCCGGGCAAATTCGGCTAAAATACTGTAAAGCGCTCCGGGACGATCCTTAATTGTAACTATAACGGACGTCTTGCAACCAGGGACTTGTTCATTATCTTCCAGTCCAACGACCATAAAGCGGGTAGCATTATCGGGATAATCATTTATATTACTAGCCAATACCTGTAAGCCGTTATTTTCAGCCGCCAAAGTTGTCCCAATAGCTGCCCAAGGCTCATGACTGCCGGCTACTAAGGCGGCAGCACTAGCGGTGCTGCTTGTTTCTATGGTCTCTACGTCAGGAAAATTTTGTTCAATATAGTTCCTGCACTGAGCCAACGGCTGGGGATGGGAGATAATTTGCTTTAGGCCGGACAGCTTCGTACCGGGACGGACTAATAAGTGATGTATTACCGCTAGAATTATTTCTTTTTGGAAATATATATTAAAAAAATTATGGGCCAGTAAGTCTAGAGTTTGGTTAACCGCTCCTTCTACAGAATTTTCTAAAGGTACTATTCCCACCGTCACGGTCCCTTTTTCTACGGCTAACAGCACTTTTTGCAGAGACGAAAAGGGGGTAAGCATAATTTCGTCTTGGTGCTCATTTTTAGACATATCTTTTTTTATCTTTTCTTCAATATAATAACGGACCGCCAACTCAGAAAAGGTACCCGGAGGGCCAAGGTAACCAATATTTAGCATTAATAACTCCTTTCTATAAAAATACTGCTTTCCTTAAAAATTTATTTTTTTATTTTATTTTTTCGTTCTATTTCCTGATGGTACTTTTTGGCTGCGGTGGCCGCTATGGCGCCATCCGCTACCGCCGTTACGATTTGACGCAAGTTCTTTTTCCGCACATCACCGGCCGCAAATAACCCCGGACATTTGGTCCCCATTTCCTCGTCAGTAACAACATACCCCTGCTCGTTTAATGTTGCCAGGTCTTTTACCAGTTCAGAGTTGGGCCGTGTCCCACCATAAACAAAAACTCCTGCCACCTCAAGATGCCGGCTTTCACCGGTACGCACATCTTTAATCTTAATTCCTGTTACCACTTCATCTCCGTGTATTTCCTTTACGGTATGATTTAAAATAAATTCTATCTTAGGATTTTCCCTGGCCCGAAGCAAGTTGATTGTTGCTGCCTGCAGTTCTTCTCTTTTGTGGATAAGATACACCTTAGCCGCAAAGTTAGTCAAAAACAAAGCTTCTTCAACCGCGGCGTCGCTACCGCCAACTACCGCAATATGCTTATCCCGAAAAAAGGCGCCGTCGCAAGTAGCACAATAAGAAACCCCCCGGCCATGAAAATCATGTTCTCCTTTTACTTTTAGCAGCTTTGGTTGCGTGCCGGTAGCCAGGATGACGGCTTGCGCCTTTATTTCCTCACTGCTTGTATTAACCATAAAGATACCGTTGGCCCAAGTTAGGGACTGTACCTGATCAATAATAAATTTTACCCCAAAGTGACGGGCCTGCTTTTCCATTTGCGCCATCAGCTCAGGACCGCTAATCCCATCGGCAAAGCCAGGGTAATTCTCAACCAGGTATGCAGTCGCCGCTGTACCGCCGGGGACTCCTCTTTCAATTAAAACTACGTCTAGATTAGCCCGGGCAGCGTAAATTCCTGCGGCCAAACCTGCGGGTCCGCCGCCAATAATGATGAGTTCTCCTTTTTCCATCTTATTTTTACCTCCGCTTCGGGCAGGCAGGATGCCTACCCTACAAGCCTGCCCTACTTATCCTGTTTTATGGCTTAACCTCTAAAGCCCTTGCTCCCGTCAGACTGGGTTCCAAAACCATGGTTTTGGCCGGCACCCCATTTTCTCTAAAGGTCTCACTCATCACCTGGGCAATATGTTCCGGATTACGGTCAACAAAAGCAGCTATGGCCGGGCCAGCACCACTTAAGGTCACCCCTCGCGCTCCGGCCAGGCGAGCCGCGGCAAAAACTTTTTTCATCCCCGGAACAAGTGGCGCCCGGTAAGGTTGGTGAAGGCGGTCTTCCATAGCCGTAGCCAAAAAACTTAAATCTCCCTGGTGCAAGGCAGCTACTAACAAGGCTAACCGGCCCAAATTAAAAACCGCATCCTGTAAACTTACCTGTTGGGGCAGCACTTCACGTGATTTTTTCGTCGCTAAAGAATAACCAGGAATGCCAATGATCACCCTTAACCCGGGAGGAGGGGAAATCTTCAGGCATTTTATTTCACTATCTACCGGAACAGAAACTAAAATTCCTCCGTAAATGGCCGGCGCCACGTTATCTGGATGCCCTTCTATGTTTGCCGCCAGGGTAAGAATATCTTTTAAGGATAGCTTGCCGCCGGATAACGCGTTGGCACCAATTAAACCACCCACAATGGCGGCCGCGCTGCTCCCCAATCCCCTGGTCACCGGAATATGATTAATTAACTTAATTTTAAGACCCTTTAGGGGATAATTAATTTGCTTAAACAAGCGACATACTGCCTGGTAGACAATGTTTCTTTCGTCACGGGCTATTTCTTTTGCTCCTTCGCCAATCACTTCTATGGAAATACCAGCGGCTTTTTGTTCCAGCTCAATAATATTATAAAGCTTAAGCGCCATTCCCAGGCAATCTAAGCCGGGTCCGAGGTTAGCCGTGGTGGCAGGAACCTGGACGCGGACCATAAAAATCCCCCATTTTAAGTTTCTTCCCCTTCTACCCTAATAAAATTACATACTTCTTTAACTGCTGACAACTGGCTTATCAGATTTAGGGCTGCGCGGAAATTTTGTTCCTTAACCCGGTGGGTAACCAAAACAATTTCAGCCTGCTGGTCAAGGTTAAGCTTTTGAATTACGGAAGCCAGACTAACTTTTTTATCCCCAAAAGCATAAGCTATGGAAGCCAATACTCCAGGACGGTCATCTACTATTAAGCGTAAGTAATACTTACATTCAACTTCTCCTATTGGTTTGATTGGTTTTTGAGCATAACAAGTACACTTAATAATTCCCGGTACTTTATACAAACGGTGGCGAGCAGCGTCCATAATATCCGCAACCACTGCGCTGCCTGTTGGCAGCGCTCCGGCTCCTTGCCCGTAAAACATTGTATCCCCCGCCGCATCACCCCTGATGAAAATAGCGTTGAACACTCCATTAACCGCCGCTAAAGGATGACTTTGGGGAATGAGAGCCGGATGTACCCGTACTTCCACCCCTTCCGGAGTTTCTTTGGCCATCCCCAACAACTTAACGGCATAGTTCAGCTCCCGGGCGTAATTAATGTCCCTGGCGGTTATACGGGTGATTCCCTCAACGTATACATCGTTAATTAACACGCGGGTATTAAAAGCAATAGAAGCTAAAATAGCAATTTTACGCGCGGCATCCAGCCCTTCAATATCGGCTGTCGGGTCTCTTTCCGCGTAACCTAACTCTTGCGCCTCTAAAAGAGCGTTGGTAAAATCAACTCCCTGATAGCTCATTTTAGTTAAAATATAATTGGTCGTACCGTTAATAATCCCCATAACTTCTTTAATCTGGTTTGCCGCCAGACATTGCTTTAAGGGACGGATAATAGGTATACCGCCGGCTACGCTGCCTTCAAAAAGCAAATCTGCTTTCCCTGCGGCGGCGGCTTCAAAAAGTTCTTTCCCGTGTAAAGCTAGCAAATCTTTATTAGCGGTAACTACACTTTTACCACGTTCTAAAGCGGAAAGCACGTAATTTAAAGCAGGTTCTAGACCACCTATTAATTCCACCACAATCTCTATTTCAGGATCTTCTAAAATATCGCGATAATCTTTGGTTAAAAGTGCCGGGTCAAGCTCCATGCCCCTGTCTTTGGCTAAATCACGCACTAAAATACGGGTTACTTTAATTTCCGCTCCTACTTTTTGCGTAAGATTGTCTTTATTACCCGTCAGGATACGGTAAGTCCCTTGTCCTACAGTCCCTAAGCCTAATAAGCCTACCTTTATTATTGGAAACAAGCACATTACTCCTTTTTACCAAAAAAACTTAATGTGCTTATTATTATAACATTAAAGAATTTTAGAGGCAATGTTAGCTAATCAAAAATTCAATTAATCTATATATGGCTCAATAATTAAATAATAATGCAAATTATACCGCCACCTTCGTTAACAATACGCTGCATAGTTTCTTGCAGTTTATATTGGGTATTTTCCGGTATCCGGTATAGTTTATTTTGAATACCCTCCCGCACTAAATCATGCAAGGATTTACCGAATATTTCTGACTGCCAGATTTTTTGGGGATTTTCTTCAAATTCAGCCATCATATAGTGCACCAACTCTTCACATTGTTTTTCCGTTCCAAAAATAGGAGTAATTTCAGTGTCAATATTGGCCTTAATCAAGTGAATTGATGGGGCACTGGCTTTAAGTCTTACTCCAAAACGACTGCCCTGTCTCATTAATTGGGGTTCTTCTAAAATCAATTCGTCTATACCGGGAATAACCACTCCGTAGCCGGATTCTTTCACCTCTTCCAAGGCGCCGGCCACTTTATCGTACGCTCTTTTAGCCCCGGTCAATTCCTTAAATAAACGGTATAGCAAACGTTCATCATCCACCTGAAAGCCTGTTTCCTCGCTTAACGCTTTAAAATACATTTCAGGAGGTGAGGATGTATCAATAACGGCTACACCGGTACCCATATCCATTTCGTTTAGTTTTGTTCCGGAAATAAAATCGTACTGCGCCAAATTTTCTACGGCACTATTAACGTCCCGTAAGCGCCGGATGTTTTGAACTGTTTCCTGAACAACCTGATCGAATTTTTCCCGTAACCAATGCTGAGAGTATAATTCCTCTATCCAGGAAGGTAAGTTAATTTTTACTTCATTTACGGGGAATTCAAATAAAACATTTTCCAAAATAAATAAGATGTCTTGTTGGGTTAGGTGTAAACAATCCACAGGCAAAACAGGAACGTCATATTTTTGGGATAAATCTTCCGCTAATTGAATGGTTTCAAAATAATCCGGGCTCGTGCTATTTAGCAGTACTAAAAAGGGGCGGTTGATATCTTTAAATTCCGCAATAACCCTTTCTTCTGCCTCTACGTAATTTTCCCGCGGTATATCAGTTATGCTGCCATCGGTGGTTACCACAATGCCCATGGTGGAATGTTCAGAAATAACTTTACGCGTTCCCACCTCGGCTGCTTCCTGAAAAGGAATGGGTTCTTCAAACCACGGGGTGGTAACCATCCGCGGCCCGTTTTCTTCCTCTTCATAACCAAGCGCTCCCTCCACCCGGTAGCCCACACAATCAATTAACCGTATTTTTACTTGAAGACCAGGGGCAATGCTTATTTCTACGGCCTCATTTGGTACAAATTTTGGCTCTGTGGTCATTATGGTTCTCCCCGCACCACTTTGCGGTAATTCATCTTTAGACCTTTCCTGATCATACGGATTTTTAATGTTGGGAATAACTAATAATTCCATAAAACGTTTAATAAAGGTTGATTTACCTGTACGTACTCCACCACTTACGCCCAAATAAATATCACCACCAGTACGTTCAGCAATGTCCCGAAAAAGATCTGATTTTTCCATGCCTAAGACTCCTTTCTAAAAAATGAAATTTTTACTGGCATACATTAACAATAATATATATATGAGCCTGGCAACAGAATATAACTTTAACCAAAAAAAACTGGATTTTTATTTTTAATTTTTTTTTAAAAAAAGAAGGAGATTGGCAAAGATTGTCGAACAATTTAATATAATAAAGAAGTTGGCAGAGAAAGCGAGGTGATTTAAGGCGCATTTACTAAGGGTTCTGTTGGTAGTATTGTTGAGTGTGGCTTTATTTCCACTAAGCGCTATGGCCGATGTTTACGTGGTTGAAAAGGGAGATACTTTATATTCCATTGCCCTCAAAAATAATACTACCGTAAGCGCTTTACAAGATAAGAATAATTTAAAAGATACATCTATTTTTACCGGACAAAAATTAAATATATCTGTTGTATCTACTGCTTACCATTCATCCTTAACGACAGACAGTGTATCGCGTGGAATAAGTTTTTCAGGTGTACGTACGATTTTAGGAAAAGCCTTATCTTTGCTGGGAAGTAGGTATGCGTACGGCGCTAGTGGACCAAGGGTATTTGATTGCTCTGGTTTTACTTCTTATGTTTTTAAAAGTCTTGGTTTTAACCTGCCTCATAATGCTGCTGCCCAGGCTGCCATTGGTAAGCCGGTAAGAAAGTCAGAGCTTTTACCCGGCGATTTGGTTTTCTTTAGTTATTACGGTAATAGAGGAATCAATCACGTAGGAATTTACAGCGGCAATAACAAGTTCATTCATGCATCCTCTTCTTCCAGAGGGGTAATTTATTCCTCATTACGCGACGCTTATTATCAAAATAATTACCGGGGAGCAAGAAGGATACTTTATAAGTAACTATAATCGTAACTACTCAGGTTCATAGGGGCAAAGGCACAGAGGCACAAAGTTTTTTTGCCAGACTTGCAGATCTCTATACGTTTTCATTTCACTTTAGACCTTTGTGCTTTTGAACCTATGTGCCTACCTAAGTAGTTACCTATTATATCATAATATCTTATCTTTTCCAGATAATTTAAGGCGTCTTATAACAGACGCCTTAAAATTTACTTCTTTTGATTACCTTATCCATATTTACTATAATTATTTATCTCTTTACTACATCCATTTACCTTTGACATTTACTTTAAAAACTAAATTAATTTACCTCAAATTTACGGCTATACGCTTAAAGCTTAACCCATTTCCCACCCCCTCAAATCTACTGTTGTTATATTATATGACCGACTATAACCCATCTTTCCTGGTAATTTTTGATTTACTCGCCAAGTAAAGTAGGGTAACGCAGTTGAGGACAGTTGCACTCCGGGTCAAGCTTTATATTGCGTAAAGCGTAGAGCAAAATTTTTCCCATTCGCGGGGCTTCCTGATAAAATATCCTGCTTAGCGTATCATGCTGCCAATCTTCAACAACCCCTTCGGCATAATTGGCGACTATATCTATTCGAGCGTAACAGGCAGCTATTTCTCTGGCCAGATATGCTTCCGGACACATACTTTGCCCCACTATATCGGCCCCTAAACGCCCCAACATGGCAATTTCCGCCGGGCTTTCAAAGTGGCGGCCGTCGGTGACGGCGTATATGCCGCGGTCAAAAACACGTCCTGTTCCATCTGCATTACACAACCGGGCAGCTTTTATCAAGTTAATTCTGATTTGCGGACAAACAGCCTGGCGCATAGCCAAAAGATAATCGCTGCTTAACTCTATATCTTTGCGCAAGGAAAAATCCAGGTAGTCAGAAGATATAACCAGGTCATACGGGTTTAAAAGGTGGTTTATAGAGCCCACGCCACCTTCGGCAATAATCTTTTTCACCCCGGCTTCTTTTAACACCCAGAATAACCGTAGTGAAGCCTGTCCCCGCTTAATTCCTTTTCGCCACCCGTGGAGTTTAACGTGAAGTACTTTTTTGTCTTCAAAAATAAACAATTTAAACCGCGGACTTTCTCCGTACGGAGTATCGAAAACTAAATTATTTTTTAGTATCTTTAAGCCAGGAAAATTCAGGTCTTCCGGAAAATTACTTCCGCACGTTCCTGAACCGCCAATTATAGCAAAATCTACCTGGGGAATTTCCTGGCACATAAACAATCACCTTATTAGTACCTTTTAGTACTTTATTATTAATTAATCAAAAATAACTAAAAATAACTAAGTACATTTTAAGTAGGGCAGGCTTCTAGCCTGCTCTTTTAGCAACAAGAGGGAAGAGAATCATCATAATCTGAAATATTAGAAGTGGTCTTTATACTGGTAATAACCTCGGTTAACACTTTATTAATTTCCTGATCCCCGTTAATATTTTTAAGCAGTTTCTTTTGAATATAATATTCAATCAAAGGCTGGGTTTGATTTTCGTAAACATCCAAACGGTTAGAAACGGCCTCTTCATTATCATCGCTGCGCTGATATAATTCCCCGCCACAGTTATCGCATTTTCCTTCCTGCTGGGGGGGATTAAATAAAATATGATAGCTTGACCCGCAATTGCGGCAAATCCGTCGCCCCGTTAACCGGGCCATAAGTCTTTCCCGGGGAACGTCAATATTAATTACCCCGTTTAAATTAATCTTTAAGGCTTCAATTGCTTCATCCAAGGCAATAGCCTGCGGTAAAGTCCGGGGAAAACCGTCAAGTAAAAAACCTTTTTCTTGACAATCATCCTGGGATAAACGTTCATTCACCATTCCCACCACAACTTCGTCAGGTACCAGCTCTCCTTTATCCATGTACTCTTTGGCTCTTTTACCCATTTCGGTACCTGCTTTAATTGCTTCCCGAAACATATCTCCGGTAGACACATGGACAAGGCTAAATTCTTTTACCAGTCCTTCGGCTTGTGTTCCCTTACCGGCACCCGGTGGGCCCATGATTAAAAGTTTCAAATAAACCCCTCCCTAAAAATAATGGTCGGGGCGACACGATTTGAACGTGCGACCTCACGGTCCCGAACCGTGCGCTCTGCCAAACTGAGCTACGCCCCGCCTAACTAGTTTATTATGCTACAATTCCCACCTAAAAGTCAAGGCCGGAAGTCCTGGGCTTCAAAATTAATAAAGCGTAAAGCCTGTTCGAAAAATGGTTTTACAAGCATAAACTTATCCTGGGCCAAAGAAGTTTCTGGCTTAAAATAAGCTAAAAGTTCTTTTTTAAAAAAGCCGATTTTTTGCCAGGCCGCATACGTATTTTTCTCCCCTCCGTTAAATAAAAACGAGAAATCTTTTTGGTCAGCCAAACCGGTATCCCTTAAGATATTAATTAAACCAGTTACTAACCAGCTAGCACTTATTTCTTTTTCGGTTAATTCTTCAGCCTTTGCATATTCTTTTCGGTCTTGAACTTGAGTTAAAAGAAAATCAAACAGCGCATAAACATCATCTTCCTGTAAAATATTTAATGACTCGACGGCTAGAACAGCTACCGCCCTAGCGCTTACTTTTTGCGTTAAACTTTCCCCATAACTCATACCAATAACCCTGCATATTTCTTTTACTTTTTCTGCCGTCCAAAGGTCCAGGTTACAACAACCGTACATTTTTTCAACCCTCCATTTTTAACAAGCAAATTTGTTATTGTTAGCCTAAAATTTATTATACCAAAAAATGTCCGTGCTTTCCAATTAAACTTTTATCCTAACCCGTTTATTTACTTTATGGTTTGCACGTTTTACACGGTTGATACCCTGTCTTTATTGCTTCCTCTCGCTTCCCAAACTCCACTCTGTTTCGCGGCGCTATTTTTTGGGCCCATTGACAGTTGGGCCGGTGGAACTTTTTAGAGTTGGAATTGCCAATGTATTTCGTTTCGGTGTTTGCCTTGTTGAAAACGGAAGCAGGCGCTGGCACCTTTATGATTCCCCACAGCCCTTTTTCCGCTTCCCTTGCCTCCTTTTGGAATTCTATAAACATATCCGCGTATTTTACATTTGGCGGAACAGTCATTACCTGAGCCATGCCAACCAGGAGTAATGCAGCGTTAAACATTACCTTCCGCACCTCGGTCTTTGAGCTATCACGAGGCGGCATAAGCCACACGTAAGCTAAGAGACGACCGTACTTGTCCCGCTGGGCCACGTCAATTTCCAAGTAAATGGTTTTATCAGACAACTCTTTCCTGGTGTAAATTGCCGCCTCTTTCCCGTACGGCTCTATTGTGCGAGTGCTCTCCGGAGTATCTACGCCAATGAAGCGCACTTTTTCCTTACGGCCGTTTTCCAGGCGCACATGGATCGTATCCCCGTCTACCACGTAAATAACAGTAGACTTAAGAACAGGCAAACCTTTTCTTTCAGGTAAGGCAGTTACAGGAGATTTTTCCGCTGCCTCAGGTTTATTTTCAATCTGCCCATTCATACCCCCTGGCGCTTCCGGGGCAACAACTCCTTTCCCGCAACCCGCAGGCAAAATCAATAAAATCATTAAAATTATAAAAAGACGAACCAAAAGCATTTTAGACATGATATTTCGCTTGCTCCACTAATTCAAAAAATATATCTTGTTTTGCCGGTTTATTTATATTATACTATGTTAGGCAATAGGATAGCCGACAAAAATAACTTTATACCATTATGTCCCAGTAGCTCAGCTGGATAGAGCAACGGACTTCTAATCCGTTGGTCGGGGGTTCGAATCCCTCCTGGGACGCCAAAGGATATTTTATTTATGATACGAAAGTTTCGCGGAATATTACTTGTAATCATTCTGCTCCTGTTCTTTTGTAAGCTGTTTAAAGATATGGCCTCCCATAAAATCTGTGCTTTCGATAGGACAATTACCCATTTAATCAGATACTACACAAACTCAGAAATAACAGTAGTAATGAAAGGTATCACTTTACTGGGTTCTGCCAACGTAATATTTCTAATTGCAATAGGGACAATCTCCACCTTTTTTATCCTGCGACGGCAACTATTAGAACCTCTATTTTTGACTGTTGCTACAACGGGAAGCTGGCTATTGAGCGAGTTATTAAAATGGAGTTTTCACCGGCCCCGTCCAACTGTAAACCAACTATTAAATATCACCGGCTACAGCTTTCCCAGTGCCCATTCCATGGTAAGCTTGGTTTTATATGGCGCCATTGCCTATTTGCTTTGGATACGTTTACCTTCCACACGCTTGCGTTGGTTTTTAACAAGCAGCTTTGTTTTGCTTATCGTTTTTATCGGCATAAGCAGAATTTATTTAGGAGTCCATTATCCCAGTGATGTGTTGGCTGGATTTGCCGCCGGTGGAATTTGGCTAACCTGTTGTGTGCTGGCACTAAATGTTGTTAGTTACCGTACGAGGTTAGCCCGCAAGGATCTGATCAATTAAACCGCTTATTGGAGAGCGCTTAAGCGGTTGTTTCAATTCTCTCTTAGGGTAATTTTTACTAATACCGAGAGTTTACATAATACTATGTTCCTTTCAGTATGGCGCGTAATTTTGAGTTTTAAGAAAGAATTAAGGCTCATTGCTTACGGCAAAAGTTTCGCCACTTGGTCTGGTTAAATATGACATTACCCAAACGAACGATGCTCACTTTATTTTGCGGAACCGCTATTTTTTTCTTTCTTAAGTTTAAGCCTTAATTTAAGCCCGGGGATGGGTCTGGTTATAAACTTCTCTTAAACGTACATCAGTCAAGTGAGTGTAAATCTGGGTAGTAGTAATATCTACGTGTCCCAGTAATTCCTGGACTGACCTTAGATCAGCCCCGTTTTCTAACAGGTGAGTGGCAAATGAATGGCGTATAGTATGAGGAGCAATTTCTTTTTTAATGCCCGCTAGGCGGGCGTATTTTTTAATAATTTTCCAAAAACCCTGCCTGGTAAGCTGTGTGCCCCTTTGGTTGACAAATAATATTTTAGTTCTTTTGTTTTTAAGGAGCTTTGACCTTCCTTGCGTAAGGTATAGGGAAACATAACGGGCGGCTACCGACCCCAGGGGAATAA
Organism: Peptococcaceae bacterium SCADC1_2_3; assembly: GCA_000681355.2. GTDB lineage: Bacteria > Bacillota > Desulfotomaculia > Desulfotomaculales > Nap2-2B > SCADC1-2-3. The sequence continues at coordinate 50,443 of JJNX02000002.1, forward strand.
TCCGCTCCCGGGACCCTTTTCCCAAAGCCAGCACAAAACCATGCTCTAAATCAAGATGCTCTAATTCAAGAGAAATAAGCTCGGTTACCCGCATGCCGGTAGCGTATAAAAGCTCTAACATTGCTTTGTCACGCAGTCCCGCCGGTTTGGCTAGGGAAGGTTGACTTAAAAGAGTTTCAACCTCCCGGAAAGTAAGCACCTGAGGCAAGTGCTGGACGAGGTGCGGGGATTCCAGGCTATCTGTTGGGTCAACACTAACATACTCTTCGTTTAAAAGAAAACGGTAAAATGATCGAATGGCGGCTAAATGACGGGAAATTGTAGCCGGTGTAAGGTTTTTCCGGTGAAGTTTTAACAAGTATGCCTGCACTGTTTGCCGGTTTATTTGGGTTGTCAGATCTAATTCTTTTTTAAGACAATAGGAAAAAAAATCCCTAAGGTCAAAACGGTAAGAAACCAGAGTATTTAAGGCCAGCCCTTTTTCTACGGCTAAATAATTTAAAAAATTGGTCAATAATTCTTCCGGATTTTCCGCTTTTGTACTTTCCATTTGCTTAGCCGGTCCTTTCTATTAAATTCGAATTAGCCGATATTTTCTTGTGCCTAAGCCGGTTTCTTCACCATACTTTAGCTGGCGCTGCCAGTCTATCGTGGGCCAAAGAGCTTTAAATTTATCTTCTCCTTCGGGGCACGCGGCAAGACGTGAATTAGGCAAACCTCTTTCTTTATTCACCAAATCTACGCAGGCCTGATCCAGGGCTACCGGATCAAGCGAAGCCAATATACCAATATCTCTTACGATTGAAGCATCCGTCCAGCCGTAACAGTCGCACTCCGGGGAAACATTTTGGACAAAATTAATAAAACCGGCTTTGCCTGGTTTATTTTGCAATACTCCGGCACAATACTCAACTATTTTTTCCTGGATAATGTCCGGTTCAGTCTTCCAGTTAATGGCAATTGCTTGCTCAGGACAGGTGACGGTACATTCCCCACAGCCAATACATTTTTTAGAATCAATGGTGGCCTTAAAAATTTTTCTATTAACTTTAATAGCCCCGGCAGGACACCATTTACTGCAACGGGCACAACCCATACATTTTTCCTGATTTATTTCCGGCAAAATATCGGAATGCATCATTTGTTTGCCGCTGCGGGAACCAGAACCCATACCCAGATTTTTTAATGCTCCGCCAAAACCAGTAGCTTCGTGACCTTTAAAATGGCTAACCACCAGTAAGGCATCGGCATGGTAAATGGCACTGCTTATTTTTACTTCTTTAAAGTGTTTTAGCTGCACCGGTACATTAAGAAAATCTTTGCCCGTCAGGCCATCAGCAATAATTAAAGGAGCATCCACCACGGCGTAAGCAAAACCATTTTCAATGGCTATTTGCAAGTGATCAACGGCATTGGCCCGGCTGCCCACGTAAAGTGTATTGGCATCCGTGAGAAAAGGTTTTCCGCCTATTGATTTTACTATATTTACCAGTCTCCGGATATATTGGGGACGAATGTAGCCGGTATTTCCCCTTTCCCCAAAATGTAATTTAAAAGCCACTAAATCTTTGGGGGCCACAATTTCCCTTAACCTGGCCTGAACAAACAGCTTTTCTACTTTTTCCAAAAGGCCTTGTCCGGGCGTGATGCGCAAATCGGCCCAATAAACCTCGGCGGCCATTTTTTCACCTCAATTATATAAAATTCTTCCTGATTGATTTTTTTCCTGTTTTTAAGTTTAAAAATATTTAACTATAACCTGGGTTAACCAGGAAGAAAAATAAGCTTTTATAAAAGCAGATCCTAGAATTACTACGGTTATAACCAGCATTATCAAAGTGTAACGCAAAAAGGTGGGCCACAGGGCAAAATTAAAGTTTCTGGGCTTGCGGACAAGGTATAAAGAAAAAGAAATAGCTGTTCCGGCCCCTATTATTAAGGCCGGCAGGTATAAAAGACCGGCGGGCAAAATAGCGGCGGCGAATAAAAAAAACCCCGGCCAGCCAATATTTTGGACCAAAAAAAATGTCGTAAACCCGAAGATAAAACCCTGCCCAAAAATTAACCCCAGGATTAACGGGACACCAATCACCGTTAACCCTAATAAATATACTATTCCAATAATAATTAAATGATCTGCCAGCGTACTTTTAACTACCGTAAGAGACGTGACGGGTAACTGCCCTGCCTGACTGGTGAATTTATTTACTAATCTAGCTAATTCGTTGACCTGGTTGGAAGGAAGGCAGTTTACACCCTTGCCGCCACTAATTACGCCCGACGTAAAGACAACCGCGATAATCAGGTAAAGTAGCCAGCTTTGCCGGATATGGCTCATAAAAGACCGTAGCCAGCTTTGAAGCACCTTTTTTCTTCCTTTCCCTGCCTCTTCTTTGTTTATACATTTTGTACTTGTTTTATACTTATGGAAGAAAAAAAGGATTTATACCGGTGGACAGAAAAGCAATAGTAGAGCAATGCGGACCGGCCCGAAACTTTATTAGTTTATTCTGGCAGCGATAAATCCAACTGAAAGCGCACGGGTCCCCGATATTTTTTACCATTATTTAAACTGAAAGATTTATGCAAAGCGTACTTAGAATCGGGATGTGACCAAGACGTGGCTATCGCTCCGTGTCCTTTTGGAAAAACCGTTACCTCAACCGTTCCCGGATCTGTACCCTCTTTAAGATAATCTAACGGTGCAAGAGAAGCCTCTTTATCAACCAAGTCGTCCTGCTCCGATACACACAGCAGCCACCTTATTTTTTTATCTTCAATATGCCTCAGGTTAAGTTCCCTGCCGAACAACCTTACGGGCAGAGTTCCGTCTTTGGTTATGGGTATAGTGTAAGAATCATAGCTCATTTTAACAATATTTTCGGGAAGATCTCTCCGGTCGCAAACCAACCAATAGTTTACGGCTGCTGCCGTTTTACTAATGCCTCCGTTTTCAAAGTTTTGCAGTTCCTTTAAAAAAACAGCCACGGGTGTTTCGCGCTCAATACTCTTCAGTTTATATACCCATGACATTATATCCCCGTCAACCACCTGATTGCCGTTGGGTAAAACTTTAGTGGCGTAACCTAAATCCTTAAACCTTGGAGGTAGATTTTTCATGTATTCTACAAGAGAACCGCTTTTTGTGCCATCCACCGGCGCCACGCACGTTATAACGGCATCAGCCAGTTCGTCCAGTTTGCCCGAAAGGATACTGCACAAAGCAATAAAACCTCCCTGACAGAAGCCATTTAAAGTTACTTTCTTACCATATTTTTCTTTTAACTGACTACAGAAAAACATAGTATCGTTTATATCGTCTTCGCCGGTCATTGCCTGTACTTCCGGAGTATTTTCAATGTCTTTTACTACTCGCAAGTAGGTCGGTATCCCTTGATTTGCGAAGGCATGTACATAGCTTTTTTGCTCTTTAGGTAAAAAGGCGAGGATATTTGGACCTAACACGTAAGGTGGTATAACAAGAATTGGTTTTTTGCCGTTTGTTTGAGCAGGTTCCATGTTTTTGTCGACCGGAAGTATTTTATAGAGCATAAAACGGTCTGTCTCGCTCACCTTAACGCATTCACCCTTTTCGGGATGAAGGCCGTATTCTGTCTTAATTTCTTTTAAAGCCTTCGGATATTCAAAGGCCATCATATCTATACCTCTCAACAATGCCGACAGATAACTGTAGAGAGTTTCTCCTTCTTCGTATAATACGGTATTCAACCATGCGTTAAACAATCTTTGATTATAATTAAATACAGCTTTCAGACTGCCTTTATAACTTTCTTCGATAAGCCAAAAATTAAACCGCAAAAGCTCTAAAGAATCATACATATTCTGGTATACTGTTGTCCTTGCTGATTTTTCCCGCTCTACCCTTAAAAAAGCCTCGAACGATTTCCAAAAGGGCAACATATAATCAAATTGATATTTTTCTGTTATTTGCGTTATTTCCATTTTTATAACCATCCCTTTCTTTCTGGAGCTTAAACAAGATTTAGGACGCGTGCCAAGCCGTAAGCCATTTCATTGGCCAAACCCTGCAGGAAACTTTCATCAGCTAGTTTTTCAGCGTCGGTTGATGTATCAATAAAAAGACACTCAAGCAAAACGGCTGGCATGGCAGTAGAGCGCAACACGGCAAAATTAGCTGCTTTTTTGCCCTGACCATGTTCTTTTACATTTATTTTCTTTAGATAAGCCATAATTTGATCGTGTAAAATCGCCCGCAGTTCATCAGTATGTTTTTCCACTGCCGTTGAATGAACATAGCTTTCAAAGCCTGTTCCCCCGCCGGCGTTGATATGAATACTACAAAAGTAATCTGCTTTCAACCGGTTGGCAATGTTAGCCCGCTCATAAAGCGATACGTAACGATCATCTTCTCTGGTGAATTTAACGTTTAAATCATAAGGAGCCAGTTTTTCGGCGCAAACCTTTGCCAGTTTTAAAGTTAAGTCTTTTTCCTTTAGTAGCACAGGCATCTTGCCTGTGGTTTTTCCAACTGCCCCAGGGTCTTCTCCACCATGGCCAGGATCCAGAACTAAAATTTTAGGCATTTCTAATCCTCCCAAGCTTATTTACTTGTTTTTGTTATATCAACCAGATATTATCGTAATGCTATCTATGTTTCTAGAAATATCCTAAATTACTTTATTCTATAAATATTTTCTTTTTCCTTCATATTTCGCGAAAAGAATAGTATTATAATTAAACAAAAACTGAACGGGTGAAAATACAGCCATGAAATGTTGTTCAGTTCGATTTTACGCTGAACTCAATGATTTTTTTCCCCGGGAGCGAAGGCAAGTTGCCTTCAACCATTTCTTTTCCGGGCAGCCTACCATTAAGGACTTAATCGAGTCCCTGGGTGCACCCCATACTGAAGTGGATTTAATCCTGATTAACGGTGAGTCCGTGGAATTCTCCCGGCGAGTGCAAAACGGCGACCGTATCAGCGTTTATCCAGTTTTCGAAACCATTAATATTTCTTCCATCATACATGTCCGCCCTTTTGGATCAGGCGGGCCTTAAAAAAATAACTGCTTTGAAGCAGTTATCGAAAACTAATCGGAACCTACTAATCTGATAGGGGCCGAAAAATTATTGTCCCAAATCTCAGAGCGAAAATTAACATATTAAATGGTGCCGGAGACCGGACTTGAACCGGTACAGTGATTACTCACCGCGGGATTTTAAGTCCCGTGCGTCTGCCAATTCCGCCACTCCGGCAACAAGACTCATCACTACAAATTTACCATAATAATTGTGAGTTTGTCAACCGGCTTTATGTTGCTATACCTGGATTACTTCTTTAACTTCGGGAATTGATTGTTTAATTGTGCGCTCAATTCCTTGTTTTAATGTGAATGTGGACATGGGGCAACAGCCGCAGGCTCCTGTAAGCCGCACTTTTACCACGCCATCGTCAGTAACATCTACTAATTCTACATTCCCACCGTCTCTTTCTAAGGCGGGTCTTATTTTGTCCAAAACATCCTCTACTTTTGTGCGCATTCTACCTCAAAACTCCTTTCTTTTTTCTGCTTATTTCCTAGTCTTGATTATCCCTAAAACCATTTTAACTAAGCTCTCTTTATAATATCCAAAAGCAGTTTTATTAGCAAGAAGAATTTAAAGCATATTTTTGTTTATAATCTTATAATCCTTGAAAACTAAGGTTTTTCAATATTTATAGCCTAAAAAGGGGTGATTAAAAAATATCATTTTTTATTCCTGCCTTAAAGCTTCAATGGGGTTCATTTTAGCCGCCCTACCGGCAGGATATAAGCCAAAGAAAATACCAATGGCGGCGGAAAAGGCAAAGGCAATAAGCACGGTACCAAAGGAAATTAAAGGCGGCCATTTGGCCAGGCGGGCAACCAGCATTGAGCCCCCGGCCCCAATGATAATTCCCAAAAGACCCCCGGCCAGACACAAGACTATCGCTTCAATTAAAAACTGCTTTAGGATATCCTTTCGCCTGGCCCCCAGGGCCAGGCGAATACCGATTTCACGCGTTCTTTCCGTAACCGAGACCAGCATAATGTTCATTACCCCAATGCCGCCTACCAGCAAGGAAATACCGGCTACCGCCCCAATAATCAGGGTAATTATGCCGGTTATTTTACCGGCAATTTTCATTTGCTCTTCCAGGCTGATGGCTTTATAGCGGTCTTTAACGTTATGACGGCGCTCTAAAACTATTACCGCTTTGGCCATAGCGGCACTAATTTTTTCCCGGTTAGCCACTATACCTTCCATTTGTTGAATTATCCTTTGACCCGATATATCCTGGGCAAAGCTCAAAGGTACATAGATTCTTTTGATGGTCTGGATTCCCAAAAAGCCGCCTTCTTCTTTGGTTAAACCAATCACTTGGACCGGACGGTTATTGATGGTGACCCTTTTGCCCACGGGGTCAAGGCGGCCAAAGATTTCTTCGGCCAGGGCCTGGTCCAGCACAACAACCGCCCTGGTTGTTCCCGGCCTTTGACTAAGAAAACGGCCCTTTACCACTTTAACGTTGGCAATTTGAGCATAATCAGCCTCCGTGCCAATTACCTGGGCCGGTTTTTTATCTTTTGGCCCCCGCACTACGGCCGAAATATAATTGGTTGGGGCCAGGTAAGTAATTTCCGGCACTAATTCTTTTATTACGGCTATATCCTGATAGGTAAAGTCATGCTCTCCCAGTGGTTCTCCTTCCTGCCAGTTTACGGAAATGGCAAAAATATTAGTCCCTATTTTCTGCAGTTCAGCCATTAATACGGCCTGACCTCCTTGTCCTACGGCTACCACGGTAATTACAGCGGCAATACCAATCACAACGCCCAGGATAGTTAGGGAAGAGCGCATTTTATTTACCCAAAGACTTTCCAGGGCAAGGCGTAAACCTTCGATGAAATTCACCGGTTATTCACCTCTGGTGGAACAGATATGATTTCTTCTTTAATTAATTGGCCATCGCGAAAAAACAAAATGCGTTTGGCGTAAGCGGCTATTTCCTGCTCGTGAGTAACCAGCACAATAGTGGTTCCCTGCCGGTGCAGTTTTTTAAAAATGGTCATGACTTCCGTACTGGCGCGAGAATCCAGGTTTCCGGTAGGCTCGTCGGCCAAAATTACGGCGGGCTGGTTGACCAGGGCCCTGGCGATAGCCACCCGCTGTCTTTCTCCCCCGGAAATTTCCGGAGGGCGGTGCCCGGCCCATTCCAAAAGGCCTACCTGGTTTAGGACTTCCTGAGCACGCTGCCGGCGTTCTTTGGCCGGCGCTCCGGCGTAAATCATGGGCAACTCTACGTTCCGCAGGATATTTAAACGGGGTAAAAGATTAAAGGTTTGGAAGACAAAACCTATTTTCTGGTTGCGGACGCGGGCCAGTTCATCTTCGTTTAAGAGACTGACTTCACTATTGTCTAAGAAATAGCTTCCCGAAGTGGGGCGGTCAAGACAACCAAGGATATTTAAAAAAGTGGATTTGCCGGAGCCGGAAGGGCCCATAACGGCCACAAACTCTCCTTTTTCAATGGCCACGGATACTTCCTTTAAGGCCGTAAAAGAAATTTTTCCGCTCTGGTAAACTTTTGTTAATTGCTTGACGGTTATCATTTTTCTTTTTCCTTTTCCTTTACGGTTTGTCCCTGCCGCAGGTTTTTAGGAGGGTTAATAATTACTTTTTCGCCTTTTTTAACTCCTTGTTTAACCTCCAGGTAAAGTTCATTACCCGGACCGGTCTTAACCAGGGTGTACCTGGCCCGGCCCTCTTTAACCACAAAGACGGCCTGTTCCTTGTCTTTCTCTATTACGGCTTCGTAAGGAACTACCGTAGCCCTTTTGCTTTCTTTGGTGGTGATGGTTAAATCAACCGTGTAACCGGGGCGCAAGCCTTCCGTTGAGCCAAAAGGCTTTATTTCTACGGCAACGGCGGGATTTGGGTTGTCTTGTTTGGCTTCATCCAAAGCAGACTTAACGGCCGTTGGCGCTACCCGGCTAATCATCCCCCGGTATTCTTTTTGGGGCAGGGCGGGGCAGGAAAACCTTACTTTTTGGCCTTGAGCTAAAAGGCCGCTGTCGCTTTCGGCTATATCAGCGTTTATCTCCAACTGTTCAGGGTTGCCGATAACAAAAAGAAGGGTGCCGGGTGAAACATAGCTTCCCTTCTGACCGTTGCAAATTAGCACCACTCCCTCTTGACCGGCCCTTAAAACAATATTTTCCATCTGCTGACGGATGTTTTTTACCTCCACCCGGGCCTGCTCCATCCTTGCCCGGGCGGTTTCTACTTCTTCTTTGGAAGGGCCGTTAACTAAAAGGTCATAACCGGCTTTGGCCGCCTGGTAATTTGCCTCCCGTTTTTTTGCCTCCCTTTCAGCCTCTTCCAGCTCTATTATTGTGATCGCTTCCTGTTCAAATAACCGGTGGGTGCGCTCCAGTTTCTTTTGGGCGTCTTTTAATTCCAATCCGGCTTGGGTTAAAGCAGCCTTTTCCCGTACAATTTCTTCCGGACGGGGACCGCTTTGCAGTTTGGCCAGTTCTATTTCCTGGATGTTTAAACCGGCCAGAGCCTCTTCCAGGCGGTTTTCAAGGGAAGTTTGATCCAAACGGGCAAGAACCTGGCCTGCCCCTACCATATCTCCTGCCTCTGCCGCAAGTTCGGTTAGCAAGCCGCTGCTTTCAGCGTAAATTTCTTGTTTACCTAAAGCCTCAACCCGGCCGGTGGCAAAAACAGTAAACACCAGGTCTTTTAATTCCACTGAAGCGGTCTGGACCAAAACAGGTGCTTCTTTAGCCTGCCTGGATAGATTAAAGTAAACCGTGGCCCCGATAACTAAAATAAGACCAATAATTAACAGCACTTTTCCCGGGAAAAAGCGCTTTTTTACAACCGGTTGAGTATTTATTTCCGCACTTAAAATGGACTTAAAAACCTCCTAATCCTTTAGCGCCAAAGGGGTTGGCTATTATAACCGCCCCGTAAATTACCCAGAGAATAAAGATAAAGGCCGCGGTTTTACTAAAGCTTGTTTTTAAAGCCACCGCTCCACCCAAGGCAAGCAAGGCAATAGACCACAGGCCAAAAGGGTCAACGAGGGATAAAACCCTAAAGGTCAAACTGCCGCTTTCGGCCGGTAAAAACATGGCTAAACTGGTGGTGATATTTTTTAAGTCTTCGGCCGGGCGCAGGGCAATTAAGACGCCCTGGATTAAGCCGGCTATGGTGGTGGGGACATAAGCAAACACACTCACTGCGTAAAGAGATCTGAAAGATGTTCTTTTGCTCGTTAAGTAGCCAAACAAAAGAAGTAAAACTGCGGTAAGCAGCCAGAACAAAAGGGGTCCGATAACCGCACCTAAAATAGCCGTAACCGAGGTTACCGTCCCGGCTATTCCTTTAAAGGCCGCGGCCTCTGGCGGCATTGGCCCGGCTTTTTCCATCATTAAAGCCGTAAAATCTTTTAGCTTGGGTAAACAAAGCAAGGCGATCAGCAAATTTACCGCGCATAATACGATGGCACCGCCAATAAAATTAGGACGTTCGGCAATGTCCAAAAAAGCAGGGCGAGGGTTGACTATTACGCCGGTTAGTCTTTGCCAGAGGCTAAGGTTTTTAATCCCGGCGCCAGGCTCAGGGGTATTATCAGGAACATTATCAGGAACATCATTAACCAATTTATAACACCGCCTTTAAAAATAATGATTCTTAGTTTAATATTATTCTTCTTTAACTTCCTAATTTCCTGCAAAATATTACATTTTCTAAAAATTATTAAGGACAAAATGCAAAACAAAATGGGGGTCAGGTCTTGAAATATCATTTTTTAACCAGCCTTTACTTGAACACCTTACTGGTCGTTGCTGACCGTTGTGTAATGAATTTTTATCTGCTTAGCTGTCTCATGCCGGTAGAAATGTTAGCGTCAGGAGTTTCGAACATGAGGTGATAATGGTTATCCATGAAACAATAAACATGACATGACCAATTGTATCGTTTTAAAACCAAGCCCAGTATACTTTAGAAAATTTTCTCTATCCCGGTCACCGCTGAAAATCTTTTGCTTCGCATTTCCGCGGGTAGTGATATGGTGATATGGCAGACAGCACCAGGATACTCTATTCTTAATGGTCTGGTCATGTGGATATTATAATAAACATTTTCTTATATTTCAAGACCTGACCCCCATTCACCCCCTGACAAGACAACACCGCTAATTGGTTTTCATAAAGTTACCGTAAAAATTTCTTGACAACGAATTAAAAGTTTGTTAAATTAATTAGGACATTTAAAAAACTCCTTGAAAGCGGTCCCGTGAGGCCGGTAAGGAAAAATAAGGGTTAAAAATAAGATTTTTAAGAGGTTAAACTTAAACCTGCTTACCGGTGAAGCAGGTTTTTTAATGTAAACTTAAATGACCACTCAATTACCATGACCTACCATTTAACTATCATGACAAGTAAAAGAGAAAAAAGAGGGGTTGAATGGCATTAAAGAATGAAAGTATGAGCTTAAAAAAGAAGCACTTGCTTGATATGCAAAGTATTGCTCCAGAGGAAATTAAACTTATTTTAGACACTGCTTCTTCAATGAAAGAAATTCTTTTCCGGTCCATTAAGAAAGTGCCTACCCTAAGGGGACGTACTATTGCCAATGTTTTTTACGAACCAAGCACCAGAACGCGCGTCTCTTTTGAGCTGGCGGCTAAGTACTTGAGCGCTGATTGTATTAATGTTTCTGCTGCGGCCAGCAGTATTGTTAAAGGTGAAAGCTTGGTGGACACCGCCCGCACCCTAAGAGCCATGGGGGCTGATGTAATTGTGCTGCGCCACCCGTATTCAGGGGCCCCATATCATCTAGCCAAACTGGTTTCGGCTTGTGTAATTAACGCCGGCGATGGAACGCACGAACACCCTACCCAAGCACTTTTAGACCTGTTTACGGTGCAGGAGGCAAAAGGTGAACTAGCAGCCTTAAAAATAGCAATTGTTGGTGATATTTTACACAGCCGGGTGGCCCGTTCGAACATTTTGGGTTTTACTAAAATGGGGGCAACGGTGAGAATATGTGGGCCAACTACCATGATTCCCGTAGCTATTGAGCGCACTGGCGCCCATCTTTACACCCAGGTGGAAGAGGCTTTAGACGGGGTTGACGTGGTTATGATGCTGAGGCTGCAGTTAGAGCGGCAGCAACAAGGACTGTTTCCTAGTGTAAGGGAATACACCCGGTTATACGGGTTAGACCAGCAGAGATTGGCCCTGGCAAAGCCCGATGCCTTGGTAATGCATCCGGGACCGTTAAATAGGGGCGTGGAAATTACTAGTGCGGTCGCCGATAGTGCTCAGTCGGTAATTAATACTCAGGTAACTAATGGGGTGGCGGTACGAATGGCGCTTTTATATCTTTTAGCCGGACGTTTTACGGGAGGTCAAGAATGAAGTTACTGCTTAAAGACGGTAATGTAATCAATCCTTTAAATAAAACTATTAATATACAGGACATACTAATTGTAGATGGTAAAGTGGCAGCCATAGGAAGGGAATTGGCCGCCAGCTTAGACTTAGACTTAAGTAGGTCAACCAGTGGCACAGGCTTCCAGCCTGTGGTTTTTAATGATGAAGAGACAATCAAGGACGCTTGTCCTACCATTTCTGTTATTAACGCCAAAGGTAAGTATGTGGTTCCAGGATTAATTGATATGCATGTCCACCTGCGTGAACCAGGTTTTGAAGAGAAGGAAACAATTGCTACCGGTACCCAGGCTGCGGCCCGGGGGGGATTTACCGGTATAGTTTGTATGCCGAACACTGAACCGCCTGCCGATAATCAGGCGGTTATTTCTTTTATTCAGCAAGTGGCCCAAAAAACAGGAGTAGTTAATGTCTTTCCGGTAGGAACCATAACGCAGGGCCGGGCCGGAAAAGAGCTTTCGGAAATGGCCTCACTGGCGGCGCAAGGGGTAGTCGCCTTCTCTGATGACGGGGCCCCGGTAGTTAACGCCAAATTAATGCGTCACGCTATGGAATACGCTAAAATGTTGGACTTGCCCGTTATTTCCCACTGTGAAGAACCGGCTTTGGCTGCGCAGGGCATGATGCACGAAGGGTTTACGTCAACCATGTTGGGCTTGAAAGGTATTCCTGCCGCCGCTGAAGAGGTTATGGTCGCCAGGGATATTATCTTAGCCAATTTAACCGGTTGTCACCTTCATATTGCCCACGTAAGCACTGCCGGCAGCGTAGAGTTGGTGAGAGCGGCCAAAGAAAAGGGAATAAAGGTAACCTGCGAGGTTACCCCTCACCATTTTACCTTAACTGATGAGGCGGTAAGTAGTTATGACCCCCAAACAAAAGTAAATCCTCCCTTGCGAAGCAAAGCCGATGTAGTTGCTCTTCAAGCAGGACTTAAGGACGGAACCATTGACGTTATTGCAACTGATCACGCGCCGCATACGCAAGAAGAAAAAGAACTGGAATTTGAGCTAGCCCCTTTTGGAATGGTGGGCTTAGAAACAGCGGTTGGTTTAGTCTGGACAAAACTGGTTATCCCAGGAATTCTGACTTCTTGCGAAGCCGTGGCCAAAATGACGGTTAATCCAGCCCGTATTTTAAACCTTAAGAAAGGCTTAATTGAAATAGGAGCGGAAGCAGATATTACCGTTATTGACCCTGAATTAACTTGCGTGGTAAAACCAGAAGAATTTGCCAGTAAAGGACGCAATACCCCTTTTAGCGGTTGGTCCTTAAAAGGCTTACCTGTAGCTACCATTGTAGGTGGCGAGGTTAAGTGGATAAAATAAGGGGACGGTTCTGTTGACAGCTAAGACAGCTAAGAGTAAATATGACTGGACTTGAAAAGGATTTAATATACGCTGTCAACAGAACCGTCCCCAAGGCAAGGTGGTGAAATGTAAATGAAGGCCCTGATTGCTTTAGAAGACGGTACTATTTTTGAAGGGGAATCTTTTACCGGTTCCGGAGAGATTAGCGGGGAAATTGTTTTTAACACCAGCATGACCGGTTACCAGGAAATCTTGACCGATCCTTCTTATAAAGGGCAAATTGTAACCATGACTTACCCTTTAATCGGTAATTATGGTATCAACCAAGAGGATATGGAATCCCGGCGCATCCAGGTAGAAGGTTTTATTGTGCACGAGTACCAACCTTTTTACAGCAACTGGCGCGCGAATAAAAGCCTGGCGCAATTTTTAAAAGAGAACAAGGTTTTAGGAATTGAAGGGGTAGATACCAGAGCCCTGACGCGGCACCTGCGCCTGGAAGGAGCTATGAAAGGGGTGATTTCCACGCTTGATTTAGATCCTGCTTCCCTGGTAAAAAAAGCGATTAATGCTCCTTCTCTAATCGGGCGTGATTTAGTGCGTGAGGTTACCTGGCCCAAACCATATTACTGGAAAGGTGGTCCGATTGAAGAACCGCTTCCGACACCTTTGACACCATACCGGGTGGTGGCTTTAGATTTAGGAGTAAAATTTAACATTCTCCGTCAACTGGAAAAAGAATGTACGGTACTGGTTTTGCCGGCCCATACCAGCGCGGCCAAAATTCTTTCCTTAAACCCGGACGGTATCTTTTTATCTAACGGCCCGGGCGACCCGGCCGGGGTTAGTTACGTGGTGGAAACTGTCCGCCGGTTAATTGGCCAAAAGCCCATTTTCGGTATATGTCTGGGGCACCAGATTTTAGGGCTAGCATTAGGGGGTAAAACCTTTAAACTAAAGTTTGGACACCGGGGGGCCAACCAGCCGGTAAAAAATTTATTATCTGGCCGGGTGGAAATAACCGCTCAGAATCACGGCTTTTGTGTTGATCTTGATTCTCTTGATCAAGAGGCAGTCGAGCTTACCCACCTTAATTTAAACGATAACACGTGCGAGGGGATGCGACACCGCCAACTACCTATTTTTTCCGTGCAGTACCACCCGGAAAATTCTCCTGGACCGCATGATGCCAGTTATCTTTTTGACCAGTTTTTTGAACTCATGAAAAAACATAAAAACAGGAGCTAAAAAATATGCCGAGACGAGACGACCTAAAGAAAATATTAATTATTGGTTCGGGACCTATTATAATTGGGCAGGCCTGTGAGTTTGATTACTCTGGGACCCAAGCATGCAAAGCGTTACGTGAGGAAGGCTTTGAGGTGGTGCTGGTAAACAGCAACCCGGCCACCATTATGACCGACCCGGAGATGGCTGACCGTACTTATATTGAACCCATTACTCCTGAGGTAGTAGCTAAAGTAATTAAAAAAGAACGGCCGGATGCCCTTTTACCGACCCTGGGGGGGCAGACTGCTCTTAACACGGCCGTTAAGGTTGCGGAAATGGGCGTGCTTAGCTCTTTTGGGGTGGAAATGATTGGTGCTTCCCCGCAGGTAATTCATAAAGCAGAGAACAGGGAGCTTTTCCGGCAGGCCATGCAAAATATTGGCCTGCGTGTTCCAAAAAGCGGTATTGCCCGCAATCGTGAGCAGGCCGGACAAATTGCCCGGGAAATAGGGTTTCCCCTTATTATTCGCCCCAGTTTTACCTTGGGAGGAACAGGAGGCGGTGTCGCGTACAGCCGTGAGGATTTGGATGTTTTGGTCGCCCAAGGGCTTGACCGCAGTTTGATTCACGAGATTATGCTGGAAGAATCTGTTATTGGCTGGAAGGAATATGAACTTGAAGTAATGCGCGATAAAAAAGATAATGTGGTTATTATTTGCAGCATTGAAAACCTTGACCCGATGGGGGTTCATACGGGGGACAGTATTACCGTTGCTCCCGCGCAAACTTTAACGGATAAAGAATACCAGTTAATGCGGGACGCGGCCATTGCCATTATCCGCGAGATAGGGGTAGAAACAGGCGGCTCTAACATTCAATTTGCGGTTAACCCTGAAAATAGCGAAATGGTAGTCATTGAAATGAACCCGCGGGTTTCGCGCAGTTCAGCCCTGGCTTCTAAGGTTACGGGCTTTCCCATTGCTAAAATTGCCGCCAAACTAGCGGTAGGATATTATTTAGATGAGCTTCCCAACGATATCACCAAGGAGACAAAGGCTTCCTTTGAGCCTACCATTGATTACTGCGTGGTAAAAATTCCCCGCTGGACCTTTGAAAAATTTCCGGATACCGAAGATTTAATTACCACGTCCATGAAATCAGTGGGCGAAGTGATGGCCATTGGCCGGACTTTTAAAGAAGCCTTGCAAAAAGGCCTGCGCTCTCTAGAAATTGGCTGTCCTGGCTTAGATACCGGTTGGCTGAAAAGCTCCTTGCCTTCCCGGGAAGAAATTGAACAAAATCTTCTAACCCCTAACTCCAAGCGTATTTTTTACCTGGGGGCGGCTTTTAAAGCTGGTTTAAAATGCGAGGAGGTTTATGAACTAACCAAAATTGACCCCTGGTTTTTGCAGCAGGTTAAGCAAATTATAGACTTAGAGCAGGAAATTGCCGGCACGAAACCTCTACCGTTAGACCGGTTAAAAAAAGCAAAAAAGTACGGGTTTTCCGACCGCCAGTTAAGTATTTTAACATCAAGCACCGAGGAAGAAATAAGGCAAAAGCGTAAGTCAGCCGGCCTACACCCGGTTTATAAACTGGTGGATACTTGCGCGGCTGAGTTTGAGGCTTATACTCCTTATTACTACTCCACATACGAAGTAGAAGATGAAGTAAGGGTTGATCCAACCAATAAAAAGAAGGTAATGATTTTAGGGAGCGGGCCTAACCGCATCGGCCAGGGTATTGAGTTTGATTACTGCTGCGTGCACGCCTCCATGGCCTTGCGGGAAGAAGGCTATACCTCCATTATGGTGAACAGCAATCCGGAAACGGTAAGTACGGATTATGATATTTCTGACCGGCTTTACTTTGAACCTTTAACCTTAGAGGATGTCCTGCATATTGTGGAAAAAGAAAAACCCTTAGGGGTGATTGTTCAGTTTGGCGGGCAAACTCCCCTTAATTTAACCATTCCGCTTCACAAAGCCGGCGTTCCAATTTTAGGTACTTCCCCGGACAGCGTTGACCGGGCTGAAGACCGCAAGCGTTTTCAAGTCCTCCTAAAAAAATTAGGTTTGAGCCAGCCACCAAACGGCACAGCCATAAATTTAAAAGAAGCCATCCAGGTGGCCAACTCAATTGGTTATCCGATTGTGGTGCGACCTTCGTACGTTTTAGGAGGAAGGGCAATGCGCATTGTTTATGACGCAGCGGACTTAAAAACCTATATTACCTCCGCCGTTCTTGCTTCTCCGGAGCACCCGGTGCTAATTGATAAATTTTTAGAAGATGCAATTGAGGTGGATGTAGACGCCATTTCTGACGGAGAAACGATTGTTATTGGGGGCATTATGGAACACATTGAAGAAGCCGGTATTCATTCCGGAGACAGCGCCTGTGTGCTTCCCTCCCACACTTTAAAGCGTGAGGTTTGCGCCCAAATTAAAGAAAGTACCCGGGCATTGGCCAAAGAGCTAGGGGTAATTGGTTTAATGAACATTCAGTACGCGGTTAAAAATGACCTGCTTTACGTGTTGGAAGTTAACCCCCGTGCTTCCCGCACCGTTCCTTTTGTCAGTAAAGCCACCGGAATTCCTTTAGCCAAACTGGCCACCAAGGTAATGCTGGGTAAAAGCTTAAAAGAACTGGGATTGACGTCAGAAAAGGAAATAACGCACATTGCAATTAAAGAATCTGTTTTTCCCTTTGACCGTTTTCCTGGGGTGGATATTTTGCTGGGACCAGAAATGAAATCTACTGGCGAAGTAATGGGCATTGATTCTTCCTTTGGCCTTGCTTTTGCTAAATCTCAGTTAGCCGCAGGGCAAATGCTGCCTACGGCAGGTAGTGTCCTACTCAGCGTGCGTGATCATGATAAGCCGGCCCTTTACGCGGTAGCCGAAAAGTTTCACCAGATGGGTTTTGGTATTTTGGCCACCCGCGGAACAGTTGCCTATTTAAACCAAAAAGGCATTCCGGCCAAAAGAATATTAAAGGTTTCGGAAGGACGTCCTCACGTGGTAGATCGCATTAAAAACGGGGATATTCAAATGGTAGTAAATACCTCTTTAGGCAAAAGACGTACTCAGGATTCTTACCTAATTCGCCGTGCTTGTGTGGAGTACCGTCTTCCATACGCCACCACTATTGCCAGTGCTCACGCTATGGCTCAGGGTATCGACGCCATCAAGCATAACCGGCTTACAGTAAAAGCAATTCAAGAATACAACTTTGGTAGTTAGTAGAGTAAAAAAGAGAGACAAGGGGACGGTTCTGAAAAGGATTTAATATATGCTGTCAATAGAACCATCCCCTTGGCTCTCCTAACGGGTGCAAATCACCGGCTGCAAATGAAGCGCATCTGAATTTGCAGTCCGAGTCCGAGTCCGAGTAAATTTGCCTTGTTAGACATTTTGGGGGTATCTGCCAATAGTCAAAAAATAATATCTGCAAATAAAAGGTCTCTTAATTCAAAGTATTTGTCGTACTCTGAATCACTCATTTCCCCGAACATAGCCTTACGGTCTAAATATAGATATTCATTTTTTAACTCCTCAAATTTACTTTTGTTTAATTTGGGGGGTATCTCAAAATCTTCGTCTTCAAAATCATCCTCATCCGATTCGGATGTCAGGTATGTAAGGTAATGCTGTTTATACAATTTACAATACAATTGATATGGTTCCATTTTAGAATATTTCTCGTAATACTTATTCCATATACCTTCAATAAATTTCTTTTCTTCATCACTTAAAAGATTTTCCATGTATGTTTTGTACCTGTATTTGTCGAACGATTTTTCCAAATTTTTTGAAATCCATTTATCAAACGATTCTTTTGCTTCTTTTTTTTCTCCGTTTTTCAAATATGAAAACGCAAGAAATAGACCTTGGTCATAATCAATGGTATTTGAGGTCTTTAAAGTTTCTATTGCCTTTATATAGTTTCTTGTGAAGAGATATGCTTTACCAAGTTGGTTATCCCATATAAGCTCGAAAGTATCTTTTCTATCAATAATTTTCTGATAAGTTTTCACACCGTTGTTTGTATCACCCATTTCAAGATATGAAACAGCAATATCTGATAAAGAAATCATATCTTCAGGATATTTTAAGGCTATCTCTTCTAATTTATCTATTCTTTGTTGAACATTTTTTGAGTTACGCCATGCATCGTTTCTTTCCTTTTTGCATTCCTCGCTTTTATCCATATTCTCCCTCCATCATACTACATACCTAACGCTTGAGCCCACCTGCCCTTGACACAATGTCTTTGCGGATTAACCCTTAAAAGTATATTGTCTCTTCTGCCAGTGAATATTCAATTTGCCGCACGGGTGACAAGGGTCAGGTGCAGCGATTTGCTAGCCGTAATGAATATTATTTCTATTTCTTGACAGCATCTTTTTCTCTAAGCCACTTTTCTGTTCCGATTTCCTGTCTCTCAGTAATTTCACTCTGTCGAGCAAGAACAGATTTTTTTGCTTCTTCTATACTCAGAGACGGGTCATAGAAGTCTGTAAACGTTTTGCATGGAAATTCATCGCATAGACCACAATGCTCTAATTGTTTCTTGTTAATGCAACAATCGTATAATGGACAAACTTCAACTTTCATCTGAGCTGTCCAGAATGGCTTACCGTTTACATTGCCACATCCTTGGCACTGCTTCTCAAGGTACTCGCAAGTGCCACAATATAACCCGCATACAGGTGCTAATGCCTTGTCAATCATCTCTGTCTGCCTCCCTTTGCACGCCAGAATAACAGGCCTTGCAGGGTTCAATCTTAACATCTGCTAATTGCAATGCTTCTGTCTCAATGGATTTGTCTTCCTCCTTTACTCCTTCAAAGGCTGATTGGAGTAGTTGATACGAGCTGCCATCTTTTAAGGTATCACATATTTTTTCTGTTAATCCCGCAATATCTTGAATCAGTCGCTCACTTCCATCTTGAATACGAATGGAAACGGGACATCCTGCTCCCAACAAAAATGCAATTCTGCTCTTATCAGACGCCAATGCTTGTTGCAGAATTTCTATTTGACGATATGGATAGTTCATTTTAAAATCCTCTTTATTTTGCTCAAACTACAACGCATGCCTATTTTTTTGAGTACACATAATGACTGAACTCATCTGCCGCCAACACTGCGAGTTCGGCTGCAGCGACTTGTTAGGTTTTCTTCTCCTTTACTTTATACTTTTTGGGCAGCAGTGGAATTAAACAACGTAAAGCCCTATTCACAGATTCCGAGTCTGGAAAATACGTTCGAATATCTGGTTCTAGAATAACTGCGCCCTCCTTTGGCATCACGTCTTTAACAACCGTTGTGCCATCCGCCTTATGAACAGTGATCGTATATCCAGCTTGCATGGCCCTATAATGCTTACCACGCACTCCGCCCGTAAAATCATATTCGGCACGCATATCGTTACCCTCTACCTGTGCCATTTTAGTCACCCCCTTCTTCATGAAGTTTCCGCTCTGATAATGTTGCCTTACGACAACTGATAATACGTATGTTTGACCTGCGCTCGGTATAAACCACTACCAGCACACGGCCTTTGTCAGAACTGCCGATGTCAATATACCGTTGTTCATCCACTGAGTGGTCAGGGTCAGGTATCGTTATTGAGAAGGGGTCGAGAAAAACCGTTATAGCTTCATCAAAACTGACTCTGTGCTTTTTGAGATTCGTTTTGGCTTTCTCTTCGTCCCACTCAAATAGTTGCCGACA
The DNA here is from genome assembly GCA_000681355.2 of Peptococcaceae bacterium SCADC1_2_3. Classification (GTDB taxonomy): domain Bacteria; phylum Bacillota; class Desulfotomaculia; order Desulfotomaculales; family Nap2-2B; genus SCADC1-2-3. The sequence goes on from JJNX02000002.1 coordinate 70,195, forward strand.
CGGATGCGATAGCGTCTTGGATATTTCCTCATCGATTTAACGCCATGAATCTTTTGCAATGTTGTGATTTCTGACAAAACCGTAAAAACAAGCTCAACAATCTGATCGTAAATAGGCTGCTTGCTTAACTTTTTAAGGTCTTTAAGAAATAGTTTACGATATAAAACCTTCACCTTAACTATTCCTCTAAATAAGCCAACGCTTCTTTGTGATTCAACAAAGGAGTATTTTGGGCTTCATCCATTGCCTTGCTTAGACAGTAATCCTCAATTTCCTCAGATAATTCTTTAATAGAAGCATCATCTTTTAGAAACAGCTGTCTCCATAGTTCAATGGGAAGCACAACCGCCTTTTGTTGACCGTTTTTGTCTGTCAAATACTCAACTTCAAACATAAATAATCCTCCTATTGCATGTGTTAAACCCAACGATTATTATACCGGATCGGTACATTCCCTCAATTTATGGTTAATGATAATATATTTTAATCAAAGAAACAAGTAATTATTGAAGAAAAATCTTCTTGACTGCCCTAATTGGTCCATAATAGATATTATATTATGCAGAATCCATATATCGTAGGCAGGAACTTATATGAGAGAGAAAATGTTACCTTCACAAACCCTTCTTGATTTTCAGTAATATCTGCTTTCACGAAAGCTCGTGCCGGAAAAAAGCGTAACCTTCTACGCCTATTGGGCCAACCGGTATCTCACGTTCTCGAAACGCCTGAAGAATGCTGATGCGGCAGAGGTGCTCCGGATATTTCTTGAGGACCTACAATCCCGGGATAACATTGCCGACCGGCAGATACAGCAAGCCAAAGAGACCATTCAGCTCTACAGCGATCATTTTCACGGTGGAAAAACGGCCGGGGTTGATGACGACGACGCAAAAACGCCCCTCGCCCCTTTCGACAAGGATTTGGTCATGGTAAACATCCGGGAGGCCATCCGTGTGAAACACTATTCTTTTAGCACGGAAAGAACTTATATGGATTGGGCAAGGCGCTTTTTCGATTACGCCGGCACTATGAAAGGCGGGCTTCTTCGAGAAACACCGGGCGCTGAAGATATCCGGGAGTTCTTGACGCATTTGGCCGTCCACAAGAAGGTTTCCGCTTCGACACAGAATCAGGCATTTAACGCCCTCCTGTTCCTGTTCCGGAATGTTTTAAAAATCGAAATCGGCGATTTGAGCAGCACCATCCGGACAAAGCGTGGACCGAAACACCCTGTCTCTCAAGTGCCGGTAAAGGCTATGGCCTTTTTAAAAGCCTCAATGGTTTGACTAATTTGCTCTTCCGTATGGCTCAAAGAAATGAAACAGGTTTCAAATTGGGAAGGCGGGAGATAAATTCCTTGGGCTAACATTCGATGGAAGAAACGGGCGTATTTTTCTGTATCTGAATGACAGGCTGTTTGGTAATCTTTAACTTTTATTGGGGTAAAAAAGATGGTCACCATAGAACCAATATAGTTAATCGTAATTTCTGCTTCCGCTTCCTGAATAAGGCAAGTTAAATTGCTAACTATATATTTAGTCTTACGGACTAAATCATCGTAGATGCCTGGTTGTTTTAATGTCCTTAAAGTAGCCAAGCCTGCGGCTACCGCTAAAGGATTGCCCGCCAATGTTCCGGCCTGGTACACTGGTCCAACGGGGGCAACCTGTTCCATAATCTGGCGTTTACCCCCGTAAGCCCCTACAGGCAAGCCGCCCCCAATTATTTTACCTAAACAGGTTAAATCAGGTTCAATCCCGTAAATTTCCTGGGCGCCGCCATACGCCAGGCGAAAACCGGTAATAACTTCGTCAAAAATTAATAAAGCTCCGAAACGCCGGGTTAATTCCCGTAAACCTTCTAAAAAACCTGGTTGGGGTAAGATAACCCCCATATTACCGGCAACGGGCTCAATAATTACCGCGGCAATATTTTCCCCTTCTCTGGTAAATACTTCATTCAGAGCTGTCAAATCGTTGTAAGGAACAACAATTGTTTCCGCAATAATATTGGGCGAAATACCGGCACTGGTTGGCATTCCAAGCGTAAGCGCACCTGAGCCTGCTTTAACTAACAAATAATCGGCGTGTCCGTGGTAGCAACCTTCGAATTTTATTATTTTATTTCGTCCGGTATATCCCCGGGCTAACCTTAAAGCACTCATGGTTGCTTCAGTCCCAGAATTAACCAGGCGAACCATTTCTATCGAGGGTACGGCCGCTACAATTTCTTTGGCTAAAGCTGTCTCCAGCTCAGTGGGGGTACCAAAGCTAGTACCTTTATTTAATGTTTCTTCCAGGGCTAAAATTACCCTGGGATGCCGGTGGCCTAAAATTAAAGAACCCCAACCACCCAGATAATCTACGTACCGGTTTCCGTCAATATCATAAAGAAATGCTCCTTCACCTTTTTCCATAAAAACAGGTTGGCCGCCGACAGCTTTAAAAGCCCGCACCGGGCTATTTACCCCACCAGGAATAAACTGTTGGGCCTTTTGGTAACTATCTATAGATTTTGAGAAATTTTGAGACACATATTTCACCTTCTTCAATCTCTTCGCGTGTATAGTTAATTGTTGATGTATAATTCGCTAAGCAATTATAAGTTAAATTATTACTTTTTATTATCTGTATTATCTTCAAGCCACTTAAGATAATCCTTGCTTCCTGTAACCAGAGGCAGGGCTATAACTTCGGGTACTTCGTAAGGGTGCATTTCTATTATGGTACTTTCCAGTTCACTGTAAAGTTCTTTTTTGGTCTTAATAAGACATAACCATTCTTCAATTTTTTCAATTTTATTATGCCACCAGTAGGTGCTTATTATTGGTCCTACAATTTGAACGCAAGCGGCTAGTCTTTTAGCTACGATTTTTTGAGCGATTTCTTCGGCCGTATCTTTATTTTCCGTAGTAGTAATTACCTGTAAATAATTTTCTAACATTAGACACCATCCTATACCCTGTTTTGAATGAAGAAATAAAAGAAAAGGCAGGGGTTAAAAGGTTAAATTAAAGTTTTTGGCGGCTTTTAACTTCCTACCTTATAGTAACAGTAGCTTCAGAAAATCAAGCTTTTTTATTCTACCAATAGCTTGTATGATTCGGATAACTTAATGCCTGTGTAGCCTCTAATTTGCTCAATCCCTTTGTCAGTTATTTTTATCCAATCAGAGCTATCTACTATATTACCGCTGCCTCTTCGTTCAATCAGATCTCCTTGATGTAAAACTAAGATTTCCGGGGCTAAAATTCCGGTGGTTGTTTTCATCAGAGAAGCAAAGTTTTTCACGCTAAGGCTACTTTTTGGAGAATGACGATTTTCTTCCTCTAAGATTTTAAGGGCTACATTTTGAACGGAATATGAATTATAGTATAAAGCCAGATCTTTTTTATCTTTCCAAAGCTTATATTCTTCTTCAGTTATGATGGGCCAATAGTCTATATTTACTAGTTGGTCGGTAAAAATATTAAGATACTCGTAAACCGGTTTCTTAAAGGCTAAATCCTTAAGTTTGCGTAAGCCAATAAGCTCTACTTCCATCTGGGCCATCTTAATAAATTGTTCACTGATTCTAAAAGTACCGTACCTCTCGTTAAATTTTCCGTTTAACTCTACGCCAGGAACTTCAAAATTACCTTTTCGGATAAAGTTTAACCTTACAATAACCGGCCTTTTCAGTTCCATGTTGTATGCCCCCTTTTTAATATAATTTCTTTAATTTCTTTTTCTGCCCGTTTGTTACTATCTAGTTTAATAATAACTTATTTTTTTTGTTTTTGTCCATAGTTTAAACTAAAAATTACTCTCTTCCTGTTTTTTTAAATAGAATGTGTTATGATAACTATTCAGGTAGGCACATAGGAGCAAAGGCACAGAGGTCCAAAGGGAAATAAAAACAGGTTGTTTAGGCTATAGGCTGTAGGCTGTTAGTCGCGCATAATTTTCTTCTACAGCCTAACTGCCTATAGGCTATCCACCTGAATAGAACGAATGCTTAGCAGTTTAATCAGAAAGTTAAGCAGCAAGTAGGCAAAAAACTTTGTGCCTGTGTGCCTTTGCCCCTATGAACCTGAGTAGTTACGTGTTATGATAAATATGTTATTTTTTTTTGTTTAAGTAAGGATAAATGTTATGCGCCTTCTTTTACATACTTGCTGCGCTCCCTGTACAATATTCCCGGTCGAGTACTTGCGGACCCAAGGATACGAGGTTTACGGCTATTTTTTTAATCCGAATATTCATCCTTATACTGAATGGCTCAAACGTAAAGAAGCCTTGCAAAATTATGCTCAAGTGGTTCAATTGGAAATGCTTTACGACGAAGGATACCAGTTAGAAGAATTTTTGCAGCAAGTTGTTTACCGGAAAAAAAATAGGTGTTTATTTTGTTATGCTTTTCGTTTGCATCAGGCAGCCAAAATAGCTAAAGAAGAGAATTTTAATATTTTTAGTACCACTTTATTGGTCAGTCCTTACCAGCAACACGATCTAATTAAAGAAATTGGCAAAGCAGCAGGAGCAAAAAACGGGCTAACTTTTCATTACGTAGATTTTAGACCGGGCTTTAGAAAAGCACAAAAACAAGCTAAAGAATTAAACCTTTACCGTCAGCAGTATTGTGGCTGTATTCTTAGCGAACGCGACAGATATTACCCAAAAGTAAGCAGAAAGAAGCGGTAGGATAAGCATCCTTGCTTGTCTCTCCATCATTAAAAACCACAGACTGGAAGCCTGTGCTACTGGTTGACCTACTTGATATTAGCCGGTTTTTCTGGCTATACCAGATGAAACGGCTTCCGTAGCTACTGCTTTGGCTACTGCCGGAGCTACTCTTAAGTCAAACGGGTTAGGAATAATATAATCTTCCTTAACCTCCGTATCAGATACCAAAGAAGCAATAGCGTAAGCAGCGGCAATTTTCATTTCTTCCGTAATGGCTCTTGCCCTTACGTCAAGCGCACCTCTAAAAACACCAGGAAAAGCCAGGACATTATTTATCTGGTTAGGAAAATCAGAACGGCCCGTCCCAACTATTCTGGCCCCGCCAGCTTTAGCTTCTTCAGGGTAAATTTCAGGAACAGGATTAGCCATGGCAAAAACTATGGCTTCCTGGTTCATGCTTTTCACCATCTCTTTGGTAACTATCCCGGGCATGGATACCCCAATAAACACATCAGCCTGTCTGATTGCCTCCCTTAGACCGCCGCAGATTTTTTCCCGGTTGGTATGTTTGGCTATTTCCTCTTTAAAAGGATTAAGACCACCGGCACGGCCTTCGTAAATGGCCCCTTGGCGATCACAAACAATTAAAGATTTTACTCCCATTCGCAGCAACAACCGGGTGCACGCAATCCCGGCTGCCCCAGCCCCGCTGATGACAACCTTAATACTTTCGATTTTCTTGCCCGTAAGCCGCAGCGCGTTTAGCAGGGCGGCGGTAACTACAATGGCCGTTCCGTGCTGGTCATCGTGGAAGATAGGGATATTTGTTTCGGTAATAAGACGTTTTTCAAGTTCAAAACAACGCGGAGCGGCAATATCCTCCAGATTAACTCCCCCAATGGTCGGCTCAAGCCATTTTACAAACTGGACAATTTCTTCTACTTCCCTGGTTTTAAGACACAAAGGAAAGGCATCCACTCCGCCAAAGTGTTTGAATAATACGGCCTTACCTTCCATTACCGGAAGCGCCGCTTCCGGCCCTATATCGCCTAGCCCTAAAACTGCTGTTCCGTCCGTGATTATGGCTACCAAGTTTCCTTTACCGGTATACTTATAAACCAGCTCCACATTTTGGCTAATTTCTTTACATGGTTCGGCCACCCCTGGAGTATACGCCAAACTAAGGTCTTGAATGTTTTGCAGGGGAACCTTGCTTTTTATTTCAATTTTTCCTTTATACAAACAGTGAAATTTTAAGGCTTCTTCCTTAAGTCCCAAATTTATACCCCCCCCATAACATTTAACCACTGTTAAACGAAAACGCGTTCCTGTTTTTGTCCCATAACTTGCCGGTGTTTGAACAGGGGTTCAATACTACGTTATGCTCCGTCTGCTTTTTGCACCGCCTTATGTTTCTCATTGGCTAAACATCTCTGCAAGTATGCTTGAACCTCGTTTGTTCGCTTTTTCAGAATTTCGCCGGCGTAATCGGTGACTACATGCGGAAATTCCTGATTGATTTCGTTCTGTAAGTTGGGTATGGCACGCGTTTCCAACCTTCCAATCATAATATCACCATAAGGAATACCCTTCGCTTTAGCAATTAACCAATCAGAAAACAGCCCCAACCGCAAGACCGCGAAGGCTGCTTCATATCCGTCCTTGGCTTTTATCTCCAAGCCTTTAATGTCCTTTTGTCCAATCTGCACTGTGTCGCTAAGTGTCGTCTTCACCTCGATCGAGAAGTTGGGGAATGTCGAGTGGTCGCTAACGTCTATATCCACTCCTTGAACAGAACGCTCGACAACCCGCTTAAAACCTAAGCGACAAAAGGAGATCGCCAATAGAATCTGGCATACTTTACCAAACTCAGTCGGATGTCGTTCGCGCACTCTCTTTAGCCTGTCGAATGTTCCGGCATCCATCGGTTACTCCACCTTAACTTCTGGTCCTGTACCCTCAGTCCACTTTTCCATCGTGTAGATTCCTTTCTTCTTCGTCAACTTGCTGCGTAGGTGTGTGCCAAAATCATCCTCTGACGTGGCGATGACAAGTTGCTTGTCCTCCAGCACACGATTGAGAATATTGGCGAGCCTCTCCTTATGAGCAGGGTCAAGGCTCTGCGAAGGATCATCAAGCAAAATAGAGGCGATATTGTGCGTGAGGTCCTTCGAGGTCGCCAGTGCCAGGAAGATACTCAAGGCTGCGCAGTTTATGTCCCCCTTGTTCAAAATCCGTAATGCAACTTCGGACTCTCCATCACGTACTGCCATCACCTCGTATTTTTCTGGGTCGATCTCGATGTCGGGGTAATCGCTGCGCTGAGCCAGTTCACGATAGATGGCAGAAATCGCGGTCTTCGTGGATTTAATTTTTGCTTCGGCAGTTGTTCGCAACACGGCTTGAATCGCCTCACGAATTGTCTCAATCCTATCGCCGAAGGTGTGGGCAGCGCTCCGCGATTCTCCGGCCTTCTTGTATTCAGGGCTATCCTTGACTTTGGACAGGTCATCAATACCTTTTCGAAGATTAAGCACCGCGATGATTAGCCTTACGTCTTCCAACCCATCATCCATTGCGTTCAGGCGGTTGTTGCTTTGCTCGACGGCAGTACGAATCGCCGCTAAATCCTCGTCCACCTTTGCAATCTCTTGAGTGACGAGAACCAACGGGTCTTCCGCATCTGAAATCTTTTTCTTTAGAGCAGTGGCGATTGCATTGGTGGAGTCTCGAACCTCTTTGCTCTTAATGCTAACTTGCAGTTGCAAGGATTCAACCTGTCGAATCACTCCCTTGAGATTCGTTTGCTCAGACTCCAGATTTCGAATTTCCTCCTCAATCAGTGCGAAGGTACCCTTCATCTCCTCCCGCCACGTTTTTAAATGATCGCGCACATGGACAGCATCAAAGTCACCCCGCTGACAAACTGGGCATTCCTTCATTTCTTCACTTTTTGCAGATTCCAGAAGTTTCAATGTCTCTCGAATAACGCCGGCACGGTTGTTTATAGTGGTGAGACGATTCCTTGCGTTAGGCAGCAGTTCATCTTTGACTTTCCTCAACCTTTCCGCAACGACCAATGAGTCGCCGTGCGTGTTCTTCAGTTCCTGAATCTTGCCATCCAGTTCCCTCAGGGTATTTCGCTTGCCTTCAAAGTTGGTTTTCAGACTGTTGAGTTCATTTCTGCGCTCCAGCAATTCAGTCTGACGAACAAGGACAGGTTGCTTATCCCGTAACTTCCTGACAGCCCCCTTTCCCGAGTTTACAAACGGCTCTAAATCCTCAAGAATCTGGAACCCGGGCAAGGTTGGCGACGTCAATCCATAGTCGTTAGCAAAGCCCTCGATTGTCCTTGCAACGGCTTCGCAACACACCTTTGCTCCGTTGAGGGACAGTTTTTCTTGTTGAATACCGCGCGCCTTGGCATCATTCTCAGCCCGAACCAAATCATTGCGCTTAATCTCCCTTGTCATCGTTACGGTTTGCTCAATACTGTTAAATTGACTATCTATCTCACGCAGCTTATCAGGGACTTTCGCTCGCGTGATTCCCTCCAACTGGTTGCGCAAATCTGCAAGTCCCATGAGCCGATCAAGCGCGTTCTTTCGGGCACTAGGTGATTCAACAAGCAACGCATTAATGACCTCTTGGTGAAGATGAACGCAACTGATGTAATCAGGCAGTTCAACTCCCAGCATGACGCGTAGTCCTGCCTCGTCTTCGTGGAGGCTGCCGTCATTCATTTGATAGTAAAATTGGGGCTGTCCACGTCGTTTGTGGTCGCAACGATAAACCTTAAGCAGTTCTCCATCCCGCTCAAAAGTGACTTCCACACTTGCCTCACTTGACCTTTTGTTTCTGACCAACCAATCTTTACGCTCCTGTATTCCCGTGTCACTCATGTTAGCGACCTTGTTACCAAACATACACCACTCAATAGCACTCAACGCGCTGCTTTTGGCTCCTCCCTGAATCCCTAAGAGCAGGGTGCATGGTTCGTCGAACCTAAATTCCTTGGTACCCGCTTCTTCCGGAAACCCCCGAAATCCTTTCACTTTGACCGAGGCCAGCCGATAGTTTCCCATCACCTGTCCACCTCCTTACTTCAGTCTCATCTTTTTCATCAACGCCCCGTGGGCATCATTGTAAGCACTATGTAGTTCTTGCATCTTAGCGCCGACAATGCCGGCCACTCCTTTTGACGAATTGCTTTCAAACGCCGCGAGGACTTCTTTATAGAGGTCTGTCAACGCTTGCTCGTGCTTCGAATCAGTCGCTCGACTCTTCAGTTCTGCAAAGACCTTTTCGTTGTCTGTCATTTGCCGTTCCTCCAACCTTTTGTAATTCGACGGACCGTTCTGACCTCACTGAAACAAACCAATAAGAATTCTTACTGCTTCCTCAATGGGCGCAATTTCATATTACGATTCCACTATAAATGGAGTTTTTGCGAAAAAAATTTGGGTAAGTGTCGTCAGGCACGAACCTTTTATGCTGTGTGAGGCGACGTCCTATAGGAACAAAATTTCCACATCCCTTATCTTTTCAAAATCCTTGTTCATTGTAACCACTTTCAACCCACAATATTTGGCCATGCTGTATTGATAAGCATCATCAAAATCTAAATTCAGACTTTTCCTGACGTTTACAACCTCTCTATACAGTTCCATCGGCAATGAGAGAAGTTGGGTAGTGGGTAAGACGTCTTCAACAAATTTCTGAAGAATGTCCTCTTTGCCGTATTTGAACAAGATTACACCAATAGAGTGCAAAGAGAAATCTGTTATGTTGAGATTTCCGATATTGTTATCCAGAAACTTCTTACAACTTTCCTTCTTATCCTGCCTCAACAGTATTTCTAAAAATACATTCGTATCCACTAAAAACATTATCTCCACTCCAAAGCCCTATGTTGCAATTCAACAGAAGTGAATTTCTCCCGTATCTCAGATAAGCCCCCTTCCCAGTCAAACTTGAACTTCTTTGCCTTGGTTTCCTTGCCCTTGTACTTCTTTAGCAGAAACTCCATATAATCCAAAACCTCCCTCCTTAAATCTTCAGGGAGCTCTTGCATTTTCACCTCGATTTCCTTTTCATATTCATACATGATTATAACCATTCCTTTCTAGGCACAAAACCTTAATGAAAGCATTTCTTACAGACTTTTCGCCTCCTTAATATATTCTATCTCTGTTTACTTAAAGGATGTCGCCCATCGGCTGAGCGTATCTGAAGTCCAGCCGTTAGGCTGGATTTAGGCGGAATGCTGAAGGTACGAAGCCAGATACGCTCTGTTGTCCGAGTGCGATAGCACCGAGCAACCCAAAGGGTTGCGAGAGTTCCGAACCCCGCTCATTTCTTCGTTTATTTTTCAATAATATCTCCCAATTTACTTTTCAAAACAGGAATATCCTTTTTAACCGTATCCCATACAGCATCTATATCCACACCTAAATAATCATGTATCAGTTTGTCTCTCATTCCTGCTATATCTTTCCAGGGTACTTCAGGATATCTTTCTCTAATCTCTTTAGATAACCTCTTTGTAGCCTCACCTATTATCTCGATCTGCCTTATTACCCCATCCTGTGTAAGATGATTATCTATGAATTCTCCATATCTTATACCGTGGGTATATTCCTCTATTCTGGATATGGCATCTAAAACGTGCTTTAGATACACAGAGTCGTCTTTTTTCATCCGTAAATTACCTCCATCTCTTTTCTTATCGTATCAATTAAATATGGACTTATGGATTTTTCCGTCAACAAATCCACTTTTATTCCTAAAACTTCAGATAACTCTCTTTCTATCCTCACAAGTTCAAGAAGGCTTTTTCTTCCTGAAAATTCCACGATAACGTCTATATCGCTTTCAGGTTTCTCTTCTCCTCTTACATAAGAACCAAAGATAGCTATTTTTCTCGCCCCTTGATTTTTAAGGGCTTGGACAATTTTTTCGAAGACTTCTTCTCTATTCATGCTTATTCACCTCTCAAAGCAGGGTTCGGAATTTCGGACAACGGGGCGCGGGGTTTGCGAAGGGGTCGCGTAGCGCACCCTTTGGGTGCAGCGAAGCGAAACCGCAAACCCCGAAGATGGGCGAAGTTCGCGAGCGAAGCGAGCGAACAGAGACCATCAAGGGGCGAAGCCCCGCGCCCCGATGGGTGGGAAGCTTATGAGCGAGCGAAGCGAGCGAATTTCCCGCCCATCTCATTCACAGACGACAATGTCGTTTTTTGTTCAGTTTTGGAGGTATAGACGACTATGTCGGATATACCTTCCTATAGACTAACTGCTTTTATCTTCCTGAAAGATCTGGTCTAAAGGATTTCTTATTCTCATAAAATCTTTGTTGCTTACATGAGTATATATCTCGGTAGTTTTAGAGCTTTTATGTCCTAATTGCTTTATGCTTTAGGTTATCAATTGAGGAGAGGATCGCTACAATTTCTTCCTTGCTTAAAATTATGGCTGGGATTGCTTCGGCGTTTCCTTACTCAGTTCGGAACGCCTTACAATCTTTAGGTATATTTAAGTCCTGACCTGTCCTTCTCCCATGATAATATATTTATAAGTGGTAAGTTCTTTCAATCCCATGGGACCGCGGGCGTGCAGCTTTTGCGTGGAAATACCTATTTCGGCGCCAAACCCGTACTGATAGCCATCAGTAAAGCGGGTGGAAGCGTTTACGTACACTGCGGCGGCGTCTACTTCCCGTAAAAAACGCCGGGCTTTAGTGTAGTTTTCCGTAATAATGGCCTCGGAGTGGCCCGTGCTGTATTTATAAATATGATTTATAGCCTCATCCATACTGTCTACTACCCGTACGGCTAAAATTAAATCCAGGTACTCGGTCGCCCAATCCTCTTCCGTAGCCTCGAATACCCAAGGAATTATATCTTTTGTTACCGGGCAACCCCTTATTTCCACCTTTAATTCTTTTAATTTTTCCAGCATAACCGGCAAAAAAGAAGAAGCAATTTCCTGGTGCACCAGTAACGTTTCCATAGCGTTGCAAACCCCGGGCCGCTGGCATTTGGCATTTATTGTAATCTCTTGCGCCATATCCAGATTGGCCTCGTTATCCACATAAATGTGACAGTTTCCTACCCCGGTCTCAATTACCGGAACGGTGGCATTTTGAATGACGGTTTGAATTAACCCGGCCCCACCGCGCGGAATAAGGACATCAATCAACCCGTTTAACTTTAGCATTACGTTAACTGCCGCCCGGTCGGTATTTTCAACCAACTGAATAGCTCCTTCGGGAACTCCTGCATAACGAGCCGCCGTAGAAATAACAGTCGTAATGGCCAGGTTAGAATTAATTGCTTCTGATCCACCGCGTAAAATAACCGCGTTGCCTGCCTTTAAGCACAGGCCGGCCGCATCTACCGTCACATTGGGCCGGGCCTCGTAAACAATACCCACCACTCCAAGGGGAACGCGCTGCCGGCCCACCTGAATGTTTTTCGCCGCCAGCCACATAGCCTCAACCTCACCCACCGGGTCAGGCAAAGAGGCTACCACGTGCAAGCCTTCAGCCATTTCTTCAATCCTCTTGGGATTTAAAGTTAAGCGGTCAATTAGGGCTGAAGTTAACCCTTTGCTTTGGGCTTTTTGGACGTCTACTTCATTAGCCTCTAAAATAGCGCTCTTGTTTTTTACCAGGTTATCTGCCATAGCGTAAAGAGCCTTGTTTTTTACCTCGCCGGGCAAATAGGCTAGCCGCCGTGCGGCTTCTTTGGCCCGGGATGCTTTTTCTCTTACCTCGTTTTCTACCGTTAACATAAAAAATAAAACCCCCTTCTAGCTTTTAAACGATTATTATCTTATAACCAGATTATTACGGTGAATTATTTCTTCATAGTCCTTATGTCCCAGGATATGGGATATTTTTTTTGTTTGTATCCCTTTAATTAATTCAACTTCCCGGGCCGTAAAATTAACTATTCCGCGGGCAATTTCTTTACCTGCCGGGTCAATAACGCTAACGGTATTACCAATTTCAAAATCTCCTTCGACTCCCAAAACCCCCGAAGGAAGCAAACTTTTCCCTTTCTTTGAGATGGCCTCCGCTGCCCCGGCATCCACCTGGATTTTACCCTGTAAGAGAGTATTATAGGCAATCCAGCGTTTTTTGTTTTCTAATCTGCCGGTGGGCCAAAAAACCGTACCTAATTTTTCTCCGTCCATTATCCGCCGGATTACATTTTTTTCACCGGCTAAGGCCAGCACCGTTATTATCCCTGAATGCATGGTTATCTGCGCGGCCTGAAGCTTGGTAGCCATTCCCCCGCTGCCTAAAGCCGTGCCCACTCCACCCGCAAGCTGTTCTACTTCGGGTGTTATTTCTTTAACCTCAGAAACAAAGCAGGCTTTTGCCGAACGCCGGGGGTCGGCCGTATACAGCCCGTCAACATCTGAAAGAAGAATGAGCAATCCGGCATCCGCCAGCCCGGCTACCAAGGCAGCCAGGTTATCATTGTCGCCAAACTTAATCTCCTCTATGGCCACCGTATCATTTTCATTAATAATAGGAATAACCCCTATATGAAGTAAAGTGCATAAGGTATTGCTAATGTTTAAAAAACGCTTGCGGTCAGCAAAATCTTCCCGGGTAAGAAGCACTTGACCAACCGTCACCCCATATTCCGCAAAAAACTTGGCGTATAGGTTTAACAAAGCCCCCTGCCCTACCGCCGCCGCCGCTTGTTTTTCGGGAATAGTTTTAGGGTGCCGCAAATAACCCAGCTTGTTTACTCCCATCCCGATAGCCCCGGAAGTTACCAGCATGACCTCCCGCCCTTGATTGTGCAAATCAGCTAACTGGCGGACAAGGTGCTCTATTTCTGTTAACTTAGGGCGGCCGGTAGGATAAATTAAGGAGCTAGAGCCTACTTTGACTACTAGCCGGTTTACTTTAGTAAAATCTCTTTTCTCTGTCATCAAGTCACCAACGTAAATAGACCTTATGTCATTTTATTTTTTATTTTCTTGGCAGACTGGCTAAAATATCAGCTACCCGGTACGTAAGAGCCTTCAGGCCCTCTCCGGTTAGGGCGCTTACGGGAAAAATTTCATACTGGTTTCCTAAGGTTTCTTTTAACCCGGTTAAATTTTGGGCCGCGTCAGGTAAATCTATCTTATTGGCGGCAATTATTTGGGGACGTGAGGTTAAAGCAGGGTCATAAAGGGCTAGTTCTTCTCTTAGGATGCGCAAATCTTCGCGCGGGTCCCGTCCTTCCATACCAGATACATCAAGCACATAAATAATCAAGCGAGTTCGTTCAATATGACGTAAAAAACGGTGCCCTAAGCCAACTCCTTGGTGAGCACCCGCGATTAAACCCGGAATATCCGCCAACACAAAGCTATACCCGGTTTCTACCCTAACCACACCCAAATGAGGGTTAAGGGTGGTAAAAGGATAATCCGCAATTTGGGGGCGGGCGGCTGAAACACGTGAAATAAGGGTAGACTTACCGGCATTAGGAAATCCCACCAAACCTGCATCTGCCAACAGCTTTAACTGTAATATTAACTTCTTTTCTTCACTTAATTCACCTTTTTCCGCCGTACGAGGCGCCTGTTGGGTGGAGGTAGCAAAATGAGCGTTGCCTCTCCCCCCTTTTCCGCCCTTGGCTACCACAACTTCCTGACCGTGAGCAGTTAAATCGGCAAGGATCTCTCCGCTAAGAGCATCCTTCACCACTGTTCCCACCGGTAACCGAACTATCAAGTCTTCTCCTGACTTACCGTGCTTATTTTTACCCTGACCGTGCATACCCCGGTCAGCTTTGTAGTGCTGTTGGTAACGAAAGTCAACCAAGGTATTTAAACCTTCGTCAGCATGCAGGATAATACTACCCCCGCGGCCCCCGTCTCCTCCCCAAGGCCCGCCAAAAGGCACGTATTTTTCTCGCCGGAAAGCTATACATCCGTTTCCCCCATCCCCACCTTTAATGTAAATTTTAGCCTCATCATAAAACATATTTTTCCACCTAAATAATTACGGTGATACAGCCTTCTTCCTTTTTTTCCGTTAAGGTTACCTCACCCTTGTACAAAGCTAACCGCTGACGAAAGAGGTTAATTTGCTGGTGCACAAGCGCAGGAATTTCTCTGGCCGCCGGTTTGGCAAAGCAAAAACGCCAAATACATCGTTTTCTTTCCCAGACCAGACTAACCTCTAACCGGCCGTTAGCCAAACCAAAAGAAGCCAGGTAGGAAATAATTACGTAAAATACGGTTTCCAGTAACGTCCCTATTACGTCACCAGAGGTAGAACAATTAGCTAAGTCATCCTGAATATCAAAAATAACTTCAATGCCATAATCCCTGGCTTTTTTTTGTTCCACTAAAAGTACGGTGGTAACCTCGGGGATTTTTAAACAAAAAATTTTTCCCTGCTCTCTAAGCAGACCGCTAATTTTTTGGATGTAGTCGTGGGCAATTTCTTGTTTCTGCAACTGCAAATATCCAGAAATTACTTGCAAGTGATTGATAAAATCATGCCGCTGTTCCCTAACCACTTCTAATATTCCCTTCAAGTCCATCTTTATTTACCTACCTAAACTAAAAAATGGCCAGCTAGGGCTTTAAAGCTGGCCTATTAAATAAATCTTTTAAATCCCCCGGTCAAACTACCTGCGCTACAGGCATTATATGGACCTGTTTCTTATCTTTACCCTTGCGCTGGAAGGAAACCATCCCATCTACCAGGGCAAACAATGTATCATCTCCACCCTTGCCTACCCACTGGCCAGGGTGAATTTTCGTTCCTCTTTGACGCATAATAATGCTTCCGGCTCTGACAAACTCGCCATCCTGACGCTTAACGCCAAGCATTTTAGGCTGCGAATCCCGGCCATTCCGGGAACTACCTACTCCTTTTTTATGAGCCATTATATCCACCTCCTGATTTTCTAACGGCAAATTTTCTTAACTTTAACTTACGCCTCTATTTTTTCTACCGCCACCTGGGTAAATGACTGCCGATGCCCCTTTTTGCGCCGGTAATTTTTCTTGGCTTTATATTTAAAAACAATAATCTTACGGTCTCGCCCTTGACGGACAGCTTTAAGAATGACGCGGGCTCCTTCTATCACTGGCGTCCCTACCCGAAATTGACCATCTTTTTCTACCGCCAGTACTCTTGAAATCTCTATCTTTTCCCCGGGTTGAATAGGCAGCTTTTCCACCCGCAACACATCGCCCTCCTGCACCCGGTACTGCTTGCCACCCGTTTCCATAATGGCGTACAAAAATACTCCCCCTTTTATAACTTAAGCCCGTCTTAGGCGATATAATCTATTCCTTTACTAACTATAAACACATCTTGCTCTTTTGTCAATATATCCGTAAAAACCACTTATTTTATTTTCTAAATAAACCACTATTTTTATTTAACTACGTTCATCTACCACGTAATTTTCCAGCACCCCTATTTTTTCAATTTCAATTCGCATCACATCCCCGGGTTCTAAGTAAACTGGGGGTTCGCAAAAAGCACCCCCTCCTGCCGGGGTACCCGTAGCAATAATATCACCAGGAAGCAAAGTCACTACTTGGGAAATAAAAGTGATTAAATAATTAAGGCTAAAAATCATTTGAGCCGTACTGGAGTTTTGGCGCAACGCCCCATTAACCCAGCAACGAATGTAAAGATTTTGGGGGTCAACAATTTCGTCAGCCGTCACTAAAAAAGGTCCCAAAGGAGCAAAGGTGTCAAATGTTTTACTCCGCACCCACTGCCGGTCGCGCCGCTGAATATCCCGGGCCGTAACATCGTTCATAATCGTATAACCGGCCATAAATTTTGGCGCTTCTTGCCTTTGAATATTCCTTCCTTTTTTACCGATAATTACCGCTAATTCCGCTTCGTAATCCAGTTGACTGGTAATTGAAGGACGAATAACCGGCTGTTTTGTAGCGCAAAGGGCAGAATTAAATTTCGCAAAAATTATAGGGCTTACCGGTATTTTTGCCTTTTGTTCTTCACAATGGTCGTAATAATTTAAACCAATACAAATTATTTTCCCTGGCCGGGTTAAAGGGGGAAGAAAATCAATTTTTTCCTCCCTAAAAAGTATCTTTTCAGGGAGCGAAGCAAGAAGTTCTTTTTCACCTGCTATTTCTTCCATATATTTTAAAACTTTTTTTGTTACTTTTTCAGCCCACTGCAACCCCTCCGGTCCGGCCGCCAAAAGTTCTTCCATCTCCTGCACCAAAAATTTTTCCGCAGGACAAAAAACTAAACTGGCCTGAACAAGGTCAATTACCCAACCCTGAACCCAAACACCCAGCTTTTTTTTAGATTGCTCGCCTTTAGCACAATAGGTCACTAATTTCATCTTCTTTACCCCCGAAAAGTAGCCCAAAGGAAACGTGCGCGTTCCCGTAAGAAACTTTTTTACTTTACCAGCTTTGCCCGGGCATAAGTACGGTAAACTTTGCTAACTTCAACGGGCACTATTTCACCTACCAGGGAGCCGGCTCCCTCAATGTCCACTATGAAACCATTTAAACGGGCAATTCCGTCATTAAGTTTGTTAACGTGGGGTTCTTCTACCTTAACTTCTAACACCTGTCCCGGTTTAACCGGCTGGAAGCCACCGGCTTGAATATCGGCCTGATCATATAACGGACGCATGGTTACGGTTTCAATATGCTGGACTGTCGAGCCGCGAATATAAAGTCTTTTACCTGTTCTTTGCTCTAATTCCTTTAAATTAGCGCCGCCGCTGCCGATTAAACGAGCCGCAACTGCCGGATGAGCTTCAATTAAAATGGTAGGGCTTGAGGTACGCGCCGCAAACTCATAAATATTATTTTTAAAATTAATACCTACGGTTTCTTCAGATAAAACTTTTCCTCGACCTTCACAATACGGACAAGGTTTTTGCATTACTTCAGCCAGGCTGGGCCGTGCTTTTTTCCGGGTCATTTCTACCAACCCCAAAGGCGTAATGCCTAAAATATTTACTTTAGTCTTATCCTTTTTAATTTCCTCTTCCAGTGCCTGCAAAATTTTTTGGCGGTTTTCCTCTTTCTCCAAATCAATAAAATCTACAATAATAATCCCGCCTATATTTCTAAGCCTTAAGGAGCGTCCTATTTCCGCCGCGGCTTCCAAATTTGTCCTTAATACGGTCTCCTCTAAATTTTTATCTCCTACATATTTCCCGGTATTTACGTCTACCACGGTTAAAGCCTCGGTCTGGTCAAAGATAAGATAGCCCCCGCATTTAAGCCATACTTTGCGCAACAAGGCCTTTTCCAATTCCTGTTCCAGGCCGTATTCCCAAAAAATATTATCGTGTTCTTCTAGAATTACCTTGCTTTTTAAGTGAGGAGCAGAAAGGTCCAACAATTCTATTATTTTTTCGTACTCGTGGCGCGCATCCACAATTAACCGGTTTACCTCAGGGTCAAATACATCCCTTAAGATACGCTGTATTAATTCCAGATCCCGGTGGATTAAATTAGGAGCAGAGCTGTTTTTGGCCTTATTTAAAATTTTCCGCCAAAGCTTAACCAGCACGTCAATATCTTGACCCAGTTCTTCCTCCTCCAACCCTTCAGCCATGGTACGCATAATTATACCCATACCGGCCGGTTTAACCTTCCGGGTGAACTCTTTTAACCTTTCACGCTCTTTTTCGGCTTCAATCCGGCGGGAAATCCCCACGTTATCTACGGTAGGCATCAATACGGCGTAACGCCCGGGTATGGTCAGGTGGGTTGTTACCCGTGGACCCTTAGTCCCAAGAGGTTCTTTAACAATCTGGACAATAATTTCCTGGCCTTTTTTAACCACGTCAGTAATGTTGTTCTGTCCGTTTGTTCTTACGGCAGATAGGGCGTCTTCAACATATAAAAAGGCATTTTTTTCTAAACCTATATCCACAAAAGCCGCCTGCATGCCGGGCAGCACATTTTCAATCCTTCCCTTAAAAATATTCCCTACCAGGCGCTGCCCTACCGCTCTTTCTATATGTACTTCAACCAGCAATTTATTTTCTAAAACGGCTACTCTTGTTTCTTCTTCGCCTGCGTTAATAATAATTTCTTTAAACATTTTAAAACTCCCCTTCAAGGTATTAATAATTCTTGGGGACCCAGTTCGGTACGGATAATTTTTGCTTCATCAAGGTCAACTTGAGCCGGAAAATCCGCTAAAAAAACCTGTAGAACCTGATCCGGGCGAACATTGCCCATACTTCCCAACCTTAATTCCATTTCCAAAAAAATTTCATTTGCTTTTACCTGTCCTTTTAAAGAAAAGATTCCCGGCCGAATATTTTGCTCTTTTTCTTTTTCTTCCTTTTTCTTGTTTTTTTTCTTAGGCTTAAGCAGACGATGAATAATAATTTCGTCGGCCGCTAAAAAAGTCTGAATATAATTAGCCAGCTCTTCGGCCTTAATTTCTCCGGTTAAAGGTATCCTGGCCTGATAAGCAGCCCGGCGGGCGAGCATCACCAGCGAGGGTCTGTCTTTTGACATTTTTGGCAGCATCCAGGCTTTATTTACCCTTAAGCCTTCCGGAAGCACATCATTTAACAAAGAGCATAAGCTGTCCGGCGTTAACGCCCTAATTAAATTCAGGTCCAGGTATTCTTTTTCCCCAGCTATCCCTACGGGCAACGGAGGTCCATAGCTTAAATCAGGATGAGGGTTAAACCCCTGGGTTAAAGCTACGGGCAAACACGCCCGCCGGACAGCCCGGGTAAAGGTTCTGATTAAATCATGGTGCGAAAAATAACGGGCCAAACCCATTTTAGAAAACTGGAGCCGGTACCACCAAAAGGTATTTACTGGTTTTTGCGGGAGTACAGGGCTAAGATCTACCATTCATTACCTCCGGGTTTCCGGCTATAACTTCGTTTACTTCCGGGGCTATTATTTCCGGAGCCACCCCAAAGGCCGGACATAAACCACACCCTGCACATTTTCCCCTCCGGCAGGCAGGAGTCTGCTGGCCCTTTAGGGCCAATTCCATCTCCTGCCGTAAAAAATCCTTACTTACCCCAAGATTTAAATGATCCCACGGCAGTACCTCGGCATAATCATAACACCGGTTAGCGTAAAAAGCCGGGTCCAGTCCCATCTGTTGAAAAGCATCGCTCCAACGCTCAAATTGAAAGTATTCCGACCAGCCATCAAAACGGCATCCTTCCCGCCAGGCTTTTTCAATCACCCGGCCAAGCCGGCGATCTCCCCGGGCTAACACGGCTTCAATAAAACTCATTTCGGGCTCGCTCCACCGAAAAATCAGGTTGCGTCCTTTTAACTGCTCCCGCAAGCGTTTTTGCCTCTGCCGCAAGACAGCTATCTCGGCCTGGGGTTCCCACTGAAAAACAGTGTGCGCTTTAGGAACAAAGGAAGAAACGCTTACGGTAACCTTTAACCTGGCGGGGGAGACTTTTTGGTCTATCCCCATCCTTAACACCCGGTAGGCCAGCCTGGCTATCTCAATTACATCCTCCTCAGTTTCCGTGGGTAAACCAAGCATAAAGTACAGCTTAACCGCGGACCAGCCAGCCTTAAAGGCGGACGAGACCGCGGCCATTAAATCTTCTTCCGTAACCCCCTTGTTAATTACCTCGCGCAACCGCCGGCTGCCGGCTTCCGGAGCAAAGGTAAGGCCGGCCCGGCGAACCCGTTGGACTTCCTGCGCCAAAGCCACCGAAAAGGTATCCACCCGCAAGGAGGGCAATGAAACGTTTATCCCTTGATCTTCAAAACGGTCAAGCAAAAATCTGGTTATTTCTTTTATCTGCGAATAATCGGCCGAACTTAAAGAAATAAGTGAAATTTCATCATAACCAGTACTATGGACTAATTTTTCCGCCTGGGAAAGCAGGGTAGCGGGAGTTTTTTCCCGCACGGGACGGTAAATAATCCCGGCCTGGCAAAAACGGCAGCCGTGCGTACAGCCCCGCATAACCTCCAGCATGACCCGGTCATGTACAATTTCTATTCCCGGCACAATCAAGCGGGTAGGAAAAGAAGCCTGGTCAAAATTAGTCACCACCCGGCGCGTTACCCGGGCGGGAATGTCGTCCTGCGTTGGCTTAACCGCTTCAATTCTCCCGTCAGACCGATAACTCACCAGGTAAAAAGAGGGGACATAAATCCCGGCAATCTTCGCCGCCCGGTAAAGAAACTGGCGGCGGGAACAGCCTTCTCTTGACATCAGCTTGTAAAGGTCTAACAATTCCTGAATTACCTCTTCACCCTCCCCAATTACAAACAAGTCAATAAAATCGGCCAGGGGCTCAGGGTTGCAGGCACACGGCCCGCCGGCAATAACCAAAGGTTCT
>JJNX02000003.1 GCA_000681355.2 Peptococcaceae bacterium SCADC1_2_3
AAGGAGACAAAGGAGTGGTTGGAGCAGCAAAAATTGGTTTAATTCTAAATAAATAGTTTGTTCTTTTTAGTTTAATGTGGCGTCATTTTCAATGACGATCTGGGGTAAATTTCAGTTGACAAATACAATCGACGACTTGGAGACATTCATGGAAACGAAGGTAGTTCGCGGACTGATCCTGTACCCACTCACATTCCTCCTCTTCTTAGGCGGGATCCTCGCCTTTCCTATACTTCTGCTGCTGAGGCCGTTCCATCGAAGCTGGGGAGCTACGCCTCATGAGGCCAATACGACACTGCCAGGGGATGCAGAACTCAAAGCAGCGATTTTCCAGGCAACCAGAGCCGCCACTATCAACGCCACTCCCAAGGATGTCTGGCCCTGGATTGTCCAGATGGGCTATCACCGTGCAGGCTGGTACGGGTTTGATCAGTTCGACAATGACGGGATCCCCAGTGCCACGCACCTCCTGCCCGAATTCCAGAATCCCCGGGTCGGCGAAGTCATCGGTGAAGAAGGGCTCACCATTCGGGAAGTTGATCCAACCCAATGTCTAGTCTTGTCCTTCTCTCATCCGAACACGGTCTGGGTGTTTAAAGAGGGCATCTGGCCTAAATTCGGTGCCAGTAGCTTGGCTTATATCCTCCGCCCACTTGACCAGTCGCGGACAAGGCTAATTGTCCGCATGCGATTTGACGCAAGATTGTTCTCCCTGCCAATCCTGTGGTGGCCGTTCTTCGAAATAGGCGACTTCCTCAACGCTCGGAGGCAACTTCTTGGGATAAGACGACGAGTAGAACAGCAAGCCGCCTAATACCGGCATGCAGCCGACCGCTTCGCACTGTGCGCTCGCGGCGGCTGATTAGGGCGTTAGGTGTCAACACGATGCCGGGAAAAGAGAGAAAAGATGGGCGAAGAAACGAAGCAAGACGGTGGTGGCGAGGCAGGGCAAAAGTCGGAGCAGAAACCGACTTCACTCGGCGAAGCTGCGGGCGCAGGTGCCTTCGGCGGAGCGGTTGCAGGCTTGGCGTCCCATTATTTCGCGGGCGGCAAAATGACTTTTCCCATCTTCATAATCGCCTACATTCTCATTCTCAGTGGGCTGAAGAGTTGGGGAAAGCTGGTCGGTGTCATCGTTTTCACAGCGGTTGTGGCTCTGGTCGTCGTCGTGTTTCAACATCTTGAGCCATAGAGAGAGGCTGACGACGCATGAAGTTAGACAACGTGTGTAAAATGTATCACCCTACCAGTTCTCGGCAACAACAAATTTTTTTACAGTGGGATTCCCGCATTGAAAACATTTAGTCACCATACTAATCTCCCTTTCCATGGGTAGGCTCATCAATCTATTTATAACCACATCAGTGTCCTTAACCTTTCTTTGGCCGGCCCGCACACGCGCATGTTTAGACATGGCCCAGTTCCCGCTTAATATTTTCTCCCTGATCAGGTTGTTATCCATAAATCCTGCCCTCAATATCCGGCGTAAAATCTTTATTGCAGCACTATCGGGTTAACGCCGACCCGCAATACTTTTGGGGCGTTTTATTACAGCATTTGCTGTTATTTGTAAACATTTATTAATAGTAAATTACTATTTACTATTAATGCTTATTATAATATACTATTTTAATGTTAACCAGAATTTAAATGAGGGGGGGGTGTTAAAATAGGCAACCTGGAAAATGTGGCCGGCGACTTCCTTGTACTTTTGGAGTACATGCGTGAAAATTTTTTTAAGCCAGTTAAACAAATAACCCGCTCCCGGTTAAGCCCCGTTCAATTCCATGTGGTGTCGATCCTTTGCCGGAAAGGTTCTCTGTCTATGTCAGAATTAGCAAGTGAGATACGAATTTCTAAGCAGCAGCTTACACCCCTTATATGCAAACTGATTGATAACAAGCTCTTACTCAGAAAAACAGATGAAAATGATCGACGCGTCGTGCGCCTGGAAGTCACTGAACTGGGCTGGAGCACGGTTAAGGAATTGTTTACAGAGATAAAACTGCAACTTGCAGAGAGGCTCAGGGTACTTCCCGACGTGGAACTGGACGAACTGGAGCAAATGCTGAAAAGAATCCTTGGGATCCTGAAGAGCGTCAAGTAGAGGGATTCCGACCGGTTAGTAAGAAACTGAAAAATCCTTGAAGGTGGTCTATGGAATGAAAAAACTAAAAATAGCATTGTTAATACTTGCAGTGCTCATCCTTGTCGGTGGAGGGACAGGGATATCCTATTATGTCTATGAGAGCATAAATTTCTTCTCCACAGAAAACGCCCGGATAACAGCCGACATGATTACGTTGACACCGGAGGTAACTGGCAAGGTAAAGAGCTGGGACGTCAAGGAAGGGGATTATGTAAAAGCGGGACAGGTTCTCGGAAAACAGGATGTCGGCATGCTGGTCACGAGTTCTGTGATGAACTCACAGGCGCTGGCCAGCACAGCGGATTCGATTATCTCAAAAGCAGATATTAAATCGCCGATTGATGGTAAGGTTGTGCAGTTAAATATAGTAAAAGGACAGGTTATTTCACCCGGTATGGAGATTGCAACGATAGCCGACACTTCACATATATACATCCAGGCGAACATTGAAGAAACGGATATTAACAAGATCAAACCGGGTCAAAAAGTCGATATCAAAATAGATGCTTACCGCCATAAATCCTTCAAAGGCTATGTGGAGAGCATCAGCCAGGCTACGCAGTCGGCATTCAGTCAGTTTCCGTCACTCAATACAAGCGGGACATTCTCAAAAGTTACGCAACTGATCCCTGTAAATATCGTCATTACGGATGTTGATAACCTGAATCTCATGCTGGGGATGAATGCAACAGTCAAAATCCATATCAAACAGTGAAAGGAGGTATTAAGCATGCGGAAGCGAATTAAAGGGCACCTTACAATTCTTTTGGTAGTGCTCCTGGTATTCTTCATCTCCGGATGTGTTGACCAGAATACAAATAAGATAAAGACAGTAACAACGGCGGTCGCCGGTAATCAGGAATTGGAAACAACGCTTGAACTAAGCGGTGTCCTGGTACCGGAGCAGACGGTTGATATATCAAGTAAAATCTCGGGGCAGGTTGTAAAATTGGGTTTCCATGTTGGCAGCGCCGTTAAAGCGGGGGATATCCTTATGCGGTTAGATACAGAAGCATTAAAAGCCCAGCTTATGCAAGCGGAAGCTGGTTTGCAGTCAGCCGAAGCAGCAGTGCAGTCCGTTCAGAATCAGGCTTCTTTGGCAAAAATAAACCTGGATGCGGCTCAAAAATCTTATGACAGGACAAAGACCCTTTATGAAGCAGGTGCAGTACCCTTAAACCAGATGGATGATGTGACAGACAAACTGAATATTGCTAAAAACCAGTTTGAAAATGCTTCCGGTCCCGCTCTAAACCAGGCTCAAGCAGCGGTTAATACAGCCCGTGCAAACATAAAAAACCTCCGGGTGCAGATTGATAATGCCACAATCAGAAGTCCATTAAATGGAATCGTGACCAACCAGAGCGTAGATGTTGGCGAGGTGGTCTCTTTCGGTGTTTCGGTGATTTCAATTGTAGATACCTTAATTCTGAAAATGAAAAGCACCGTGACCCAAGACGAACTTCCACTTTTGTCAATCGGCAAAGCAATGGATATTACAATTGACAGCTACCCCGACAGTAAATTTAAAGGAATTATATCAAGTATCGGACCTATTGCAGTAAACACAGGTGAAATATTTCCCATAGAAATCACCATAAAGAACAAAGGCAGCCTAATGGCCGGGTTGTCGGCCCATGCCTCGTTAATCACTGAAATAAGGGGCGTTGTCGTCCCAACATCATCGGTCATCCAAAACAAAGGGGAAAGCTGTGTATTTGTAATCAAAGATAATATTGCTTCGAGGCGCGCTGTGAAAACCGGGCTCAAAAACGACAAGGGAATCCAAATTCTAAAAGGACTTGATGCAGGTGAGCGGGTTGCTGTTACAAACGTCAACACTCTCACGGACAATATGGCGATAAAAGCTATTTAATAGACTAGACAATTAGGGAGATAGAGATCCATGCTTAGGTTATTTGCAAATTTAAAGCCGTACGCCTGGGACATATTTTGGATCGTTGTATTTCTTTTCGCCCAGTCCCTTGCGGAACTGTATCTCCCGACGCTCATGTCTGATGTCGTCAACAACGGCATGATGAAGGGCGATACCGGTTACATCTGGAAATACGGGAGCTACATGCTTCTTGTAGCGCTTGGGAGCAGTCTTTGCTCAATAGTGGGCAGTTACCTGTCCTCAATAACCGGGGTGGGCTTCGGCAGGGACATCCGCGATAAGGTATTTTCGCGCGTGGAGAGTTACTCCCTGCATGAGTTTGATAAGATCGGGACTGCTTCCCTGATCACCAGGACCACCAACGATATTATACAGGTGCAGACCGTGATGGTAATGGGTTTGCGATTTATGATCTATGCTCCAATTATGTGTGTAGGGGGCATCATCATGGCATTCTCAAAGGACAGGGAGCTCACTTTAATCCTGGCTGTAGTTCTTCCCATCATGCTGATCTTGATAGGGGGCCTCGCCAGCGTGATCGTGCCCTTGTTCAAGTCAATGCAGGCCAAGCTCGATAAAGTAAGCCTGGTCCTTCGCGAGAATCTGACCGGTATAAGGGTTATCCGGGCATTCAACAGACTCAAGAGCGAAAATGAACGGTTTAAGGATGCAAACCGCGACCTGACCGATACCTCCATCAAGGTCAATAAAATTATGGCGACGATACAGCCGATCATGATAATCATTATGAATTTAACCTCCATCGCGATCATCTGGTTTGGCGGTATTCGCATCAGTCAGAACGAAATGCAGGTGGGCGACATGATGGCGTTTCTTCAATACGCCATGCAGGTCATGTTTTCCATCATCATGGTGACCATTATGTTTGTCATGGTTCCTAGAGCCCAGGCATCGGCAGTCCGGATTAACGAGGTCCTCGATATTGAACCTGAGATCATCGACCCGCTGCACATCAAAAAATCCGGTGGCCAGGGAGGTTATGTGGAATTCCAGGATGTCACTTTTAGTTATCCCGGAGCTGAAGAACCTGTCATTAGCAATATATCTTTCGCTGCCTATCCCGGCGAGGTGACAGCGATTATAGGCGGTACCGGTTCGGGTAAATCCACCCTGATTAATCTGATTCCGCGATTTTACGATGTTGACAGCGGATGCGTCTTGGTTGACGGAGTGGACGTCCGGCAAATGGCCCAGAAGAATCTCAGGGCAAAAATCGGGTTTGTACCGCAGTCCCCAATCCTCTTCAGCGGGACCGTCTCTGAAAACATCCGTTACGGTAAGGCTGATGCGACCGATGAGGAGGTTGCCCACGCGGCGGAGATTGCTCAGGCGAGCGAATTCATTTCTACAATGAAAGACGGGTACGATTCGCAGATCTCCCAAGGAGGAACCAATTTATCCGGCGGTCAGAAACAGAGGCTTTCCATTGCCCGCGCTTTAGTCAGGAAGCCGGGGGTATATATTCTGGACGACAGTTTTTCGGCCCTTGACTTCAAGACTGACGCCAGGCTCCGGGTTGCGCTTAAAAAAGAGACTGCTGCTTCTACCATTATCCTTGTAGCCCAAAGGGTGGGAACGGTAATGGATGCCGACAGGATTATCGTTTTGGACGAAGGCCGGATTGTAGGAATAGGCAAACATAAGGAACTCATGAGTACATGCGTAGTATACCGTGAGATAGTATCCTCCCAGTTGTCGGAAGAGGAGATCGCGAAATAACATGAGCGAACGGAATTCACAAAGAACCAGCCCGGCATCCGGAGGCCCCATGGGCCGCGGCCCTATGATGGGCCAACCGGTCGAAAAAGCGAAGGATCTCCGAGGGACTTTTAAAAGACTGATCAAGTATCTGAGGCCGGAAAAATACCGTTTTATTGCAGTGTTTATTCTGGCTATTGCGAGCACGCTTTTCTCGATTGTGGGCCCCAAAATCATGGGAAAGGCCACGACCAAGCTGGCTGAGGGGGTCCTTGCCAAATACGCCTATTATATACAACTGTATACGGCAATCCAGAAAAAAATGCCGGTCGAGGTAATCAGCAAACTAAAAAAGCAGCCTATCCCGTGCTTTGATTTTGGATATATCGAAAAAATCCTGCTTTTATTGGTTGCATTTTACCTGATCAGTGCTCTGTGCAGCTACGTGATGGCCTACATCATGTCCAGCGTGTCCCAGAACACTGTTTACAAGATGCGCAACGACGTAAAGGATAAGCTTGACCGCCTTCCGCTCAAATATTTTGACCAGCAGACCCATGGCGAGATCTTAAGCCGTGTAACCAATGATATGGACAACATTGCCACAACGCTTCAGCAGAGTCTGACCCACTTGATCACGTCTTTCGTAACTGTTGCCGGTATCCTGATCATGATGCTGACAATCAGTCCCGTGATGACTCTGCTCGCCCTCGTGACGCTTCCTGCCAGTATGATAATAACCGCGTTCATTGCCAAGAATTCTCAGAAATTTTTTGCAGACCAGCAGAAATGTATAGGGGAGCTAAACGGCCATGTCGAGGAAATGTATTCAGGGCATAAGATTGTCAAAGTGTTCGGACATGAGGAAGATTCCATAGCCAAGTTTAAGGGGATTAACAAAAGATTGTACGGAGTCGGGTGGAAAGCGCAGTTTATGTCCGGTATTATCTTCCCGGCCTTGAACTTTGTCAATAATATTGGATACGTCGTTATATGCGTCGTAGGCGGCCTTTTGGTGGCCAAGAGGAAGATTGAAATTGGAGATATCCAGGCGTTCATCCAGTACATGAGGCAGTTCACCCAGCCGATCATCCAGGTGGCCAATATAGCCAACGTACTTCAATCTACGGCCGCATCTGCGGAACGGGTATTCGAAATTATGGATGAGGTTGAGCAAATCCCCGATAAGGAAGATACGAAGGTGATCAAATTCCCGAAAGGCAGGCTCACATTTGAACATGTAAAGTTCAGCTATAAAGAAGAAACTCCGCTTATAGAAGACTTAAATCTGGATATTAAGGAAGGAAGTACTATCGCTATCGTCGGGCCGACAGGAGCGGGCAAAACAACTCTGGTTAATCTGATTATGCGCTTCTACGAAATTCAAGGTGGCCGGATCACAATCGACGGCGTGGATATCAGAGACCTGAAGCGCGGGGATCTGCGCACGATGTTTGGCATGGTTCTGCAGGATACATGGCTCTTTAACGGAACTATAAGGGACAACATCGCTTATGGCTGTGATGGAGTTACTGAGGAAGAGATCATCAATGCGGCAAAGGCCGCCAATGCTCATCACTTCATCAGGACTCTCCCGGGTGGCTATGAGACCGTTTTAAACGAAGAAGCATCCAATATCTCGCAAGGCCAGAAGCAACTTTTGACTATCGCCCGTGCCATTCTTGCCGACCCGGCGATCCTCATACTCGATGAGGCCACCAGCAACATTGATACAAGAACCGAGGTGCTGATCCAAAGGGCGATGGCAAACTTGATGAAGGGAAGAACTTGTTTCGTTATTGCGCACAGACTTTCAACGATTCGTTTCGCGGACCTCATCCTTGTGATGAACAAAGGGGCCATTATAGAGCAGGGTAATCACGAGGAGCTTCTTGCCAGGGGCGGCTTCTACGCTGAACTGTACAACAGCCAATTTACAGGCGGAAACCTTAATGATAAGATTGTGTGAGTCAGGGGACGGTTTTGCTGACTCTCTGTCATTTGGTGTACATTTCTCTTAGGAAAAATTTATTGATCTTACCCACACCGGTCTTGGGGATCGCCTTTACGAACTCAATGCGGTCCGGCAGGCCGTACCTGGGCAGCCTCCCCCCGTCAACGAACTTTTTTAAGAGGATCTTTATCTCATCTTCTGTAACCTTACCTTTGTAATCCTGCTTGAGCTGAAGGAAAAATGAGTAACTTATACTTTTCCACTGACCTTCGTCCTCAGCTTCTTTGCAAAATCGAAAAAGTCCTTACCCTCCGCGCCGTTGGCAATCTCTGCATCAGCCTCCGACAGTTTGCTATAAAGTTCAATGAGTGCCTGCTGCTGTTCATAAGTCTCTATGCTCATGACTACCATGTCACCCACGCCATTCTTGGTAATAAATACCGGCTCTCGTTCTCTGTGACAGAACTCAGAGATCCCGTTGGCGTTATTTCTCAGATCTGAAATGGGACGGATGTTCGGCATGACAATCCCCCCTGACTTCAATATTTATGCATTTAATATAGCATAATAATGAAAGCAAAAAAGGCGATTGACAATTTTAAGAAGTTTCATAGAAAGAATCTTTAAGGCTCTTTCTTAACTTAAAGGGAAAAAAGCAAATTACCAAAGAAAACGTGCAATCAATTATCGGAAAATACTTAAGAAGGCACAAGTTAGAAAAGGAATTAGCATCCTTACTGGCATATTGATTACCTTTGCTAAATTGCCATTGATTCAGGAAACGATTTCACCGGAACAGAAACCACCTTGCCCGCAAGCGATTTATCTTTTGCCATTAGCTCTAACGCTCTTGCAACTTTAGCAGTATAGTATTTCTCCCCACATTGCTCGCATACTCCAGCAGGAACATCCTCAAAAACCACTAATTCATCTCCTGTTGTCCGATAATCGACTTTAACTTTATTTTCTACAACTTTACCACCGCAAAAAGAACAGTTCGCATATTCATGCTTCATTACCCTTCCCTCCGTTTCCTAGTCTTCCAGTTATCTTCCCAATATTCTGAACCCGGCACATATACCGTAATAAACCGTACCCACCCTGTGGCCAAAAAACCTGCAACAACATGAACAGGACGCCCATCTGCAGCATACCCGCAAACAAGGCAACTCGGACCACGCGGGTCGTCCGGGTATAGTTCTATTATTTCTCCCGTAAGTAAGGCACTTTCTACATCTTCAATGAACAAATTATCATTGCGTCTCTCCTGTTCAGCATGATGAGAAATTTCGTATCGCCCTTCAAGTACGGCTTTGCGCAAGACTAAAATATCCAAGGCGCATTTTTCCTTCTATGAATTGCACCAGGGCTTATTATAAACTATTTTGTCTGGCCAAACAAACGAAAAAATCAAAGGAAGCAAGTAAGAAGAGTCATTGGGGTCAGGTCTTGAAATGTCATTTTTTCGTCAACCTCTCCTTGATTGCCTTACTGACTGTAGTATAGTGAATTTTTAAGTGATCTGCGATCTCTTTTAACGTATAACCATATCTTATGTGGGCACCTGTAATTTTCCTATTTCTTTGTTTATTATAATATTATAATAAACAATTTCTTATATTTCAAGATTTGACCCCCAGTTCTCCTCCTTAGGAACTGTCACAAAATGGAAATCAAGGGGACGTTCTTTTTGCTTCCTTCAGCGTCCATCCCCGTGATCTCCTTATCAGACTGCCCGACTGAACTGGGCTTTCTTTGTGCTCAAGATATGCGGCAAAACACCTGAGTATGGACTGCTGGCCAACCGCAACAAAAAAACAAAACTGGCTCTGAGCAGAAAATTAACTTGTAATCCTACCTACAAGCCAAAATTTGAAGGTCTTAAAACCATTGAGATTCTTTGCCTTCTTATGGACAGAGATGTAACGGTGTGTCCGGTATGCGGGGATGGTGAACTGCGGGCAGTGTGTTCGTTGTCCTCAAGGACTTCACCATGATGGATGTTGGAATTGAATATATGCTTTCATATATCATAGCCTCTTTAGTGGGGAGGGGGAAGGTATGCCCAAATCAAGCCGGCTTAAGGAAAAAATGATAAAAAAATGTGCACGGCATGCAAAAAAACAGGAAAAATCAAGTGTCAAAAACCAATAACAAAAGATTGAAACCCCATAGCTAAAGACAGCGGTCGCGACTTCATTTTTCCGGGGCAATCAAAAATTTTGCGGGTAGAGTATACGCATAGTTATTATTAAGGATCAACAAGCAGCGAATACCCGCCGGTTGGGCCTTTTTCAGGCGCAAAACTTCCGATTGACCCCTTCAAGAACCGCCCCTGCTAGGACGCTCAATGCCTGACCGCAATTGCCTGCCGCAACTCTTCTTCGGTGGTTATTTCCAGGATCTTTTCGGCCAGCGCTTCGAGTTGGTTCTGCTCCAGGGCGTTGATTCTTTCTTCAATATCTGGAGGTACCATGCCGAAACGATTCTTGATTAGTTTTTGCAAGATTAAGCGGGTTCCTTCCTTCCTTCCTTCCTTCCTTCCTTCCTTCCTTCCTTTTTCCACCAATCCAGGGTCGTAGAAAGTCTTAATCATGTTCTTCACCTCCTGGTCGATTTTGCTATAATCACCATATTTACCGTACAGGTATTCCATAATGTTAAGCATAATGGCCTGCATTTCCCCGGCGTCTTCGGGGGTGATCTTTGCTTCCGCCAGGGCCAGGGTGATGGTTTTGACGACTTCTTCGGCTGTTTGAAGGAGATTGCGGTAAGCTTCGGCGTCCATCTTACTTTTTACCCTTAAGTATTTGCGGATCTTAAACACCTGCAAAGGAAGCAAAAGGTACATCTTTTTGGCGTAGAGCTGTTGGGTGTCGTAAAGCCAGTATTTAAACGCCGGGACCTGGTAAAGTAAAGATTCTTGTTTAGGAATCTTTACTCTTAACTGGAGAATATCGGGTATTTTTTCGTTTTCTTCGATAAAGATCACCCGGGGATCAGGGAACTCCATTTCCAGTGGTTTGGTCAGGTCAGCCAGGTCCAGGAGTTCTTTGGCTTTTTCAAAACCATAGCGGAACATCCGGATGATGATGTTTTTGTCGTAGGTAGTTTGAAACTCGATATGGTACCGGTAAATAGTTTTACCAGAGGAAATTTCGATAAACATGTCGGCCATGCTTTTGACCAGGTCGTCCCGGATGAATTCCGTGCTGCCGTAGCTCACTTTCGCCGTTTCCGCCAGGTTATCGTCGTACAGGGCGTTTAATACGTTGAGCAGAGGCTTTTTCGATAAATGGAACAGCCTTTTAATCAGGAGGTACAGGCTCGTAGGGTAGGCATCCTGCCTGCCCGAAGCCTGTGTTCACCCATTTTGATCGCGGTGGTTTCGGTGTTCATTAACCCGCCTGCCTAAAGTCTCATTTGGTTATATTTTATCACAAAGAAAAAGGGAAATCCACTTTTAAACCAAAAAAAGGACGGGTTCACTCCCGCCCGAATTCATCCTCGTAAGCGCACGATGTCGTCTTCTTTCAAGTAATCGCCCTGCTGCACCTCAATGACCTCGTGGGTCGTCTTACCCCTATCATAAAAGCAAAACTTTGCGTAAAATCTATGAAGCAAAAAGAACGTCCCCTTGATCTCCCCTGGGTATGTGAATTGTTAATCAGTCCTAAAATTCTATCATATTTTGGCCTAACGATGGAATTAAGCCGCCGGGCCGCAGACATGATTGTAAACCACGCAGGAAATTCCCGGTCGGCTTGAATGACTGGTTAGCTCATTTCTCTAATCATTCGGTCATATTCGCCATGATTGCCGATCCAAACCCAAATGAAGTCTTTACCATCCTCAACGGCAAGCGCCCTATGACTGATATCAGCTCGAACTGACCATAGCTTACCAATCTTCTTGAAATGGAGGGAAGGATGCCAAGGATTCGTTTTGAGTAATTGAAAGTTTTACCTTGATATCTTTTGAACAGGTTTTGGTAGTTTCTCAAAGTATTTCCAAAAGCGATTTGTTGTCCGATGCATTTAGAATTCCTTAAGTTTTCCTTCCTTTTTTTCATCGAAGGCTTCTCTAATCAAGAAATCCAACTTTCCTGACTCTGAGTCCATTTCAATCTGTCTATCCCATTTTTGCCAGTCCTTCTCCAAAAGCCACTCTCTCAATTGAACAAAATCCTTCTCGGGGAGTTCTTCTATGGCTGTTTTGATTTTAGCTATTTCCAACATTGAAACCTCCTCTTTGTTTCTTCAGTATTCATTTTTAGGCCTAACGATTATTATACTGAATCGTTTCATTCCCTCAATTTATGGTAATGATACTATATTTTAATCAAGCAAACAACTAATTTTTGAAGAAAAATCTTCTTGATTGCCCTAATTGGTCCATAATATCAGAAGCAATCTGACGTTCTTTTTGCTTTCTTCAGCGTCTATCCCCGTGATCTTCTTATCAGACTGCCCGACTGAACTGGGTTCTTTTTGTGCTCAAGATATGCGGCAAAACACCTAAGTAGCCCCTTATAACTCTGTTCAGTCTAGTATGAACGGTGGAGAAGGAGCAGGACCTTGACCATGAGATCATCGACCTCAGTCCAGTTATACCTTTCAGCGCAGTCTTTCGCGAAAACATGGTTCAGATGTTTTTCAATTTTGTTAAGAAATAAAAAAGGTGCGCTTGATTACAAGCGCACCTTTTTGCCCTTATTTTTGTCCCTGCGCCATATTTTTTTCGGCCCGGGCGATGGCCAGGCGGACCAGGTTACCGCAGTTTCTCGAAGAAACGCTTCCCCATCCTTCCTTGCGCACTACATCATCCACACCGAGCTCTTTGGCTAATTCGTACTTCAGCCTCTCGGACATTAAACCGCGACGCCTTCTTCCCATTAGCCTTCCTCCTTTTTATTAGCGCAGGAACGGTTCGGGCAAGACAATATTCTTTTTTTGAATACACTATTAGTATTCCTTTAAAAAAAAGAAAAATGTCTGTTAAATAAATTTAAGTTTGTCATTAATATTTAAAATAAAATTACCTTTAGGCTATTTCAAACAATAGGAGAGTATGGCTGTAATTTTGCGGGTAAACTTTTGTCTGGGTTAACTATAATTGTGCGGTGGTTAGTATAAGTTACAAAGCCCGGCCTGGCCCCAGGGGGTTTTTTAACGTTTTTCCGGCCGGTATAATCTACGGGAACATTATGGGACTGCTGAGCCCGGCTGAAAAAAGCCGCTAATATTGCTGCCTCATGAAGAGTGGTGGGGGGTACAGGCTGGCCGTTGGTTTTTATAACCACGTGGGAACCGGGAATTTCCTTAGTGTGCAACCACACGTCATTTTCTTGGGCCAGACGCATAGTCAGGTAATCATTTTGCCGGTTATTTTTTCCTACCAGGATGGTTAAGTTATCGGAGGAAATAAATTTTAAAGGAGCGCTGGTTTTTTGTTTGGGTTTGGGTTTATCTTTACTTTTTTGGCCGGTGGTTGTTTTAGCCAGGTAGCCGGTAGTCATAAGCTCCTGGCTTATTTCGGCCAGGTCGGATAGCGTGCTTGCCTGCTGCAAAGCGGTTTCCACGCTTAAAAGATAAAACCGCTCCTGGCGAGCATTTTCCAGCAGCGGTTGGATAGCCAGGCGGGTTTTTTTAGCCTTTTGATACTTTTTAAAAAAGGCATTAGCGTTTTCAACCGGGGAAAGCTGCGGGTCCAGGGAAATTAAAACGCGGGATGAAAGATCATGGAAATTGGCTAAACTTACTTCAGTTAATCCCTTTTCTAAACAGTGGGCGTTAGCCAGCAACAGTTTGCCGTATAACTTAAATTTTTCGGCTTTGTCAGCTTCCGTAAGGTTTTCTTCCCAAGTGGAAATTTTTTTGGCCTGGTAATTTATTTCTTTTTGGACTAAAGAAATTAAGCGCTGTTTTTTCTGGTTAAAACAGGAACGCTCCTCTTGAAAGGTAAAAAACTGGTCAACAATGACATTCATGGTGGCCTTACGAGCCGTCAGTATTCTCAAATGGGTTAAAGGAAAAGCATCAAATTCTACCGGTTCCCCAGCTTCATTAACCATAAGCGCAGGCGGAAAGTTACTCTCCCTGACCGCCTGGCAAAGAAGTTTTAGTTTTTGCCCCAGGACATTTATTTCGTATTCCCCGCACTCGTTTAGGGTTAAGTCTGCCGGCAGTCCGGCGCGGTAAATTATTTCCCGGCTCATTAAGGTACTCAATCCCTCAAAGCGCCGCTGTATAATTTGCTCTAGTTTGGCTGCCAGAGGTTGTTGCCAGATGTTCTCCTGAAAAATCGCTTCGTTTAAAGTATCAAGGGCAAGCTTATCCTGTTTTGGCGGGTGAAGGTAAGTACGGCCTGGCAGGACTTCCCGGTAGCGGCTAAGATTAAATGAGTATCGTTTTATACTGTCAATAATTATTTGGGTAGCCGCGTCTACCAGGATAACGTTGCTATGTTTTCCCATTAATTCACAAACCAGGTTTTTTTGGGTTAACTGGTTTATCTCATTTCTTACTTCAATTTGAAAGACTAATATTCTTTCCAGACCTTCCTGGGTCAGGCCAACAATACGTCCTCCCTCTAAATGTTTGCGTAAGACCATACAAAAAAGAGGCGGTGAAGCCGGATTTTCCTTTGTTTGTTCGGTCAGGTGAATTCTTGCCTCGTTGGCGTGGGCAGAAATTAAAAGCCGATTCCGTTTTCCCGGCTGGCGCAAGACAATATTTAACTCCAAAGGGGCAGGTTGATAAATCCGGTCAATCCGGCTGCCCAATAAGGGCGTTAAATTTAACGCCCCGTCAATTAACTCTTTTTTTATCGCGGCTAAAACAAGTCCGTCAAAAGGCACGGTTTTTTACTCCCTAACCAACTTGGTCGTTAGTCGTTGGTCGTTGGTAGGTGTTTTTCCTAATGACCAACGACTAATCAATAACTACCAATTGTAGTTACCCGGCTATCGGTTTATCGTAGGGGCGTTAAATATAACGTCCCTACCAGGCAGCATCATATCAATTTTTTAACCTTTTCGCAAGCCGGGTTTATCGTCGGGGTGTTATATTTTTCCTTATTTTTGCATATTTATAATGGCAAATCAACTAAGGAAGGAGGGAAGGTATTATGCACTGGCCTGCTTTAAACCCAAAAGAGCTGGCGGAAGCATTGCAAACTGATCTAAGTAGAGGGTTAACGGAAAAAGAGGCCCAAAAAAGGCAAGCCCAGTTTGGTCATAATCAATTAATAACGGCCAGGCAAACCCCTTTATGGATGGTTTTTATAAATCAGTTTGGCGATTTTATGGTCTTAATTTTACTGGTGGCGACTATTATTTCTGTTTTTTTGGGTGAATTTGCCGACGCGGCCACCATAATGGTCATTGTTATTTTAAATGCCTGTTTGGGTTGTTTTCAGGAATACCGGGCCGAACGCTCTTTAAGGGCCTTAAAAGAACTAACCGCTCCTATGGCTTACGTGAAAAGAAACAACCTGGGACAAAAAATTCCGGCTCACGACCTCGTGCCGGGTGACCTTGTTTTTTTGGAAACGGGAGACCGGGTACCGGCCGATTTACGTCTTATTCAGGCGGCTGATTTTGAAGTTGAAGAAGCTATCTTAACCGGTGAATCAATGCCGGTAAAAAAAACCGTGCAAACCTTGCCCAAAACTCCTCTGTCCTTGCAAGACGCTTGTAATATGGTTTATGCGGGTACCGTAGTGACCCGGGGGCGGGGTCAAGGGGTAGTGGTGGCCACCGGAATGAGTACGGAAATGGGACATATCGCCACCATGTTACAGGAAATAACTATTCAACAGACACCCTTGCAACAGCAGTTAGCGCACACAGGCCGCAGCCTGGTTATTTTTTGCCTGGGCATTTGCGCGCTGCTTATTCTGGCCGGCGTTTACCGGGGGGAGCCGGTTTACCAGATGCTTTTAGCCGGAGTAAGCCTGGCTGTAGCCGCAATTCCAGAGGGACTGCCGGCTGTTGTGACCATAGTTTTGGCTCTAGGGGTGCAGCGAATGATCCGGCGGCAGGCAGTTATCCGGAAACTGCCGGCCATTGAAACCCTGGGTTGCACCACGGTCATTTGTGCCGATAAGACAGGCACCCTTACCCAAAATGAAATGACCGTATGCCAAATAACCCTTGGGTACGAGCGGATAGATGTAACCGGGCGCGGCTTCGAACCGAAAGGGGAGTTTATCCCGGCCACGGTAGATAAAAAAGACGAGTTTTGGCTATTTCTTAAAACTGCCGCTTTGTGCAACAACGCTGTTCTTAAGCGGGGCAAGATTAGCCTTCCCGGTTTATGGCGGGGAATAAGACAAAGTAGGCCGGAGCACCTTTGGGGAATTCACGGTGACCCGACAGAAGGAGCCTTTTTAGTAATGGCCGCTAAAAAAGGAATTTGGCGGGAAGAATTGGAAAAAAAGGAACAAAGGGTGGCTGAAATTCCTTTTGAGGCGGAGCGAAAATTAATGACGGTAGTTTACCGCCAGTCAAATAAAAAGTTAACCGCTTATACTAAGGGAGCCCCTGAAGTTTTACTTGATGTATGCACCCATTATTACCAGAGAGGTCGCCTTATTCCTCTTAACCGGAAGGACAAAGAAAAATTTTTTAAACTAAACAATGATTTAGCCGGTCAAGCCTTGCGTGTTTTAGCCCTGGCTTACCGTGAACTGTCTCAAGACCTGGTTGAATTTAGCGCCCCCGTCGTAGAGCAAAAACTTATTTTTCTTGGTCTTGCGGCCAGTATTGATCCACCCCGGTTAAGTGCCGTGACCGCAGTAAAAAAATGCCGGCAGGCCGGGATTAAGGTAATCATGATTACGGGTGATCATTTAATTACGGCTAAAGCAATAGCCAAAGAATTGGATTTAGATAAACCGGAAAGTCAGGCTTTAACCGGCAGTGCCTTAGAGGCTATGTCTGATGAAGAGTTAAACCGGACAGTTAAAACAGTATCCGTATTTGCCCGCGTTTCGCCAAAACACAAACTGCGTATTGTCCAATCACTAAAGAAAGCGGGTGAGGTGGTGGCCATGACCGGTGACGGGGTAAATGACGCCCCGGCCATTAAGGAAGCAAACATTGGAATTGCCATGGGCCAAAAAGGAACTGACGTGGCCCGGGAAGCAGCCGCCATGGTGTTAACGGACGACGACTTTACTTCTATTGTGGCGGCGGTAGAAGAAGGCCGCGGGGTATACGCCAATATCCGTAAGTTTATCCGCTACCTTTTAAGCTGCAATACGGGGGAGGTGCTGGTAATGTTTCTGGCCCTGCTATCCGGTTTACCTCTTCCTTTGGTGCCTATCCAAATTTTGTGGATGAATCTGGTTACTGACGGGTTACCGGCTATGGCCTTAGGAGTTGAACCGCCCGAAAAGAATATTATGCACCGGCCTCCTCGCCAACCAGAAGAAAGTATTTTTGCGCAGGGTATGGGGGGGCAAATTCTAAGCAGCGGCTTTTTTATTGGCCTGGGGACGTTGCTGATTTTTGCTTTTTACTTAAGGGAAAGCGGTAATTTGACTTTAGCCCGGACCATAGCTTTTTGCACCCTGGTGTTTTTCCAGTTATTTTATGTATTTACCTGCCGGACGGAAGATTATACTCTTAAGTGGTCTAATCTTTTTGCCAATTCCCTGCTGGTTATGGCGGTGTTATTTTCTTTGCTGTTGCAAATAATGGTAATATACCTCCCATTTTTGCAGCGCGTTTTTCACACCACCCCCTTAAACCTGGAGCATTGGGTGGTAATTACTCTTACGGCGCTTACTTTACCCTTGTTTAACCTGCTTATTTACCAAAAAGCAAGTCTGCGTAAAAAAAATTTAACTATGGAGATGAAAAAGAAGGAAATAATAAATTTAAAGCGAATATAGCCGCATATAAAGGCAAAATCTGAGGCAGGAGCAAAAATCGTAAGTAAAATGAAATTTGTAAAGATGCATGGTCTGGGTAATGACTTTGTCCTTATTGATTTTGTGGGGAGCGGGTTAGAGCAGGTTGGGCTCATTGAAACAAAGGACCTGAAAGCTATGGCGCAAAGAATATGCCTGCGCCATTTTGGAATAGGGGCTGACGGGTTGGTAATCCTTTTGCCCGGCGAAAAAGCAAGGGTACGGATGCGGATATTTAATCCTGATGGCAGCGAAGCCGAAATGTGCGGTAATGCCATCCGTTGCGTGGCGGCGTACCTTTACCGCCATGGTTTGCTAGAGCAAGACGAAACCAGGGAAATAAAGGTTGAAACCTTAGCGGGAATTATGATTCCTAAATTAATAATTACCAAAGAAGGAGAAGTGAAAGCCGTTCAAGTGGATATGGGAGAACCCCGTCTGGAAAGAGCTGAAATTCCCATGCTTGGTCCATCAGGTCCGGTAATAAACGAACCCTTAAAAGTTGGGTCGGTTACCGTTAAAGTAACCGCTGTTTCCATGGGCAACCCTCACTGTCTGGTTTTTGTTGACTTCGAACATCGAACCTCGAACATCGAACTTCGAATAGGGCCGCAACTGGAAAACCACCCTGTTTTTCCTCAACGGACTAACGTCGAATTTATCCAGGTCTTAAACCGGAGCAATATAAAAGTGCGGGTTTGGGAACGTGGGGCCGGAGCTACTCTGGCCTGTGGGACGGGTGCTTGCGCGGCTTTAGTGGGATGTGTTTTAAATAATTTTACTGACCGCCAGGTAATTGTACACCTGCCAGGAGGAGATTTGGACGTGTCCTGGGGGGAGGATAATCATGTATACTTAACCGGTCCGGCAGAAGAAGTCTTTACAGGAGAATTTTAAAGGTTTAAAATGTTTGTTGCCATTATTTTAAGCAAGGGGGTTTTTATTTTTGCCCTTTATTGAAGCCCAAAGGATAAAAAATTTGCCACCCTATTTATTTACCCGAATTGAACAATTAATTGCCCAAAAACAAAAAGAAGGGGTGGATGTTATTAATTTAGGGATTGGTGATCCGGACCAGCCTACACCAGAACATATTGTCCAAACCTTAATTAAAGAGGCTCAGAACCCGGCCAATCACCAGTACCCTACTTCAAGCGGGATGTTAGCCTACCGCCAAGCGATAGCTGACTGGTATGAAAATCGCTTTGGCGTTAAACTTAATCCCCAAACAGAAATTGTTTCTTTGATTGGCTCAAAGGAAGGAATAGCCCATATATCCTGGTGCTATCTTGACCCGGGAGATGTTGTTTTAGTGCCTGATCCGGCCTATCCTGTTTATGCCGGAGGGGCTGTTTTAGCCGGGGCAGTACCTTATTATCTTCCTTTAAAAGAGGAGCGGGGGTATCTGCCTGATTTAGCCGCCATACCTGTTGAGGTGGCTAAAAAAGCCAAGTTAATGTTTCTTAACTACCCTAATAACCCTACCGGAGCCATAGCTCCAAAGTCTTTTTTTCAGGAAGTGGTTGCTTTTACCCGGGAGTTTAACCTTTTAGTTTGTCATGATGCTCCTTACACGGAAATAGCTTACGATGGTTACCGGCCCTTAAGTTTTTTAGAGATTCCTTATGCTAAAGAAATAGGTATTGAATTTCATTCTTTATCAAAGACTTTTTGCATGACCGGTTGGCGCATTGGTTGGGCGGCCGGTAACGCTGCCGTTATTGAGGCTTTAGGGAGGCTTAAAACAAATATTGACTCGGGCCAGTTTCAGGCTATCCAGTATGCGGCCATAGCCGGTCTGAAGGGGCCGGGTTACACAATCACCAGGGTAAACGAGCTCTACCAAGAGCGGCGGGATATTTTAGTAGACGGCTTTAATTCCCTGGGCTGGTGCTTAAAAAAACCTCAGGCCGGTATTTACGTTTGGGCCCCTGTCCCGTCAGGACATACCTCCGAATCTTTTGCCGAATTGGTTTTAAATAAAGCCGGGGTAGTGGTTACTCCCGGTACCGGCTATGGGGCTCACGGCGAGGGTTATTTCCGCATGTCTTTAACGGTTAGCACAAACCGTCTTAAAGAAGCAATAAGGCGAATTAAAGAGAGCATTGGTCCGGCAAAATTTTAAGCAGAAGATTAAGAGGAAATAAAAAGGCTGATAAATGGAGTTATTTAAAGAACGGCTCCAAAAAATTGAGATAGGAGAGAAGAAAAATGCGACTGGCTGCCCGGGCGCTTAATATTAGCCCTTCCCCCACTTTAACCATAGATGCCCAGGCCAAGAAAATGCAGGCGGCCGGCATACAAGTAATTAATTTTAGCGCCGGCGAACCGGATTTTGATACCCCAGAGCACATAAAACAAGCGGCTATAACTGCTTTAAATAAAGGGATGACCAAGTATACGCCGGTAGCCGGTACGCTTGAGTTAAAGAAGGCTATCCGTCAAAAATTAAAAACAGATAACCAGCTTGATTACCAACCTGAGGAAATTGTGGTTACCGTGGGGGCAAAACACGCGTTATACAATGCCCTCCAAGTACTTTGCGGTGTACGCGACGAAGTAATTTTACCCGCTCCATACTGGGTAAGTTATTTAGAACAAATTAAATTAGCGGAAAGCACCCCGGTAATTGTTCCCACCAAAGCAGAAAATAATTTTAAACTTACCCCCAAAGAACTGGCGGCGGCAATTAATGAGCGGACTAAATTAATTATTCTAAACAGCCCGGCTAATCCAACGGGAACAGTATATACCCCCGAAGAATTGGCGGCTTTAGGAGAAATTCTGGTTAAACATAAAATTTACCTAATTTCCGATGAAATTTACGAAAAATTAGTATATAATCAAATTAAACACGTAAGTATTGCTGCCCTGGACCAAAAATTAAAAGAGTTAACGGTGGTGGTAAACGGCGTATCTAAGGCTTATGCTATGACGGGCTGGCGAATTGGTTACGCGGCCGCCCCTTTAGATATAGCTAAGGCAATGGCGGACTTGCAAAGCCACTGCACCTCTAATCCTACCTCAATTGCGCAGGCTGCCAGCGTGGCCGCGCTATCGGGCTCTCAAGAGGACACTAAGGCAATGGCGGCCGTCTTTCAAAAGCGGCGTGATTTTATGTATCAAGAAGTGAGCGCTATCCCTGGTGTATCCTGTAACCTGCCTCAAGGAGCCTTTTACCTTTTTCCTGACTTTAGCGCTTATTTTGGAAAACACTTTCAGGGAAAAGAAATTAAAGGAGCCAGTGATTTAGCGTCTGTTTGGTTAGAAAATATTCAGGTGGCGGTAGTCCCGGGAATTGCTTTTGGAGATGACCGGTTCATGCGTTTATCTTACGCTACTTCTCTGGAAAACATTAAGGAGGGAGTTAACCGGATAAAAACTTTTTTAGCGCGGCTTGAATAGTTATACAGGTGAAAGATGGTGAAAGTTTGTTAAAAAGCATGACCGGCTTTGGTCAAGGCGAAGCGTGCGCGGAAGGAAAAAAAGCTAAAGTAGAAATAAAAACCGTAAACCATCGTTTTTGTGAAATAGGGCTGCGTTTGCCTAAAAACCTGAATATTTTAGAGGAAAGAATCCGGCGAAAAATCCAGGAATATATCCACCGCGGACGGGTAGATGTTTTTATTAATGGTGAAGATTTAAAAAAGAAAAATATGACCGTAAAAGTTGACAAAGCTTTAGCGGCAACGTATTATAAGGCCGTAAAAGAATTACAGGATGAACTAGAAATACCTGGTAAAATTAAACTTGTGTCTTTGGTTAGTTTTCCGGGTGTTTTAGAAGTAGAAGTAATAGAAGAAAGCGAAGCTTACGAAGTATGGTGGTCGGTAGTAGAAAAAGCCTTAGATCAAGCTTTAATTAGCTTAAGCTTAATGCGCGAAAAAGAAGGCCAACAGTTGAAAAAGGACTTAACCGGCCACCTCCAGGGTATAGAGAAACTAAGTCAAAAAATTGAACAGCGTGCCCCTCTGGTAGTGGAAGAACACCATAAGCGTCTTAAAGGACGCTTAAAAGAGTGGTTAAACGATGGTCTTTTAGATCTAGAGAGAGTGTACGCTGAGGTAGCTATTTTTGCTGAACGCGCTAATATTTCCGAAGAGGTAACTCGCCTGTCTAGTCATTTAAAACAAACCTATTCCTGCCTGGAAGAAAATGAGCCTGTAGGTAGAAAAATTGAATTTTTGGTTCAAGAAATGAACCGGGAAATTAACACTATTACCGCCAAAGCAAATAGCTCGGAAATTAGTTGTTTGGTTATAGAGGCGAAAAGTGAATTGGAGAAGATACGTGAACAAGCCCAAAATATTGAATAATATAAAGAGGAGGGGTTCCGTGGAGATTAAATTAATAAATATTGGCTTTGGTAATATTGTTTCCGCAAACAGGATTGTGGCTATCGTTAGTCCGGAATCGGCCCCGATTAAAAGAGTTATTAATGAGGCGCGTGAGCGGGGGATGTTAGTTGACGCTACTTATGGACGGCGGACGCGCGCGGTTATAGTTACGGACAGTGACCACATAATTCTATCTGCTGTGCAACCAGAAACAGTAGCTCATCGTTTAGACAGGGAAACAGCACTAGCCCAAACCACAGGGGAAGAGGAGGAAGAAACTACCAGCTAAATTATTTTTATAAGACAAATACATAGGTCAATCGTCCCGATTGACATTCCTTAAAAGAGAGATTAAAGGAGATTAAAAGAGACTTGTGAGTCAAAACCAGGGTTTGTTGATTGTTTTATCCGGTCCTTCCGGGGTGGGAAAGGGAACAGTTTGTCAGGCCCTATTAAGTAAGCTACCGGGTCTTAAATTGTCGGTTTCAGTTACCACCAGACCACCCAGAGTTGGTGAGGTAGAAGGAATTAATTATTATTTTGTAAATAAAAAAAAGTTTTTTGAAATGCTCTCCCAAGATAAGTTACTGGAATGGGCGAAAGTTTATGATTTTTTATACGGAACGCCTCGTGAAGAGACAGAAAGCATTTTAAACCAGGGTGAAGATTTAATTTTAGAAATTGACGTTCAGGGAGGCATACAGGTTAAGCAAAAGTTTTCCAGCGCCGTAATCATTTTTCTTTACCCTCCATCAATGGAAGAATTATTACACCGGTTAAAAAAACGAGCCAGTGATTCACCGGAGGATATTCAAAAACGGTTACATTGGGCCGCTAAAGAAATCCAGGTGTACACCCAGTACGATTATGTGGTGGTTAACGATATAGTAGAAAATGCCGTGTCCAAAATCCAGGCTATTTTAACCGCGGAAAAATGTAGACCCTGGCGAAGCTTGAGCCAAGGAAAGTAAAGGAAAATAGGGGATAAGTCACCGCGACTTGGGAGGTCGAGTTATGAAAGAAGAGGTATCCCTTGATGAACTATTAAAAAAAGTAGACAGCCGTTTTACTTTAGTAGCTATTATCTCTAAGAGAGCCAGGATGTTGGCCGAAAAAGAAGCTGAGCAAAGTGAAAACAACACCGCGAACCCGGTAGAGGCAGCTTTAGAAGAGTTAGCTAAAAATAAGATTACTTATCGGTTTCTTAAATCTAAAAAAGATAAGGGTAAATTATGCTGACGGAAAAATTTATTACCTTAGGAATTACAGGTGGAATTGCGGCCTATAAAGCCGCTGAATTAGCCAGCACTTTAACTCAGGCCGGAGCCGAAGTTCACGTAATTATGACCCGGGCGGCCCAAAAATTTATCAGGCCCATAACTTTTCAAGCCCTAACCGGTCAACCGGTCCATA
Organism: Peptococcaceae bacterium SCADC1_2_3; assembly: GCA_000681355.2. Lineage (GTDB taxonomy): Bacteria > Bacillota > Desulfotomaculia > Desulfotomaculales > Nap2-2B > SCADC1-2-3. Next base: position 23,388 of record JJNX02000003.1, read on the forward strand.
CCGCTATGTTTACCCGGTTGACTGGTTGGCGGGTGGCTCATGTTGATCTGGCTACGCGCTCTGATTTAATCGTTATAGTTCCGGCTACGGCTAATATTTTGGGTAAGTTGGCTCACGGTATTGCCGATGATTTATTAAGCACTACTCTTTTAGCGGCCACTTGTCTTGTTTTGCTTTGTCCGGCCATGAATACCGGTATGTACCAAAACCCCATTGTACAGGCAAACATAAACCGCTTAAAGGAATTGGGCTATTGTATTATAGAACCGGCTACCGGTTGGTTGGCGTGCGGGCAGGAAGGTCCCGGCAGGTTACCCGCGTTAGATTTAATTTTTAATCAAATTAAAGATTTGTTGATAAAAATAAGCGACTGGCAAGGACTAACAGTTATGGTTACGGCCGGGGGAACAAAGGAGCCCCTTGATCCTATCCGGCATATTTCCAATCGCAGTTCGGGGAAAATGGGCTACGCTCTAGCCCGGGCTGCTCTTAAACGGGGAGCCCAGGTGATTTTAATTTCCGCTCCTACAGGCATGTCCCCCCCGGCAGGCGCAAAGGTAATTTGGGTCGAAAGGGCCAGGGAGATGTATGAGCAGGTTTTAACCCATGCCTCAAAGGCCGACGTAGTATTTAAAGCAGCCGCAGTAGCCGATTATTCCCCCCGGTTTACGGCGAACCAAAAGATAAAGAAAAAGGATGAGGTATATCTGCTGGAACTAGAAAAAACCCCGGATATCCTGTTTGAATTAGGCCAACGTAAACAACCCCACCAAATTCTGGTTGGCTTTGCGGCCGAAACAGAAAATTTAGAGGAAAATGCCCGGCGTAAACTGGCCCAAAAAAACTTAGATTTAATTGTGGCTAACGACGTTACTCAGCCCGGGTCAGAATTTGGCCAGGACACAAATATAGTTAAAATAATTTACCCTGACGGGAAGATTATCTCTTTGCCTCAAATGGAAAAAACAGTCTTAGCCCACCATATTCTTGATTTGGTGTTGCCTTTACGGCTTAAAAAGTAAAACCCCAAAAGATTACCCGGCACCCCTTCCTTTTCAAAGCATAAGCAGGTCTTACTTTTCCCGCATATAATAAATAAATTCGAGGTTAATCTCCTACTTTAAAAACTAAAGCAGGTGAGAGCATGGCCAAAAGGATGCCGGTTAGTCTTTATTTTGGTATAGCTTTATTGGGTCTAGGAGGGATTATCTTAATTTTTGCCGTATTGTTTTAAGAGCCAAAGCTTACTCCTGCCATTCCCCCGGTAATGCCGGCTACCAAAGCCAGGACAAGCTTTAATCTTCTGTTGTCCGAAGACATTTTTTAGTCGGGTTAATTTATTGTTGTTTTTTTCATGATTATGGTGTTTAATTTTTAGGATAGGATATTTTCAGGGCGGAAATTTATTGGATTTTTGTCTTGGAATCTTGACATGCATTTATTATGTTCACTAAAATTAGGGAAAAGAAAAGGTTAAGTGGGAGTAAATTTACTAAATATTTACTAATTATAAAATAATTATAGAAAAAGAAGTTAACGTGAAAAAAGTTAAAAATATACCAAAGTTTGATAGGCCCCGTGAAAGGATGGAACAAAGAGGAGGTATTGGCTAATGCTTGAAAAAGAACAAAAAGAAAGATTTTTTATTGAGGAGTTAAAAATTATTCAGGATATTATCAAACGGATGGCTTTTGATTCTTTTATGATTAAAGGATGGGCTATTACCCTGGTGATCATTACTCTTCTTTTAAAAGGTGGTAGTTTTCAGGTCTTTATTTCCTTTATTCCTCTTCTGGTTTTCTGGTACCTTGACGCTTATTTTCTCTGGCAGGAAAGAATGTATAGAGAGTTGTATAACTGGGTTGTAAAAAACAGGCTCAAAACAGAAGACTTTCTCTTTGACCTGAATGCTTACAGATTTAAAGACAAAGTGCAGGGAAAGCTAAGGATAATGTTTTCTATTACCCTGGGGTGGTTTTATGGGTCCATAGCAGTGTTAATATTGGTATATGCCTTTTTTATTTTAAAATGGGGGATTTAGATGGCAAAAAGGGTATTCTTTAGTTTTCATTATGAAAGGGACATTTGGCGTGCGCAGGAAAAAGTTCCGGAATAATCTAAAGTGGGCTTAAGATAAGATGAAAACGGGTAAAGAAGAAAAGACAAAAGAAAAGAAAGAGGAAAATCTAAACGGGAATAAAGCGCAACCTTACGAACAGTTGGAACTCTTTGCGCCGGAGGAAAAAGCCGTCCGAAAAACTAAACCGGCAAAAGAGGACTCCGGCAAAAACCCTTCCACCGCCAAAGATGTTCAAGAAAAGACAAGGCAAAAAACAACCCTGGAAGAAAGAAAAAAGGCCCGGAAAGAAACTCTCCGCTGGATAAAAACTTTAAACGCGCAACTTGACGAAGTAATCAAGCAATCCGGAAAAAGCTCCGAAGATATTCTTTTGGAAATACTAGGAGAAGCAATTTATGACCCGGCCCAACAAAAACAGCCTTTTAAACAGGTCGGCAAGAAAAACGTAGGCCCGGCCCCGACAATAAAGAAGGAGGCAATTCTTAAAGCTCAAGAAGAACTCGTCCCTAAAATGGAAAGTCAGGGGCAAAGGGAACAAAATCCCCAGGTTAAGGTAACTTTCTTTCCTGAAGAGGATGACCTTATATTAAACCTGGTCAAAAATGGCGCTGCTTCACCGGTTGCCGACCTTTACCTTCACCGGCAGGCACTGGGCCTGCTTCTTTCGCCGGGTTTTGAGGTGCTGCTATCGGTTAAGGCTGCCCGGAACATTCAGTTGCTGGACTACCAGTTGGCTACGGTACACCACGTTTTAAAACATTTACGGGGGCGGGCGCTTTTATGCGATGAAGTGGGCCTGGGAAAGACCATCGAAGCAGGTCTGATTATGATGGAATACCTCCTGCGGGGCCTAGTCCGGCGCGTGCTGGTCCTTACCCCACCTTCCCTGGTGGAGCAGTGGCGTTTAGAAATGCAAACCAAGTTTAATCTTGATTTTGTTCCCTATGATGCCCCTCTTTTCAAATCAACCCCCTGTCCCTGGGTAAATTTCCCTTATATTATTGCTTCCCTGGATACGGCCAAAAGGGAACCGCATCGGAACATGGTGCTGGAGCAGGTTTATGATTTGGTAATCGTTGACGAGGCCCACCACCTGAAAAAGCAAAAAACCCAGGCTTACCAGTTGGTAAGCCAGCTCAAAAAGAAATACATGCTTTTGCTTACCGCCACTCCCGTAGAAAACGACTTGGAAGAATTGTTTAACCTGATTACTTTGCTCCAACCCGGCCAACTGGAAACCGCTTCTTCTTTTAAGCGTAAATATATCACTAGGGGGGATACATTAAAGCCAAAAAATACCGAAGAGTTAAAAAAACTGGTTCGGGAAGTAATGGTGCGAAACAGGCGGAGCGAAACGGGCGTAATTACGGCCAAACGCCACGCCGAGGTGGTGGAGGTAGCCTTTTCCCCGGAAGAAGCTGCTTTTTACCAACGGCTAACTTCTTTTGTACGCGGCCATTACACCCAGGAAACAAGAAAAATTTCCGGGGGGGTAAACCAGTTTGTTTTAAAAATACTGCAGCGGGAAGTGGGCAGCAGTATTGAAGCAGTTCTGCCTACCCTGGAAAAAATGGCCCTTGGCGAAAATCACCCCTTATCTTTAAGGCGCGTTTTTCATGGTCTGGCCGAGCAGGCAAAAAGGGTGCCCTGCCGGGCCAAGGCCGAAGTGCTCGTACGCCTGCTGAAAAAGATCCCTGCAAAAGTGGTGGTATTTACCTGTTTTATGGAAACCATGAATTTTTTAGCCGCCCTTTTAGAAAAAGAAGGGTTTAGGGTAGCCAGGTTGGCCGGGGGGATGCGGCGGGCCGAAAAGGAAGCGCAAGTGCTTGCCTTTGCCGGCAAAGCCCAGGTACTGGTCTCCACCGAAACGGGGAGTGAAGGGCGTAACCTGCAGTTTTGCAACGTTATCATTAACTTTGATCTGCCCTGGAATCCCATGCGCATTGAACAGCGCATTGGCCGTCTTCACCGCCTGGGGCAAACTAGGGATGTTTACATTTACAATTTATCGGCGGCCGAGACAGTGGAAGCCCATATTTTGGAATTACTGGACGCGAAGATTAACATGTTTCAGTTGGTGGTGGGGGAATTGGACATGATTTTAGGCAACTTGCAGGAAAAAAGGGATTTTGAGGACATAATCATGGATATTTGGGCCAGGGCAGCCGATGAAGCAAGCTTACATGCCGGGCTGGAGGATTTAGGCGAGAGGCTATCGGCCGTCAAAAAGCAATACTTGGCGGTAAAGGAAATTGATGAGCAGCTGTTGGGAGAATTATTGCCGGTAAAAGATTAACTTTAAACCCTCCTTTAGGGTTTAAGCGAATTGACTTGCGGTACAAAAGACTTCGGCGAAAATTATGGTTAGAGGAGGAAAAGTTTATGTTGCCGATCGAAAAAGTTAACCCCCGTTCCTTTATTACTGCTTATCTTGAACGGACCGGGGCTGTTTTAGGGGAAGCCGGTTATGAACTGCTGGAAGCGCTTTTACCTGAAGGACTGCCTTCTTTTAAAGACCAGGAGGAGCTTTTGCTGGCTTTTGACTATGAGGTGGCTCAGGAAAACCCAGAGGCAATCTTTGTTACTTACGGCAGCCTTTTTTTAGATAGGCTGGCGGAGCTGGCCACGGGCTATGGACGCTACACCGTCCTTTATGGCCCGGAGGGAAGTGTTAAACAGACAGAGTGGTTAGAGCAAGAGATTTTAAAAGAAATTGAGTTCAGGCATTGCCGCCTCCCAAAGGTTATCCACAAGTGGCTAGAGGGGCATACCTTAAGGGGCTTTTACTTCCGGGCCGTATTTTCTTCATACGAAAAAACAGAGGAATTATTGGAAATTGTGGTGGATGGGTACACCGGCCTGGTAGTTCCTGATTTTACTGTCTGGTGGGGAAAGGTGATGGCAGTAGAAGAACCTTTCTGGCAGTTGCCCCGGGCAAAAAGTATTTCCCCGGGCAAATTATACCAGGCTGCCTGCCGGGAAGCAGAAAAGCAGGCCAAAGAGCGGGCATTAGTCTTTCAGTACCAGTCAAAAGAGCGGCTAAAAAAGGAATTGGACAAAGTATCCGGGTATTATATCCAGATGAGCCGGGAAATTAAAAATAAGCTTAAAGCAACCGAAGAAAAAGACAAAAGGGATCGCCTGGCAAAAAAGCTGGCGGCCGTAGAAGAAGAACGTCAGCGCCGGGAAAAGGATGCCCTTGAGCGCTACGCCATAGAAGTTGCATTGCACCTGGACCATATTGTGGACTACCGCCTGCCCCGCCTGCACGTTAAGCTGGAAATACAACATAAAAAGCAGCTATTAAATACAACTGTCTTATACAACCTGTTGGCCCACCGCCTGGAAGCACCTGTTTGCCCCCTTTGCGGCCACCCTTCCCAATGCTTACTTCCGGACGATCAGGAAAACCGGTTTATCTGCCCCCGCCATTGAAGTAAAATCAAAGAAAAAATCACTCCGGGAGCGGTCATCTTTTGTTTTCTCGGTTCTCAATGCTCATAACCACGGGGATATTGCTCTTCCTGGATGCCCGGACAGCATTAATTTGTTGTTCAAGGGGAAGGCCTCAATTTTAGCTTCGTCGTCTATTAAATCTTGTCGGTTAGTCATTCTGTGGCACATTATATACCGTTTAATCCAGTCACAGTATGTTCGCTCCGTATGTATCGAATAGTGACGAAGCCGCATTACATCCTGTATTTCATCAAGCAGTTTTCTGTTCTTAGGGTGTTTTTAGGTGTTGACATTTGGCGCTCCTACCTGTTAGCATATTAACAAAATTGAAGATAATACGGCAAGGCAAATTTGCCTGTCAATCAATGGTTGGCTGAAGTGAGATAGAAAATGAAAAAGACTAATCCACGATTAAAGCGCGCATTCTTGGACATAGTTGACAAGCAGCTTGAAGCTAATGATCCTCCGCAAACGCGGGAGACGTTCGAGCGACTCAAGGCAGAGGGCATCTCACAATCAGATGCGAAGATTTACATCGCTCAGGCGGTGTGTCTTGAGGTGTGGGATATCCTGAGAAACAAGAGGGAATTCAATGTGAAACGGTATCTTCGCAACCTGAAGAACCTTCCTCAGGAACCCGAAGAATAAAGCAGCTAATCAAGGGTTCCAGCGTACGCCGCTATGCAGCGCCGCTGAACCCGAACGTTAGGCGGAAGGAATGCTGAATGAAATTCACCCAATATTTTCTTGCTATCAGAAAACGACCTGACCGTGCTAAAATAAAAGATGAATGGATCGAAGATACTATCAGAAACCCAATATATTCTGAGATTCAGACGGACGGAAGAATGAGAATATGGAAAAGAATCGAAGAAGAAGGCAAATTTTTACGAGTTATTTTGCTTCCTGACGGGGAAACCGTTCATAATGCTTTCTTCGACAGAAGCTTTAAAGGAGAAAAACGATGAAAATTAGATATTTTTCCGACACAGATACCGCACTGGTTGAATTTTCTGAGAGAGAAGTCTTTGAGACCAGAGAAATTAATGAGAATATCTATATTGACTTGGATGCCTCCGGCAATTTAGTGGCTATGACAATTGAACATGCCCGTCAACAAGCGAGCCTTCCCTACTTATCCTACGAACAGATAGATGAAGAGTCGCCTAACAAATCGCTGCAGCGGACCGCCTCCGGCGGCTGCTGAATTCCAACGTTAGCCCAAAGGGGAGACAATGAGCGAAACCGTTTTTAAGCAAGTCAATTACGACCTGAATGCGCTGATCAAGTATATCGAACTGGGTGAGATCGGCCTGCCCGATATTCAGCGCCCGTTTGTCTGGAAAAACGCCAAAGTGCGGGATTTGTTCGACTCCATGTACCGGGGTTATCCGGTGGGGTACTTGCTGTTCTGGCAAAACGAGTTTTTCGATGATACTCACGTTATCGGCACGGATACTAAACAAAAAACCCCGCGCCTGTTAATCGTGGACGGCCAGCAACGGCTAACGTCCCTCTACGCTGTTTTGAAAAAGATTGAGGTCGTCCGCGAAAACTATGGCCGCGAACTGATTAATATTGCATTTAATCCGCAGCTGATAAATTAAAAAGGCTGGCATTGATGCTCAAACAGCTTTTTTAATAGCATTAGACGCAGGAAGAAATTTAGTTGATATGGGTAAAAGATATTAAATGATCCCCCTGTAAAAACTCCTTTGTCTTATACAACCTGTTGGCCCACCGCCTGGAAGCGCCTGTTTGCCCCCCTTTGCGGCCACCCTTCCAAATGCTTACTTCCGGACGATCAGGAAAACCGGTTTATCTGCCCCCGCCATTGAAGTAAAATCAAAGAAAAGGCAACCTTTTAATAACTTTTAAGAGCTCAAGCTTATTCCCGCCATTCCCCCGGTAATGCCGGCTGCCAAAGCTAGGACAAGCTTTAACCCTAAGGGAGCCATGGATATGGAAAAGGAAAAAAATACGGCCGCCGTAATTAAAGCCAGCAAAAGGAAAAGCACTGCTACCCCTAAGCCGTGGAATACTCCTTTATTTTTTGCTTGTTGAGCGGTCCACCCGGCCCCTAAAAAAACGCTAAGAAAAAATAAGCCGTTTATTAACCAGGGCAAACTGCTTTCGGTAAAATTAGCAAAATAATAAACAAGCCCAATAATAACACTCCCCAAAATAGATACAGCCAAACTTAACAAGGTCCCTTTAATTATAGCCAGCCAGTTTAGGAAAGCACTCCGTTCTTGTTTTAAAACAACCACCTTTTTCACCTCTTGCCTTTAGAATAAAATAAAAGATTTGTAACCGGAGAATATTTTAATATTTGTAACTACCCAGGTTCAAAGGCACAAAGGCACAAAGGCACAAAGTGTTTTCATTCCCCTTTGCTCCTCTGTGCCTACCTGAATAGAGTTTCGACCATAACCTTCCGCCATGTTGCTGGGAATTGAAATCGCGCAACGTCTCATTTGAGAAGTTAATCCGTAAACTTCATCCTTGGGAAACCCTTTAGAAATCTTATATATTTCAGTAACTAAAGTCATTGATTTTTGCCAGACTTGCAGATCTCTATATGTTTTCATTCCCCTTTGCTCCTCTGTGCCTTTGCCCCTCTGTGCCTACCTGAATGGTTATATTAATTCTATGTAATAAACTAAAGAAAATATAACCTTTAAACCAGAAAATAAAGCAGTCGAAAAATTGGAAAATGTGTTGGTAAATTTTGCTTTAAATAAGCAGGAAATTAAAGGAGGTAAAGAGAAATAATGTATTGAGGAGGGATGTTGAAGTGCTTATGTCAACTAGATTACAAAGAGTATTTGCCAAAGGGGCTTTAGGGCGGGTAATAGCCTTAGTATTGGAGGTTTTGGGGGCGGAAGAGCAAGCCTTACGTTGGGTTGACCGCAGCTTAAAATGGGTTTCTGAACCGGCCCAGGTACACTTACAGGCTACCAGACTTTGCTTAAAAAGAGGCCGGGTAGACCAGGCAATATGGCACTGGAGAAAAGCAGTTGGTGAAGAGCAAAGTAAGGCTAGTTTACTTTACTGGTTAAAGCGTACCAATTACCTCCCTGATTCACCGGCGTATTTAGTTTCTTTCCCAGGTAAGCTCAATTCCTATGTTCCTCACGGCAGGCTTGACTCTTGCGTTCTTCTTTTTAACTTAAGCCTGGTCTTAAGCAAGACAGGCTGCCACCAAAAAGCGCTGGAATATTACCAGCTTTTACAGGCAGAAGGTATGAACACCGTAGAGTTATTAAACAATAAGGGCTATAATCTTTATCATCTGGGGCGTTACGAAGAGGCTGTTTTATGTTACGAACTGGCCAGGGAAATGGTTTCAGGAAACGGATTATTACTAACCAACCTGGCTGCCTGTTACCAGCGGTTAAAAATCTACCCGCAAGCCATAAAACATTACGAAGCCGCCCTGCAAGGTGCGGCTGATGATCCTATAACCCTTAATAATTATGCTTGTTGTTTAGTGGAAATAGGCCGGTCCGAAGAAGCGCTTGAAATATATAACCGGGCCTTAGTGGTTTCTCCTGGCAATAAAACTTATTTGTTAAATAAAGCCGTTTGTTTATTTATCCTCCAGCGCAATAAAGATTCAATGATTATTTGTGATCAGGTTTTGGCCCAAGAACCTTATTGTTTTGAGGCCTGGGGGCTACGGGGTAATTTATTAAATGTAACCGGTCAATCCAAAGAAGCTGCAGTTTGCTATAGCCGGGCTTTAGGGCTGGCCTGTTGACGTACAACAGGGATGAATTTTTGATCTAAACGCCGTAAAAACCTGGCCAGGAAATAAAAAAGGAATGTAATCATAATCTTTATCCCGGCAACTAAAAGATATCCTGTCCGGACGGTAAAGACGCTGTTTATTAAAAAAACGAAAGCAGGTTTAGAAAAATCAGGCGTTACGACCACCACTGGTTTAGTTGCGGACAGACCTAAATAATGATAAATTATAGCTAGAACTAGCCCTTTAATTGACCATACCCAACCTAACGCCATAGCAGTTAAGGCTGCATCAGGCAGACCAATTTTCGTCTGCCAGTAAAGTTGTTGAGGTTTTAATTTTTTTATAAAAAATAACATAACCGGGAATAGTTTTAATAACAAGGGCCGGTAATAGACAATAAACTGATAAACATCCCCCAGGGGTAAATCGGGGCGTTTCTTTTTTCCCTCGCCTTTAAATTTATTTTTAAGAAATAATCTCCGGTAAACACGTATCCCGGGCCATAGTTTTATTTCCAGCCAAAAATAACTATTTTCCCCCTGGTAAAAATAACGCAGCTTTATTCTTAAGGGGATTAAAATAAAAACTAAACCGAAAATAAAAAGTAAGCTGATTAAAGATAAAGAAATAAATAATCCGAAAGACATAATTTTCATCTCTTTTCTTCTTGCGTTTATTTTACCTTTGGAGGTATTATTTTATTATGTACGAAATAACCGTTAAAAAAACTTTTGCGGCGGCGCACCGCTTGCCTGGTTACAAAGGACGGTGTGCTGCCGTGCACGGACATACCTGGACGGTAGAAGTCTCGGTGGCCGGAGTATCTTTAGATGAAAACGGTATGCTTATTGATTTTATCCAGCTTAAAGAAATAGTGACGCAAATTACCCGGGATTTTGACCACCAGTACTTAAACGATTTAAAATTAGCCGATTCAGTAGTTACCACTCACCCTACGGCAGAAAATCTAGCGCGTTATATTTTTAAGCAGTTAGGTAGATTACTGCCGCCTAACCTTAGTTTAACCAAAGTAAAGGTGTGGGAATCAGCAGAAACTGCTGCTTCTTACCAGGAGGGGGTTTAGTTGCTTTTGAAAAGCGTAATTTTGCTTTCTGGCGGCCTTGATTCTACCGTTTCTTTAGCCCAGGCCATGCGGGAAAGCAAAGCGGAACTTTGTTTAACCATGGATTATGGTCAACGGGCGGCCCCCCGGGAGATAAAAGCCGCTAAGGAAATTTGCCTTTATTACCATATACCCCATCAGGTGATAGAATTACCTTTTTTAAAACAAATTACGCGTACGGCTTTAGTTAACCGGGAAGTTAAAATACCAGAACCGGTAGAAGAAAGTTTAAACGACCTAACCATTACCCGGGATACAGCGACTGCGGTTTGGGTCCCCAACCGCAATGGTTTGTTTATTAACCTGGCGGCTTGTTTTGCGGAAAGCCTGGACTGCAACTTGATTGTGACCGGCTTTAACCGGGAAGAGGCCGCTACTTTTCCCGATAACAGTGAAGATTTTGTTCACGCCGTTAACCAAGCCTTAAATTTTACGCTCACCTCCCGTAAGGTGAAGGTGGTCAGTTACACCCAAAGATTGGATAAAGTAGAAATCGTTTATTTAGGACAGCGCCTGGGAATTCCCTGGGACTTATTATGGAGTTGCTATTTTGGCGGGCAAGTGGCTTGCGGACAGTGTGAAAGCTGTCTTCGTTACAGGCGGGCTTGTAAATCAGCAAATCTTTCTTTATAATGGCTTTATAATGACTATGTATACTTATTTTTTTCCGGAAAGATTATTATATGATGGTATCCAGTTAACTTCTTTATGGGCCTTGCGGAATTTTCGCCTGCAAGGGGACAGTATTGTTAGTTTTCGAGGCCCCTGCCGGGTGGATTGCCCCGCGCTGGTTGACGTAAAAGATGTTCTTGATCAAGCGCCTATTTTTAGTGAAGATATGCTGCATTTTATTGTGGAACATTTTGAGCTAGATTTAACTAAAACTATTTTACGGCAACGGATTTTAATATCCTTGATTAAAGAAATTTTAGAAACAAAAGGAAGCCTAAACTTTAACCGCCGCGGTGATGACCTCTTTATAGGAGAAAAAAAGCTTTCGGTTTCTATTGCTACCCTTACGCCGGTATCCACTATGATTCATACCGGCTTAAATGCAACCAGTGAAAATACTCCGGTGGCAACCGTAGGACTTTTGGAAGTAGGTTGGACCGAAAAAGAGCTTCCGGTCCTGGCAGAGCTAATCTGTCAGTCATACGCCCGTGAAATGCAGGAAGTACAGCAAGCCCGCTGTAAAGTGAGGGGTGTGGGGTAAATAAGAGGGGAGACTACCGGGGTCGCGTGTTCTTTAAGGGAAATCTTTTCTTCTATGCAGGGGGAAGGTTTGGCCTTAGGGCAGCGCCATATTTTTTTACGTTTTCCTGCTTGCAACCTTAATTGTGCTTATTGCGATACTCCCCGGGACCCTTGCCCTACTTTTTGTTGCTGGGAGCGTACGCCAGGGAAACGGGATTTTGCTTTTTTGCCTAACCCGCTTACGCCAGACCAAATCATGGCGACCGTGAATAAATGGGACTTGACTTTGCACCACGCGTTTAGCTTAACCGGGGGGGAGCCCCTTTTGTACGTGGATTTTTTAACCCGGTTAATTCCCTTATTAACCGGGACCCGGGAGGGCATTTATCTGGAAACTAATGGTACTCTGCCGGAGCAGCTAAAGCGAATTATTTCATTAGTAAATATAATTGCCATGGACTTTAAGTTACCAAGTTCTTCTTGTTTACCGCCGTTTTGGGAAAAACACCAACAGTTTTTAAGTGTGGCGCAGCAAAAAGATGTTTTTGTAAAAATTGTGGTTACGGAAAATACTACTGATGCGGAAATAAAACAGGCCCTTAAAGTAATTAAAGCGGTAAAGGAAGTAGCTGTAATTATTCAGCCCGTAACCTTGCCTGCCAACAGACCAGGGGTTAGTCCGGCAAGAATACTGGCCATTCAGGAACTGGCTTTGCGTGAACTACGGGAGGTCAGGATAATTCCCCAGGTCCACAAGTGGTTACAACAACTTTAAATAAATTGGGGGGGGAAAATTAAATTAAATGATTGACCGGCCAAAGGTAGAACAAGCAGTACGCTTATTTTTAGAAGCAATTGGCGAAGACCCTGACCGGGAAGGCTTACGGGAAACACCTGCCCGGGTGGCCAGCATGTGTCAGGAAATTTTTTGCGGTCTATGGGAAGATCCCCAGGTACACTTGCAAACCATTATTTCCGAAGAACATGACGAAATGATTTTAGTTAAAGATATTCCCCTTTACGCTATTTGTGAGCACCACTTGTTACCTTTTTTTGGCAAGGCGCACGTGGCTTATATTCCCCAACATAACAAACTGACAGGTCTTTCCAAGTTAGCCCGGGTAGTCACGGGTTTTTGTAAGCGTCCACAGATACAAGAACGACTAACCACCCAAGTAGCCGATACTATTGATACTAAACTTAGCCCCATGGGCGTACTGGTTATAATTGAAGCCGAACATATGTGCATGACTATGCGGGGGGTAAAGAAACCTGGTTCAAAAACAATTACTTCGGCCGTGCGCGGCGTTTTCCGTAAAAATGCCGTTACCAGGGCTGAAGCTCTGGCGTTAATTAAAGACAAATAAAAAGACAAATAAAATGTACGAATCTGATTCTGGTTGCCGTACATTTATTAAATTAATGAAGGGAGATTAGGGTTAAAATGGGAGAGAAAAAAGTTACTGCTCCTTTACCGGGAACTATATTAAAAATTAAAGTGGACGTTGGTCAAAAGGTTTCACCAAGAGATGTAATCTTAATTATTGAAGCAATGAAAATGGAAAATGAAATTGATGCTTTGGTTAGTGGTGAGGTAAAAGAAGTCTATGTTAAAGAAAGGCAGACTGTGAAGGCAGGGGCGCCATTAGTATCTATATCTATAAGTTAAGCTTTTTTATTAAAATTGGTGCCCCTGCAATATAGAATGTGATAGTAGATTTTTTTTTGGGCGTAATTTATTACGATAAATAAAGCTAAGCCAAAAATAATAAACCTAAGGAGGTATAAATAGTGGTTGACTGGTTAAATGCCTTGACAATAGCCGTGACGGGAATCGTTTCTGTATTTCTAGTATTGGGTATTTTAAGTATAGTTGTTAGCTTATCTGGCCGTTACTTTATCCGTAAAGAAAAAGAGCAACCTGAACAAAGTGAGGGATGAGGAATGAACTTATGCTAGAACAGTTTTTAGAAGCTTTTCAAGGAATAGGCATACTCAACCTTAGTTGGGGAAATATGGCAATGTGGGTTATTGCTTTTGCTCTTCTATACTTGGCTATTAAAAAGGGAGTTGAACCATTATTATTAGTACCTATTGGGTTTGGTATATTTGCTGCTAATTTCCCCTTTACCGGGCTGATGGATGAAGGTGGGCTTTTTTATATCTTTTATCATTATGGTATTGAAAATGAACTGATTCCACCTCTTATTTTTCTTGGTTTAGGAGCAATGACTGACTTCGGACCGGTAATCGCCAACCCTAAAACATTTTTGCTGGGGGCAGCCGCCCAACTAGGGGTTTATGTGGCGTTTTTTATGGCCTTATTACTTGGTTTTAGTATTCCAGAGGCGGCTTCAATTGGTATCATTGGAGGAGCTGATGGACCCACTACTATTTATCTGACAGCTAACCTTGCCCCTCACTTATTGGGAACAACAGCGGTAGCAGCATATTCTTACATGGCTTTGGTACCCATTATTATCCCACCTATAGCCAGGCTTTTAACTACAACAAAAGAACGGGCTATGGTAATGGAGCAAATGAGAGAAGTTAGCAAAGGAGAAAGAATTATTTTCCCCATATTAGCCAGCATTGTAATTATATTGTTGGTACCAAAGTCTGCGCCGCTCATTACCATGTTTATGTTAGGTAACCTGTTTACGGAATCAGGTGTAGTAGAACGCCTTGCTAACGTATCTCGAGAAGCATTGATAAACATTGTGACTATTATACTTGGTGTTGGAATAGGAGCTACTATGTCAGCGGAAAACTTTTTAAATCCTAAAACCATTTATATTTTTATCTTAGGTGTAATTGCCTTTGCCTTTGCTGTTGCTGGCGGGGTTCTTTTAGCTAAATTTATGAATCTATTTATAAAAAATAAGGTAAATCCTCTTATTGGTGCGGCTGGTGTTTCTGCTGTGCCTATGGCTGCCAGGGTGGTACAGAACATGGGTAGAGAAGCCAACCGGGATAATTTCTTGCTTATGCATGCCATGGGGCCCAATGTAGCTGGAGTTATTGGTACTGCAGTAGCTGCAGGAGTATTTCTAAGTATTATTAAGTAGTTTCTTCTGGAGACTATTTTTGGAGGTTGTTTATGCGCATTCTAATTAGTAATGATGACGGTATTCAGGCTGAAGGGCTAAAGGCTCTGATTAATAGTTTGCAGGAAGTAGAAGATATTGAATTATATGTAGCTGCTCCCGACCGGGAGCGCAGCGCGGCCGGCCACGGGATTACGGTTCACCGTCCCTTGCGCGTAAAAACGGTAGATATTTCTTTTGGTCAGGAATGGGCGGTAGACGGAACGCCGGCTGATTGTGTTAAGTTGGCCATTGAAGCTTTGCTGCCTGAACCGCCAGATTTAGTCATAACCGGAATTAATCAAGGTCCAAATTTGGGAACGGATGTTTTGTATTCAGGAACAGTTTCGGCCGCCATTGAAGGAGTAATTAATGGTTTTCAATCCCTGGCGGTATCCTTAGCCAGTTATACTTACCATGATTTTGCCCTGGCCCAAAATTTTATTAAACAAGTGCTATCCCTGATTAAGAAAAGGGGAATTCCCTCAGGCACCCTCTTAAATATAAATATTCCGGCCGGACATTGGCGCGGGGTTAAAATTACCAGACTTGGTAACCGGCGGTACATTAACGTTTTTGATAAACGCACCGATCCCCGCGGGCGGATTTACTACTGGATGGGTGGGCAACCTATGGATATAGAGGATAATAATAACAACGATACAGACGTAGGTGCCATAAAAGCCCAGTATATTTCCATTACCCCTATCCAATTGGATTTAACAGACTACCGTACCATTATAAAATTGCAGCATTGGCCCTGGTAGTAAGCAGGTTAATATGTTAAAATAAGGCGGAAAAAAATAAAAATAAACGGCATAAAGTAACATAATTTACTAACTCTGGCATTATATAATGGGGACAGAGTTTTTTTATTTTCCAGGTATATTTCTTATACCCAGGCATATATTGATGAAAATAAATATTAAGACAGGCGCAATCGCAGGAATAAAATTCCTTTTTAAGGGTGATCAGTAAATTTCTCGCTTCTTTTGAAAAGGGGTTGAATAATGCAAAATTATATAGTATACGTAGACCAGGTTTTTTTATCTAATTTATTTATTAATTACTTAATTTTATGGCTTACCGGTCTATTTAGCGAAGTAAAAAGCAGTTTTTTTCGTCTTATGCTTGGGGCCGCAGCAGGTAGTTTTTATTCTTTAGCCTTATTTTTACCGGGGCCAAGCCCACTGTTCAGTATCCCTTTAAAACTTTTATTTTCTCTTTTTATGGTTTTAATTGCTTTTGCTCCCTTACCAAAGTCACGTTTTTTAAGCTGTTTAGGAATGTTTTACTTAATCTCCTTTTCCTTAGGGGGTTTTCTGCTGGGGTTTATTTATTTCCTTAATAATACGGCCGGAATAACAGTGAGTCAGGATTTAACGGCCATTAAAGTTTATTTTTGGCCGGGCTTGCTCCTGGCTTTTTTGGCGGCCTGGTTAGCGTGCCGGGCGGGGGCACAAATTTTATTTAGAAGGTTCCAGCGGCTTCACCTTCAAGTACCCTTAAAGATTTATATGGCGGGAACTGAGGTAGAACTGACCGGTCTTATAGATACGGGCAATAGCTTAACAGACCCACTTACCGGCCGCCCCGTAATTATAGTCGAGTATAGGGCTTTAAGCAAAACATTGCCGGAAAAAGTAAAAAAGCTTCTTGAAAGCGGTTTTACGGAAAACAAATTTAACGTCAGAGAATTAGAAACAAATAGTTGGGCCACCAGGCTGCGTTTAATTCCTTACCGGTCCTTGGGACAAAATAATGGTTTTTTAATTGGTCTTAAACCAGACCGGGTGGAGGTTTACCGGGAGGAGCAAATGATAGTTATAGAAAAAGTAATAATTGGTGTTTACTTAAAAAGCTTCAATTCCAGCCATACCTACCAGGCTTTACTCCACCCTAATCTTTTAGCGGTGGCTTAAATTTATAATTTTAATATTAGGGGTGATTAAAAAATGAAGTGGTGGCGATTAAGATTGCTTGTTCAGCTAACGATAGTCAAGGTTTTACAGTGGCTGGGGCAGCAGCGTGAAGTTTATTACGTTGGAAGCAGTGAGGCTTTGCCACCTCCCCTTACCGGCGAAGAGGAATCCTATCTAATTAACAAACTTGAAGCCGGCGAGGGAGCTGTCCGGACTGTTTTAATTGAGCGTAACCTCAGGTTGGTGGTTTATATCGCCCGGAAATTTGAAAATACCGGGGTAGATATTGAGGATTTAATTTCTATCGGTACCATTGGTTTAATTAAGGCGGTTAACTCCTTTGACCCCGGCAAAAAAATTAAATTGGCTACTTATGCCTCCCGCTGCATTGAAAATGAAATTTTAATGTACTTACGCCGTAATAACAAGACCCGTCTGGAAGTTTCTTTTGACGAGCCCTTAAGTATTGATTGGGACGGAAATGAACTGCTTTTTTCTGATGTTTTAGGCACTGAAAATGACCTTACCTATAAAAGCTTAGAGGAAGAGGTAGATAAAAAACTTCTTTTTCTGGTCCTGCAAAAACTTAACAAACGTGAGCGTAAGATTATGGAGTTACGTTACGGCTTAAATAACAATACCGAAAAAACCCAAAAGGAAGTAGCTGACTTGCTGGGTATCTCGCAGTCTTATATTTCCCGGTTGGAAAAAAGGATTATCTTCCGTTTAAGAAGAGAGATGCTTCGGATGGAATAACATAAGCAGGTTAAGACACAAAGCTTATTGATTATCTTTTTTTTAACTGAAGTGACCCTCCCCCTAACCCCCTCCCCTTGAGGGAGGGGGGTTAGGGGGAGGGGGAATTGAAAATACAATAATGTTGCTTCATTTTTTGTTTCTCCCTGGTTAATCAGGGGGTTTTTTTTATTTTTAGCCTTATTAGTTGTTTTATGGTAAAAGAATAAAACTATGTTATTAAGGCAATAATGAAATTGAGGTAATGCTGAAAATAAGATAAAAAAATTATAAAAAAATTGGGAGTGAAGGAACAACGATGTTGGTGAATAAGGTAGAAATATGCGGAGTAAATACATCAAAACTCCCGGTACTTACCGAAAACCAAAAGTGTCAGTTGTTCGAAGCGATGCAGCAGGGAGATCTTTCTGCCCGCACAAGCCTTATTAATGGAAACCTTCGCCTGGTATTAAGCGTTATTCATCGTTTTGGCAACCGGGGGGAATATGTTGATGATTTATTTCAAGTTGGTTGTATTGGTTTAATAAAAGCAATTGATAATTTTGACTTATCCCAAAACGTAAAATTTTCTACTTATGCTGTCCCCATGATTATTGGTGAAATCCGGCGTTATTTACGGGATAACAATTCCGTTCGGGTTAGCCGTTCCTTACGGGATACAGCTTATAAAGCCTTACAAATTAGGGATAACCTAGTTAACCAGTATTCCCGGGAACCTTCAATTAACGAAATTGCCCGCGAATTAAAAATGCCCAGGGAAGAGATCGTTTTTGCTTTGGATGCCATCCAAGAACCTATTTCTCTTTTTGAGCCTGTTTACCATGACGACGGTGACCCTATTTACGTAATGGATCAAATAAATGACGAAAAAAACCAAGACTTATACTGGTTGGAAAATATAGCTATTCAAGATGCCTTGCGCAAATTAAGTAACCGGGAAAAACTTATTCTTAATTTGCGCTTTTACGCAGGTAAAACGCAGATGGAAGTAGCCGAAGAGATTGGAATTTCTCAAGCCCAGGTTTCCCGCTTGGAAAAAGCCGCTTTAAATCATATCCGTAAGTACCTGTGAATACCAGGTTTGAAAAAACAAAGCTCTGGGAAAACTAACATTAAAAGTACCTTAAAAAGTATCTTAATAAGGAGTGACAGGCGCTTATGATTAATAAAAACAAAAAAACGCGAAAATATCGAAAATATACGGTGATAATGCTGGTAGGCTTATTAGCCTTAGGGCTGGGACTTGGCGGTTTTTGGTTGTGTAAACAAAACGATCAAACCTGTTTTTACCCTGGTTTAATTCGCTTTCACATAATTGCCAACAGCAACAGTGTAGTTGACCAGGCTTTAAAATACCAGGTGCGTGACGCAATTGTTAAAGATATGTCCGGTAAGTTTGCCGGGGTAAAGGATATAATCACCGCAAAAAAAGTTGCTCAGGTAAATATAAAGCGTGTCCACGATTTAACGATACAACAAATAAGTAACGAAGGTAAAAATTATCCGGCAAGAGTAGAAATGGGAAGATATTTTTTCCCACCCCGGAAATACAATTATAAGGTAGCCAGTACGACCGGTGTTTCAACCCGGGAAATAACCTTACCTGCCGGCCGTTATGAAACAGTCCGGGTAGTCATTGGTCAGGGAAAAGGGGATAATTGGTGGTGTGTTTTATTCCCTCCTTTATGTTTAACTGACCCGGTAGGGGTTGTTAAAACCACCAAATCACCGTTAAAAGCAAAGGAAACAGAACCGGCCTTTCGTTTGGATACACCACAAACAGTAACCGCCTGGGCGACAATACCGGCGGAAGCAAGGGAAAAAGCGCCGGCTGAGGCAAAAGACAAAGTATCGTTAACCGAAAAGACTCAGGTTGAATTTCGCTTTAAGACCTTAGAATTAATACGTCAGGCCGTGGCCTGGTGGAAGAGCTAAAGTAAATAATCAATTGTAGGGGCGTTAAATTTAACGCCCCTAATAGTGGTCTATCCGGCCCTCCTTTTGACATAAGTATGTACAGGAGGTGCGGGTAAGGTGATAAAAATTTCTGATTTACGGGTGCGCGAAGTAATTAATATAGTTGATGGGCGGCGCTTAGAACCGGTTAAAGATATTGACCTTGACCTGACCAAGGGTTACCTAAGCGCTCTAGTTTTACCCGGACAAAACCATTTTTTTAGGGGATTTTTTGGCCGGGAAGATGAAATAATTGTGCCCTGGGAAAAAATTATTAAAATTGGGGTAGACGTAATACTGGTTGAATTGGGCAACGGCGTCTAAACTGCATTTATGTTCCGTAAAATTTAACGAAAAAATTCACAAAAAATAAATTAATAAAAAATGTTGCCAAGCTAAAGGTCTTGTGTTAAAATTTTTTCGAGGATAAAATCAAAAAGAAGTATACCTCAAAAATAACTAATTAAAAAGAATAATAATTAATGTAAGAGTTATCCGCTTGGAGCCAACCGGACCAAGACGGTTTTTTGGTCAATGAAATGCTTGCGGATAGCCGTAAGTATTTTTTATGTGATACACATTCAGAAAATTATAAATTTTAAAATATCCTAAAAAGTTTTAATTTTAAGGAAATAAAAGTAAATGTCAAAACCTTCATTTGTCTTAATAGGGTGCGGTAAGGTAGGCAGTGCTTTAGCCTATCTTTTAAAAGAAAAAAATTATCCGGTAGTTGGGGTAGCTAGTAAAAATATTGCTTCAGCTCAAAAATTAGCCGAAAAATTGAACTGTCAAGCTGTAGATAAACCGGAAAAAATAACGCGTCAGGCAGAGTTGGTTTTTATTACTACTCCTGACCGCGAGATTGCTCAGGTGGCCCAAAGTGTAGCTAGACAGGGGGGTTTTCGTCCGGGTCAAGTAGTTATTCATACCAGTGGTGTTTGTGGGGCCGGCGAATTACGCGGGGTACGGGAAGCAGGAGCCTTTGCCGTTTCCATGCACCCAATTCAAGCGGTAGCTGATGTAGAAACAGCCCTTAAAAATTTACCTGGCTCTTATTTTGCCCTGGAAGGAGATGCCGAAGCATTACCGGTAGCAACCGCCATAGTTTCTGATTTAGGTGGGCATTTTTTCTTTATTCAGGCTAAAGATAAGCCCCTTTACCACGCGGCGGCCTGTATAATTTCAAACTATTTAGTGGGGCTGGCGTATTTTAGCACGGGATTGTACCAAAGCTTTGGGTTATCAAGAAAAGAAGCTTTTCAAGCCTTGTTACCCCTTATTCAGGGCACGCTTAATAATATTAAACAAAATGGTCCCACGTTAGCTCTTACCGGGCCGATAGATAGAGGCGATGAAAAAACCATTAAAAATCATCTGAATGCCCTAACGCAAAAGGTAACCCAGGAGGAAGTGGATCTATACTGTGCCTTAGGTTTATATATCATTTCTATTGCCCGGGAAAAAGGAAGCCTTAACGTAGAGCAGGCAGCAAAATTGCAGACAATTTTTGCTAAGGGTATGTCATGTCAGGGGGGGGAAAGTATTTTTGAATAAACAAATAACCACGGCCTATTTTAGGCAGGCAAAAAAAGAAGGCCAACCAATTACTATGCTTACGGCCTATGATTACGCGATGGCCAGGCTTACAGACGCTGCCGGAATTGACGCTATTTTAGTTGGTGATTCCTTGGGCAATGTAATGCTGGGTTACGATTCTACTATCCCGGTAACTATGGACGATATGATTCATCACCTTAAAGCGGTATGCCGGGGGGTAAACAGGGCCATGGTGATTGGTGACTTGCCTTTTCTTTCATATCACTTATCTTTCGAGCAAAGCATTAAAAATGCCGGTCGTATTTTGCAAGAAGGCGGTGCTCAAGCTGTTAAATTAGAAGGGGGACAAGAAGTTGTGCCTGTAGTTCAGGCGTTCACGGCGGCTGGGATTCCGGTTATGGGTCATTTGGGCCTTACCCCCCAGTCAATTTACCAGTTGGGAGGCTATAAAGTACAGGGCAAAGAAGAAGCTGCCGCCAGAAAGCTTGTTTGTGATGCCCATGCTCTTCAGAAGGCTGGGGTTTTTGCTTTGGTTTTAGAATGTATCCCGGCTATGTTGGCCCGCTACTTGACTGAAAAATTAACTATTCCTACCATTGGGATTGGGGCGGGCGCAGACTGTGATGGGCAGATTTTGGTAATTCATGATTTACTTGGTTTGCTTGAGGGACAAGCACCCAAGTTTGTGAAACAATACGCTAAACTAAGGGAAGAAATTATTCAGGCTATTCAAACTTACCGGGTAGAAGTACAAAATAGAATTTTTCCCGGTCCGGAACAAAGTTACCCTATGGCTAAAGAAGTGTTAGATAAGATAGGGGCGGAAGAATTTCTTTAAAAGATAGTAGTTAGGGGCGTATTGCCATACGCCCTTACAATAAGTGGGGCGTAAAAAATGTTGATTTGCCATACAATTAACGAAATAAAATCTTTTACCCGTCAAGCCGCGTCTCAAGGAAAAACAATCGGTTTTGTTCCAACTATGGGTTATTTTCACGCCGGCCATTTAGCTTTAATGAGTGAAGCAAAAAAAACCTGTAGCGTGGTGGTAAGCAGTATTTTTGTAAACCCGGTCCAGTTTGGTCCGCAAGAAGATTTTACCTGCTACCCCCGGGATATTGACCGGGATAAAAGATTAGCTGTAGAAGTGGGTGTAGATGCTATATTTATTCCCTCGGTGGAAGAAATGTACCCCCCCCGTTTTTCTACCTTTGTGGAGACAAAAAAAATAACCGATTGTTTATGCGGGAAGTCGCGGCCCGGTCATTTTCAGGGGGTAACTACGGTGGTAACCAAGCTTTTTAACATTATCCAACCTGATATAGCTTTTTTTGGTCAAAAGGATTTTCAGCAAGCGGCTACTATCCGGCGAATGGCAGAGGACCTTAACCTTAAGGTAAAAATAGTGCTTGTGCCTACCGTACGGGATAAAGATGGCCTAGCGTTGAGTTCACGAAATATTTACCTTGAAGGTGCTCAAAGGCAGGCCGCCTTAAGCATCCCTAAGAGCCTGGCTTTGGCGGCTCAAGCAGTAGAAAATGGCGAAAGGGACCCGATTAAAGTAAAAATGGCCGTTTGTAATATGCTAGCAGCCGAACCTTTAGTAGAAATAGATTATATAGAAATATATTCCTTGCCTCATTTAGAGGAGATAAGCCTTCTGCAAGGAGAAGTTCTTTTAGCAATAGCCGCTAAAGTTGGCAAGACCAGGCTAATTGATAACCTGGTTTTAAAAATACCAGATAACTGGCCGATCATCCCAAATAAGAGGTGATTTAATTGTTTTTAACCATGTTAAAATCTAAAATTCACCGGGCCACGGTAACAGACGCAAACTTAAATTACACCGGCAGTATTACTATTGATCAGACTTTGCTTGAAGCAAGCAGCATCTTGCCTCACGAGAAAGTACAGATAGTCAACATTAATAACGGCGCGCGCTTTGAGACTTATGTAATTACCGGTCCACCAGATTCAGGGGTTGTTTGTTTAAATGGTGCAGCCGCTAGACTGGTGCAGCCTGGCGACATTATAATTATTATTTCTTATGTCCTGGCAACTTTGGAAGAAGCGCAAACTATTAAGCCTATTATCGTGATGGTAAACGAACAAAATCAAATTACGTAAAAGAGAGACAAGGGGACGGTTCCTTTGTCTCACCCGTAGGGGCGTTAAATTTAACGCCCCTACAAAAGGAGGAAATACGTTTGCTCAAACCCCATTTAGTAAATTTTGATACCCGGCAGTTACCGGCTGAAACTTATGAATACGTTATTATTGGCGGAGGTATTGCCGGGTTATATACGGCTTGTAAGGTAGCCCGGGAGGGGGGGCAGGTTTTGGTCCTTACCAAGCATACCCTGGAAGATACCAGTACCGATAGGGCCCAGGGGGGAATAGCGGCTGCTTTAGGTCAATCAGATTCACCGGGATTGCACTTTAAAGATACTATCTTTGCCGGGGCAGGATTATGCGACCCTAAAGCGGTGGAAATACTGGTTAACGAAGGCGTAAACCGCGTTAAAGAATTGATTAGCTGGGGGGCTCAGTTTGACTACTACGAAGGAGAGCTGGCGTTAACCCGGGAAGGAGCGCACAGTCAGCGCCGCATTTTACACGCTTCCGGTGACGCTACAGGAGCAGAAATTCAACGTGCTCTTGTCTACCAGGCCAATCAAATTCCCAACCTTAAAATACACGAAAACTATTTTGTAGTAGATTTGCTGGTAGCCGACGACGTTTGTTACGGGGTTTTAGTCTGCGATAACGTTAACCGGTGTTTTAAGGTGTTTTACGGCCGGGTGGTTGTTCTGGCTACCGGTGGTACGGGTCAGATATATGAACATAATACTAATCCGGAAATAGCTACGGGTGATGGTATTGCCATGGCTTACCGGGCCGGGGCGGAAGTTATGGACCTGGAATTTATCCAGTTCCATCCTACCGTGCTTTGTTTACCCGGGGCACCTTCTTTTTTAATTTCTGAAGCCGTGCGCGGCGAAGGTGCTTGGCTGCGGAATTGTTACGGCGAGCAGTTTATGCCCCGTTATCACCAGTTGGCTGAGTTAGCCCCCCGCAACATAGTGGTACAGAGTATGCTTAAAGAAATGGTCCGGACAAATTCAAAAAACGTTTTTTTAGACCTTTCTCCTTTGGGGTGTGACGTGATCCAACAACGTTTTCCTAATATCACCCGTACCTGTGCTACCTATGGTTTGGATATTACGAAAGACCCCATCCCAGTTGCTCCGGCGGCTCATTACATGATGGGAGGGGTAAAAACTAACCTGCACGGCGAAACCAACATCAAGGGGCTTTATGCCTGCGGGGAGGTAGCCTGCCAAGGAGTCCACGGGGCTAATCGCCTGGCCAGCAATTCTTTACTGGATGGCCTGGTTTTTGGTTTTCGGATTGTAAAACAAAGTATGCGTTTTTTAACTAGTTACGTTCCTTCGTCAGTTGAATTTGTTTGTAATTATTTAAAACCGCCTAAGGAAATAAAAATAAATAGTTTAAGACGAGAGTTACAAGCGGTAATGAATAAATACGCCGGTCCTGTCCGTTCGGCTCAAGGATTAACAGGGACTTTAAACTTTTTTGAAAACCAGGCCGATTTGTCCTTGAGTGAGGCAAAAAATATCGCCGAAATGGAGTTACGTAATATGTTACTGGTTGGTCAGTTGATTTGTGAGGCAGCTTTAATGAGGACTGAAAGCCGGGGGGCGCATTACCGGGAAGATTATCCTGCCGCGAGCGAGAGGTGGGTTAAGCATATAATTTTACGTCTGTAGGGGCGTTAACCACAGGCCGGAAGCCTGTGCCACTCAATTGTTTTTGTCAACCACAGGCTTCGGGCAGGCAGGATGCCTACCCTACGGGCCTGTGCCACTGGTTGACCTAAATAGTTTTTAGTGGATAGTTTTGAGTTCTTAGTCTCAACGGTACTTCCTTTTCTGTAAACTAAAAACTGTTAACTACCTACTACATTTATTAATGTTCACAGGCTTCGGGCAGGCAGGATGCCTACCCTACGGGCCTGTGCCACTTTGAGGTGAGTTTAAAAGTGACTTTAAGTTACCATCTTTTAACGAAAATAGTTGACCGTGCCCTGAATGAGGATATTGGCTCTGGAGATATAACTACTTTAAGCGTAATTGGTTCTGACTTAACTGGATGGGGCTATATCCGGGCTAAAGAAAAGGGCATAATTGCAGGATTGCCCGTTGCGGCTGCTGTTTTTCGTCGCCTGGACCAGGAAATATTATTTACCCCCCAGGCAGCAGAAGGAAGTTGGGCCATAGAGGCGCAAATACTGGCGGTGGTAGAAGGTAGGTTACAGTCTATCCTGACCGGGGAGCGCCTGGCCTTAAATTTTTTGCAGCGCCTGTCGGGCATTGCCACCTATACAGCCACCCTTAAAGAAATAATTAAAGATTTTCCGGTAAATATTATTGATACCCGTAAAACAACCCCGGGATTGCGGGTTTTAGAAAAATACGCCGTGCGTGTGGGCGGGGGATATAACCACCGTTTTGGTTTATTTGACGGAATACTGATTAAAAACAATCACCTTAAAATTGCCGGAGGCATTCGACAGGCCGTCCAAAAGGCGCGTAAAAATGTATCTCCGATGATAAAGATTGAGGTAGAAGTGGAAGATTTAGCCGGAGTGGAGGAAGCGCTGGCGGCTGGGGTAGATATTATTATGCTGGATAATATGGCCCCGGATGTTATGCGTCAGGCCGTAAAGATAATTAACGGGCGGGCCCGTACAGAAGCTTCAGGAAGAGTTAGTGAAGCAAATATTTTAGAGGTGGCAAAATCAGGGGTTGACTTTATTTCGATAGGGGCAATTACGCACTCAGCCAGGGCCTTAGACATGGCTCTAAGCGTGGGAGTGAAAAAATAAAGGTGGAGCAGCGCTTTTTTTATTGCCCTAAGTGCGGGGGAAATTTAAAATATAAGCAATACCGGGAGCGCCCCCGTTTAGTTTGCCTTAAGTGCAGTTATGTTTTTTATGAAAACCCAGCCGTAGGGGTAGCCGCTATTGTTTTAAACAAAGATAAGCAAATATTGCTGGGAAGGCGCAGTACCAAATTAGTGGACGTTAGTCATCAGACGTCAGACGTTAGGAGAAAAAAACAAACTAATTCTTTAACCATACCGACGACCGGCGACCGGCGACCGACGACCTTAAATAAGAGGCTTTGGTGTATTCCCTGTGGTTATGTAGAATATGATGAAGATGTTTACCAGGCGGTAGTCCGGGAGTTTAAAGAGGAAACCAATTTGGACATTGTTTTAAAAGGGGTTTTTACGGTACAGTCTAATTTTCACAATCCTGAACTGCATACCGTAGGAGTATGGTTTATGGCTAAGGTAATGGGGGGAGAATTACAGGCAGGAGACGATCTAGATCAACTGGCTTACTGTAATTTAGCTGATCCGCCACCGCTTGCTTTTCCTACGGATAAAGTTGTCCTGGATATGTTGGCTAAAGTCTTTAATACACCGTTTTTAGAGGAAAAATGAAAAAACAAATTTTATATATATTAAAAAATGGTTATCCGCGGGCTATTTCAGGAGAAAGTATATGTAAAGCTCTGGGTGTTTCCCGAACCTCAATATGGAAACATATCCAGGCGCTGCGTAAGGATGGCTATGAAATAGTGGCCCAGCCCAACGTTGGTTACCGCCTGGTGACTGTTCCTGATTTTTTATACCCGGAAGAAGTTACCTATAACCTGACGACTGAGTTTTTGGGTCGCACGGTTTATTATTATAAAGAGGTGAATTCAACAAATCAAATAGCTAAAGACTTAGCCTTACAGGGGGCTGCCGATGGCAGCCTGGTGGTTGCCGAGACGCAAAGCGCGGGTCGCGGCCGCCTGTCGAGAGGCTGGTTTTCCCCTTACGGCAAAGGCCTATGGTGTTCGGTTATCCTTTACCCAAAAATTAATCCGGTTGAGGTACCGCCAATAACCATGTTAGCTTCAGTAGCTATAGCCCAGGCAATAAGGGAGGTAGTTGGGATCAAGGCCGGTATTAAGTGGCCTAACGATATATGCCTTAAAGGGAAAAAGGTGTGTGGTATTCTTACGGAAATGGGGGCAGAGATGGAGCGGGTAAGGTATCTGGTCTTAGGGATAGGCCTTAATGTAAATATTGAAGCGGAAGACCTCCCTTCCCCCCTAAAAGAAGTAGCCACTTCTCTAAAAATTGAAAGTGGTCAGCCTGTAAACCGGTTGCATCTTTTGCAGGTGACTTTAAAGGAACTAGAAAAGTTATATTTTGTTTGGTTGGAAGAGGGATTTGCTCCTATCCTAATCCAATGGAAAAAATTATGTGTTCACCTGCCTGGTTTAGTGCGTTTAAGCAACTTAAAAGAAAGCTGGGAAGGATGGACGGAAGATATTGATTTAAGTGGGGCTTTATTATTGCGCTTATCCACCGGAGAGATACGTCGTTTTATCACGGGGGAAATTTCTTTAACCACAGGCTACGGGCAGGCAGGATGCCTACCCTACGGGCCTGTACCACGGGAGGTGACTTAAAATATATGCTTTTAGGCTTTGGTTCGTGGTTAAAACGGTTGCCTTGCTGGTACTGGGCTATATGCATATTATACAACAAAAGCTCTCCGTTTTCAACCCGAGCATAACTATCTTGCAAATTTGCTTTTCCGGCCCGCAAGGACTTTACCTCTGTTCCCGTTAAAACAATACCGGTTTCAAAAGTATCTACAATATGGTATTCGTAACGGGCTTTTTTATTTACAGCCATAACCTTGGCGGGCATTTTAACTTAACTTCCTTATCTTCTTTTTATTCTAGCCTGTCCGAAGCCGTAAAAATTTCGCTTTTGCTTTTACGGCTACTTTACCATCGGGAAGAATGATTTTGGCGGCCATTTCATATAAACGTCCTCTGCCGCCAGTCCTTTCCGCTTCAATCCTTAGCGTCTGCCCTAAAGGAACCATAAAGCTGTATCGGGTGGTCATTTCAGCGGTCATAGCCGAAATACCGTTTAACCATAGCCACTGGGCCATTACCTCATCTAATAAAGCTACCACCAGCCCCCCGTGCATACACCCATCCCAACCTTGATGTTCTTCGGCCGGGATAAAAGTGGTCCAACAGGTATCATCCTGCAGGTGAAACTGCAGTTTTAAGCCAATGTTATTATTACAACCGCAGCCAAAACACATCTGGGATAAATTATGCCATCCGGCTTCCTCGCCAAAAGGCTTTTCTTCTTCAGGCAAGATAATCAGCCCTTTCGCCCTTACCTTATAATTATACCATTACCGGTTAAAATAAACAACCGCCCCTTTTTAACCGGGGGCGGTTGAATAAAATCTTAGTTAATTAACGAACAATGCCGGCAATCAAAGGAATAATTAAGATGGCCACAATATTGACTACCTTAATCATGGGGTTGATGGCCGGACCTGCGGTATCTTTCAGGGGGTCGCCAACCGTATCTCCGGTAACAGCCGCCGCGTGGGCGGGAGTACCCTTGCCTCCGTACATTCCTTCTTCAATGTACTTTTTAGCGTTATCCCAGGCCCCTCCCCCGGAGGTTTGGAAAATGGCCAAATACAAGCCGGTAATAATTGTCCCCATAAGCAAACCCCCAAGGGCTTCCCGGCCCATAACAAGACCTACCACTACTGGGACCAGTACAGGAATTAAGCCCGGCACAATCATTTCCTTAATGGCCCGGCGGGTAACAATATCTACGCAATGCCCGTATTCCGGACGGGCCGTGCCTTCCATTAAACCTTTAATTTCGCGGAACTGCCGCCGCACCTCATTAACTACTTCGTAGGCGGCCCGTCCCACCGCTCCAATAGCCAGGGAGGAAAAAATAAAAGGCAAAGCTCCGCCAATCAATAAACCGCCCAACACCCAGGGATTACTAATGCTAAAGTTAAGCAATTGCGCGGGCACAAAATCGCCTAAATGATAAGTATAATCCGTAAACAAAACAATAGCCGCAAGTCCGGCTGAACCAATGGCGTATCCTTTCGTCACGGCTTTGGTGGTATTTCCTACGGCATCCAAAGGATCGGTAATGGCCCTAACTTCCTTGGGCAATTGGGCCATTTCCGCAATGCCACCGGCGTTATCCGTAATGGGGCCATAAGAATCAATAGCCACAATAATGCCTGTCATGGAAAGCATCGCCATAGAGGCAATACCAATGGCGTATAAGCCTCCTTCACCGCTGCCGCCAATTAAATAAGAAACAAGAATTCCGATTACAATGACAATTGCCGGCGGCACACTGCTTTCCATCCCCACCGAAAGACCGGTAATAATGTTTGTGCCGTGACCTGACTGGGAAGCATTAGCAATGGATTTTACCGGACGAAAAGCCTTGGAAGTATAATAATCAGTTATATAAACAATACATACAGTGATAGCAATACCAATCAGGGCGGGCCAAAAATAGATGGCGTTCCCTAAAACATTAACCGAGGCAAAATAAAAACCAAAAAGCGATAAGATAGCTGTCACCCAAAGGCCTTTATACATAGCCCCCATAATGTTTTGTCCTTTGCCCATACTTACAAAAAAAACACCAATAATTGAAGCAATAATCGCTATTGCCCCAAGTAAGATCGGGAAGACGACAAATAATGGTTGTAATGGTTGACCTTTAAAAACTAAGTGTCCTAATAACATTACCCCTACAGCGGTTACCGTATAGGTCTCAAATAAGTCTGCCGCCATCCCGGCGCAGTCACCAACGTTATCGCCCACGTTGTCGGCAATTACTGCCGGGTTGCGGGGATCATCTTCAGGAATACCGGCTTCTACTTTACCAACCAGATCAGCGCCTACATCAGCACTTTTGGTGTAAATACCGCCTCCTAAACGGGCAAACACGCTGATTAAGCTGCCGCCAAACCCCATACCGACTAAAACCACCGGGTCACGATAGATTAAATACAAGCCAGATACTCCTAAAAGCGCTAACCCTACGCACATCATCCCGGTGACTGTGCCGCCCCGAAAGGCTAATTTCAAGGCGTTACCAATGCCTAGCTTGGCTGCTTCGGAAACCCGGGTGTTGCCCCGCGTAGATACGTACATGCCTACAAAACCACATAATCCTGAAAAAATGGCCCCGACCAAAAAACCAATCGCGGTTTTGCTGCTTAACCCAAAAAATATAAGAAAGAAAATAACAATACCTACAATAGCAATAGTCCTATACTGCCGGCCGAGGTAAGCCATTGCCCCTTCCTGGATGGCCGCGGAAATTTCCTGCATCTTCTGGGAGCCGGCCGGATGACGCAACACCCATGAAGCCAGGTAAAGCGCAAAGAGAATACCTATCACCGCAATAATAATACCCCATAGGATTATTGTTTGCTCCAAAATATACACCTCCAAACAGGTACTTAAATTTTTACCCTAAACCCAAAAAAAGCGCTGTAAGACCAAAAAGAACCGCTACCACCAAAGTTGCTTTGCCCAGCAACTCGTCTAAACCCTTCTTTTTACCAAACAAGGCTTCCGCACCGCCGCCTACAATTCCTGATAGCCCGGCACTTTTGCCTGACTGGAGCAATACAACCGCAATAAGGGCCAGGGAAAGAATTACGTGAAAAACGGTTACCAGGCTTTTTAACATCCCCTCACCTCCTTTGACTTAACTTGATTTTTAAATAAATTTTAAATAATTTAGTAATCGTTTACTTGCTTTTTAAAACCGTAAAGATTATATCATAGCCCAAAATAAATAACAATCAAATATTATTTTATAAAATTAAATTTTTAAACTGAAGAAGACTAAAAAATAAAGAAAAATACTTCCAATTTACAGTTTGTCATTTTCAATTTTCATTTTTCATTTAATATTAAATAAACCCACCGGTCCTAATTCCTCTTCAATACGCAACAACTGGTTGTACTTGGCCACGCGCTCACTTCGACAAGGAGCGCCTGTTTTAATTAAACCTGCGTTGGTAGCCACGGCAAAATCGGCAATAAAAACATCCTCCGTCTCTCCTGAACGATGACTGATTACGGTTGTATAGCCCGCCCGGCGGGCTAAATCAATCGCCTCCAAGGTTTCGGTCAGGGTTCCAATTTGGTTAACCTTTATTAATATAGAATTGGCTACTTTTAGCTCTATTCCTTTTTTTAATTTTTGGGTATTGGTGACAAAAATATCGTCCCCCACCAACTGTATCTTTGTCCCCAACTGGGCGGTAAGCTTTTGCCACCCCTCCCAATCCTCTTCGGCCAGACCGTCTTCAACAGAAATAACAGGGTATTTATCTATCAAGGCGGCGTAAAAATCAACCATCTCTCTTGCCGTTAAAGACTTCCCCTCCAGTTGGTATTTACCCGCCCGGTAAAATTCACTCGCCGCTGCATCAAGCGCCAGGGCAATATCTTTCCCTGGCCGGTACCCGGCCGCCTCTATGCTGGTAATGATTACCTTTATGGCTTCTTCCGTGGAATTAAGCGCAGGAGCAAAACCGCCTTCGTCTCCTGCTCCCGTACTTAAACCCTTACTTTGGAGTACTTTTTTCAGGTGGTGAAAAACTTCCGCTCCCATCTGTAAAGCCTGAGCAAAATTTCTCGCCCCGATTGGTAAAATCATGAATTCTTGAATATCTACATTATTGTCCGCGTGTTTACCCCCATTTAAAATGTTCATCATGGGGGTTGGCAAAAGGCGGGCGTTAAAACCGCCCAAGTAACGGTACAAAGGCAAGCCAACTGCTTGGGCAGCTGCTTTTGCCGCGGCTAAAGATACCCCTAAGATAGCGTTGGCTCCTAATTTGCTTTTATTAGGAGTGCCATCAAGGGAAATGAGCTGTTTATCCAGACCTACCTGATCCACCGCCTCAAAGCCAATAATTTCCGGAGCAATTATTTCAATTACGTTATTTACGGCTTTAGTTACCCCTTTACCCAGGTACCGCTTGGGGTCTTCGTCCCGTAATTCAACGGCTTCAAAGGTTCCGGTAGAAGCTCCGGATGGTACGGCAGCCCTGCCCATACTACCGTCTTCCAGGATGACATCTACTTCTACGGTTGGGTTTCCCCGGGAATCAAGAATTTCTCTGGCTAAAACATCTAAAATAACTGTTGACATTTACTTTCTACCTCCTGCACTGTTTTAATAATCAAGGAAAAATCAGTTACCTCCAAACTTGCTCCCCCAACTAAAGCGCCGTCAATATCCGGTTGCTTGATAAAGTCGGCCATATTATCCGGCTTAATACTACCCCCGTAAAGAAGACGGATTTTTTCTGCCCCCTTTTTCCCGGCGTTGTTGACCAGCAACTTACGAATAAAATTACCTACCTCTTGGGCCTCAATAGCCGTAGCGTTCTGCCCGGTCCCAATAGCCCAAACAGGTTCATAAGCAATAACTACCATTTGGCAAAGTTCGGGCTCAAGACCAACCAGCGAACCAATCAGTTGTTTTTGAACTACTTCCTCTGTTTTACCTGCTTCCCGGTCAGCCAACTGTTCTCCGACACAAATAATGGGGGTTAAACCCGTCCGTAAAGCAGCTTTAGCTTTTAAGTTAACTAAGGTGTCTTCTTCACCAAAGTATATCCTTCTTTCAGAATGCCCTAAAATTACGTAGCGGCAACCCGCCTCTTGTAGCATTAAAGGAGAAATTTCGCCGGTAAACGCTCCCTTTTCGTAATAATACATATTCTGGGCGCCTAAAAAAATATTACTTCCTTTTAAAACCTGATTTAACGAAAAAAGAGCCGTATACGGAGGACAAATAACTATTTCTGCGTTTTTTACCTCCGCAACGGCTTCTTTTAAACTATTAACAAAAGTATGGGCCTGAGAAACCGTTTTATTCATTTTCCAGTTTCCGGCAACCAATGGTTGGCGTGAGTATTGGAGCAAGAAAAAACCTCCTTTCACATTTACGCCTCGAAAGGATAGATATAGGTTATTTAGATTCTTTAAATTTTGGCTTCACTTTGCTGCATCCGTTAAAGCGGCAAGACCTGGCAGTACTTTACCTTCCAAAAACTCCAGGGAGGCGCCGCCACCGGTTGAAAGATGAGTTATTTTTTGGGCTACGCCCGCTTTACTCACCGCAGCCAAGGTATCGCCCCCACCAACAACGCTGGTAAGGTTATCTTCAGCAATCGCTCTGGCTATGGCCAAAGTACCCTCGGCAAAAACCTTCTGTTCAAAGACCCCCAGGGGACCATTCCAAAATACTGTCTTTGCCCCTTGCAAGACCTCCTTAAATATTTTAATGCTTTCCGGACCAAGATCAAAGATCTGGCCATCAGCCGGGATTTCGTCAACTTTTACAATTTTAATTTTATCAGCCGCTTCACCTTCGGAAACAACCACCACGTCAACCGGCAAGATAATTTTTACCCCCCGGGACTTCGCCAGTGCAAATATTTCTCCGGCTGTTTTAATTTTATCTTCTTCTACCGGTGATTTACCCACCTCATATCCTTGCGCTTTTAAAAAGGTATTAGCCAGGCCGCCTCCCACTAGCAGTACATCTACTTTTCCCAAAAGATTTTTAACGACTCCTATTTTATCCGAAACTTTCGCCCCTCCTAAAATAGCCGCAAAGGGACGTTCAGGGACAGTTAAGATTTTCGTTAGTGCCTTAACTTCTTTTTCCATTAAAAATCCCATCACCGCCGGAAGGAAATGAGCTACTCCTTCAGTGGAAGCATGCGCCCGGTGGACGGCACCAAAAGCATCGTTTACGTATACATCTGCCAGAAGGCTGAGTTTTTGGGCAAACGCCGGGTCATTTTTTTCCTCTTCCGGGTAAAACCTGACGTTTTCAAGCAGGATAACTTCCCCGGGCTGCATAGCTTTAACTGCCGCGGCGGGTTTATCCCCGAGACAATCATCTATCTTTAGCACCGTAACACCTAATAACTCCTGAAGTCTTTGAGCTACCGGAGTTAAACGGTACTTTTCATTTATTTTTCCTTTGGGGCGACCAAGGTGGGAAATTAAAATTATTTTCGCTTTGTTTTCCCTCAAGTACCGAATGGTAGGCAGGGCTTCCTTTATCCTGGTATCATCTGTTACTTTACCGTTTTCTATAGGTACATTAAAATCTACCCTTACCAACACCCGTTTGCCAGTTATCTCAATATCCCGTACTGTTTTTTTGGCCATTTTTATTCCTCCCTGGCCCTAAACTATATTCCTTTTTCAGCCATGTACAAGATAAAGTCCAGTACCCGCAAAGAATAAGCCCATTCATTGTCGTACCAAGCCACCACTTTAACCATATCCTCAGCCACCACCATGGTAGACGGACCGTCAACAATAGCCGAATGGGGGTCGCCGTTGTAGTCGCTAGATACCATGGGTAATTCACTATAAGCTAAAATTCCTATTAGTTCCCCCTCCGCGGCATCCTTAAAAGCAGCGTTTACTTCATCTTTAGTGGCTTTGTTTTTAAGCTGCGCCACCAAGTCAACCACACTAACATTAGGGGTGGGGACGCGTAAAGCAAAACCATTTAACTTGCCTTTTAATTCAGGCAAAACCAAGCCTACCGCCTTAGCCGCTCCGGTAGTAGTAGGTATAATGCTCGTCATGCCCGCGCGGCCGCGTCTTAAATCATGGTGGGGCATATCTAAGAGTTGCTGGTCATTGGTTAAAGCATGTACGGTAGTCATCAAACCTTTTACAATACCAAAATTTTCGTGCAAAACTTTAGCCACGGGGGCCAAACAATTAGTGGTACAGGAAGCATTGGAAATAACCTGATGTGCGGCCGGGTCATACTGGTGGTGATTAACCCCCATTACCACGGTCAAAACCTCACCTTTAGCCGGAGCCGTAAGAACAACCCTCTTTGCTCCCCCTTGTAAATGCCGGGCGGCATCTTCCGGCCGATTAAACTTACCGGTAGCTTCAACCACCACATCCACTCCTAAATCATCCCACGGAATTTGCGCCGGCTCTGCTTCTGAAAACACCTTTATCTTCCATCCGTTAAGTAAAAGAGCGTCTTTATTTGCTTCTATAATTTGATTTAATTTTCCGTGAACCGTATCGTATTTTAAAGCGTGAGCCAAGGTTGGAATAAAATTCTCATTTACGGGCAAACGACGGGACTTATGGTTAATGGCCATTACTTGAATATTATTAAACTGCAAAGCAGCCCTTAACACATTCATTCCTACCCGGCCAAACCCATTAATCCCTATCTTTACGGCCATTATTATCCCCCTTCCTTAAATTAATATACTGTATTCAATTATATATGCTATTTTATTCACTGTCTAGTTAAATAATTACTATAATATATAAAAATTATTAGCAATTAATATATCCTTTTTATAATTAATACGGTATTACTTTTTGTAGCGGTGAAGTTATGCTCTTTGGGGGTTCATTTTATGATACATTAAAATTGGAATTTTTGCGGAAGGACTCGGCGGGGCGTTACTTGTGGGGGGTACTATTAAGACAACAAAAATTAAGCTGAGAATTACCCTATAAACTATCCTGTAAATTACTATCTTCTTGGTTGACCTCATCATCATTCTGTATTATTTTTGTTTTTAATGTCGCGGTGCCAAAAAGTTACCCGGTAGTTTTTATGCTTAAGGCATTCTCCCAATTTTTCTGCCACCGCCACCGACCGGTGACGGCCGCCTGTACAGCCTATAGCGATAGTCAGGGCAGTTTTACCCTCTTTAACGTACTCGGGGAGAAGAAAATTAATTAAATCAAAAAACTTAGCCGTAAAATTGTTACTGACGGGTGAACTAAAGATATATTCTTGCACGGCCGCGTCTTCTCCCGTAAGGGGTTTTAACGCGATCTCATAATGAGGATTAGGAAGAAAACGCACGTCAAATACTAAATCACTATCCAGGGGAATGCCGAATTTATAACCAAAAGAAATAATAGTAATATGCAGACCTGGACCTTCTAAATTATCACTAAATAATCCGGCCAGTTCTTTTTTAAGCAATTGGGTGCTGATATTTGAAGTATCAATTATTTTATGGGCCCGGCCGCGTAAGTTTTGTAAACACAGTCTTTCTTCCTGTATGCTCTTTAAAATTTCACCGTGCTTACTTAAAGGGTGGGTCCGGCGGGATTCCTTATAACGCTGGATTAAAATATTATCAGAAGCTTCCAAATAAAGTATTTCGTAGCGAAAATTTTTTTGCTCCAGTTCCCTTAAAACTTTGGATAAAGCCTCAAAAAATTCGCCTCCGCGTATATCCACCACTACCGCCATTTTTTCTATCGGCCGGAAGGATTGGGCACAAAGCTCAGTAAAAACTGGTATCAATAAGGGAGGTAAATTGTCAACGCAAAAAAAACCCAGGTCCTCTAAATAACGTAAAGCTTGAGTTTTGCCAGCCCCAGAAAGACCGGTTATAATTACAAACCTGGACAACATTAAATAAAGAATACCTCCTCAGAAAATAGTCGTCAGACGTCGGTCATCAGGATAATTGTTAAATGAAAATGGTAAATTTTAAACTAAAAAATTATTTTTCTTCCCGCAGCGCCTTTTTAAGCTGGTCAATTACTTTTACCGGCCCCGGATCAACCCCATATAAAAAAGCCAGGTATACACTGGTATAATCACCTAAATAAATTAAGGAAAACAAGCGCGCTAACTCAGCATTCCCCGAAGCGTTAATCTCGCTTACCCCTGCCACCACCCTGGACATAAGCTCTTTGGTTATGCTTATTCTTTTTTGCACCTGAGGATGGTCGTGAGGGTGGCTTAAAATAATCAGGTAGAGCCGCCGCAGAAGTTCCACCGGTCCTTCAAAACCAACTATTTCATTATGGTTTAGTTCTGGAAACACGTTCCAATAAGCCAGGGCTTTGGCGTTTTCGTTTATTTGCCCTTTCCAGCGCTGGGCCGCCACCTCAGTAGTTCCACTGCTCCCCCAAATTACCGGAAGGCGATTGTGTAGCAGACTGGCTAACTGCTTGGCGTAATTTTTGGCCAGGGGTACTTCCGGCCTGTACTGGTTGTACAAATCTTTTAAGTGGCTGGCTAAAGCGTTTATTTCTACCTCTTGACTGATTAGCAAACCCAGGTGTTCTAAGACGACTAAAATTGGAATAAACAAGTACCCCAGCGCCGCCCGCGGGGCAAATCCAGCAGGAACGGTAATTAACGGGATATTATCCTGAAGGGCCATTTCTTCAAGCGCTCCCCCGGTAGTTAAAGCTACTACGGCTGCTCCTTTTGCTTTTGCCTGGCGGTAGGCGCTTATGGTTTCTTCCGTATTGCCCGAATAGCTGACGGCAAAAATAAGAGTTTTGGCGCCAATAAAGCGCGCTAATTCATAATGCCGGTTAACCACTACCGGTACATTTGCTTTATCCGCTATATAAGTACGTAATAAATCACCCCCAATAGCAGACCCGCCAAGACCGGTAACCACCACCTGGGCTATTTCTTTTTCTTTCATAAAAGGCAAAACCAAAGAAAGAGCCGCCCTTTTTCCTAACTGCTGCGCCTCCCGGCATTGTTCGGGCAGTTTAGCCAGAGCATCCAGTATTTTTTGACTGTCTACTTCTTTTAGCCTCGGGTAATCATCTAAATTTACCAATCTCTTATTCCTTTCACTAAACTAAATTTTCTTTAATACCTGCTCGTAAGCAACATAAGTTTTATGATCAAAAAGGACAAAACAGACTTCTTTAAGTGCCCCGGGATTTTCATTTAAAAAATTTACCACGGTTTCAACTGCTACCTGGGCCGCTTCCTCCAAAGGATAACCGTAGGCTCCGGTGCTGATTGAAGGAAAAGAAATTGTTTTAATGTCCTTGACTCTCGCCAGCTTTAAACTTTCCTGGTAAGCACCGGCTAAAACAACTGCTTCATTCTTATGTCCTCCCTGCCAAATAGGACCTACCGTATGAATAACATACCTGGCCTTAAGATTTCCGCCTGTGGTAACAACCGCTTGCCCAGGAGGCAAAGGTCCTCTTTGGGCCCTGATGCGCTTGCACTCCTCTAAAATTGCCGGTCCGCCGGCCCGGTGAATGGCTCCGTCTACCCCACCTCCGCCCATTAAGCTGGAGTTAGCCGCATTTACAATTGCCTCTGTTTCTTGCTGGGTAATATCTCCTTGAATTAAAGAAAGTTCTGTGTCTTGAATTTTCATTTTAGCTAACGCGCCTCCTTTAATTCTTTAATTCTTTAATTCTTTAATTCTAATCTTTTCCGGTTTAATTTCTAACACATCTTCCACGTAAGCCCTTAAAACTTCAGCCACCCCCCAAGCCTGAGCAATGCACCCCCGGGGAATAAGGGGTTCGTTGCCGTCAAAGATTTCTGAAATATAACCTATCCCGTGCTCCCTTAAATGCTCCTTAAAGGGCTGGATAAACCTGTACGCCTGGCGCTTGCTAAGAGGTGAATAATTATTGACTTTGCGAAAAGCGGTGATAAAAGGGCCTATCAGCCAACTCCAAACCGTTCCCTGGTGGTAGGCACTGTCGCGCTGCCTTTCGCTGCCTTTATACACCCCTTGATAAGCAGGGTCGTTAAAAGAAAGGCTTCGCAGGCCGTAGGCAGTGTAAAGCTCCGGCCATACTTTTTGAATTATGGATTGCCCTCTCTTTAAACCAAGCATTGAATAAGGCAAACTCAAGGCGATTACCTGGTTAGGCCGCATACTAACCTCCTTTCCTTCCTCGTTAACCACATCGTAAAGATAACCCCCTTCGGCAAACCAAAATTCACGGTTAAAGCTTTCCTTTACTTTCTCCGGCAAACCAGGATAAGAAAACTCTTCTTCGTAAAGTTGGGCCAACTCTTTTAAAATATTTAAGGCGTTATACCATAAAGCATTTATTTCTACCGCTTTACCGTGGCGGGGGGTAACAACCCAATCGCCAATTTTAGCGTCCATCCAGGTAAGCTGTATTTTCGGGGAGCCGGCGGCAATTAACCCGTCGGCCGCCATCTTAATATGATAACTGGTGCCCCGAATATAGTGGGCCGTAATTTCCTTCAGGACAGGATAAATTTCCTCCCGGATAAACTGATAATCCGCCGTATACTGTAAATATTTATAAACCGCTTGAAAAAACCATAAAGAAGCATCTACCGTATTATACCACGGTTCTTTTCCCGCGTCAGAAAAAACATTTGGTAATAAACCATTTTTGCAATAACGGGTAAAAGTAGTTAAAATTTCTTTGGCCTCTGCAAACCGCTTCGTCACCAGGGTAAGGCCCGGAAGGGCAATCATGGCGTCCCGTCCCCAATCATTAAACCAGGGGTAACCGGCAATAATACTTTTCCCTCCGGCAGTCTGCCGGTGAACAATAAATGCATCGGCTGCCAACACCAATGAGGCGGCAAATTTATCCGTAAAACCAGCCTGACTTATTAATTGCTGATGCCGCTTATTTTCTAGCTGAAGCAAGGCCGATCCGTTAAGAGCATAAACTTCCTCCAGGGTGGCTAAAAAGGTAACTATTTTTTCTTCCCGGGCGGCTATCTTTACCAAAAACTGGCCCGGCAGGTAATGGTCCTCAACGGCGTTAAAGCCGCGCTCCTCTTCTTCCTGATAAAACATTTTTAAAAACCAGTCTTCTTTCTCTTGATACTCCCCGTCACTGCAAACCAAATGCAAAGCCGGTTTTTCAGGTGCCGTTTTAATTATTGTCCCGTAAGGTATTTTAGTTTGCTGAAAATATACCTGCCCCCGCCGGACAATCCCGTGAAAGTCACGACAGTTTACCAGCGGAAAAAGGCGCAAAAGAGCAGGTGTCGCCCCATTTTGAATGTGGTATATAATTACCGTGGTATTTTCCCCGTAAACCATAAATACCTTTTTATGGATGGTGATATCGGAAAAGTTAATAATAAAAGTGGGTAAAAAATCAAAAACAGCCGCTTGCAGGTGAACAAAACCAAACTCTGTTACACCCCAAACAGTCTGATTAGTGGCTAAATTATATGTTTGCCCCTCTGTCTCAAAGCGTTCGTCCAGTTTGGCTAAAAATAAATTTCTCTGCCCGGGAGGCTCGAGAGCGGCCACTAATAAGCCATGATACTTCCGGGTATTGGCTCCTATTAAGGTAGAGGAAGCATAACTTCCTTGACCGTTAGTAACCAGCCACTCTTTTTCAATTCCGCGTTCAAAGCTTCGCCAGTCCCCTTTGCCAAAACGCAAAACCTTTCCCCCTCAAAATATTCTAACCTCCAACTTCCCACTTCTCACTTCCCATTTGGCAGGCTAAGGCAATCGCCCCATACAGGCCTGAGCGGTCACCCAATCCCGCAGGTACAATACAAACCTGCTGCCAGGCAGCCTGCATGGCGCGGCGCGAGACTTCTTTTTCCATGGCCTCCCAATAGGGCAACCCCACTTTTAGAGCTCCTCCGCCCAATATTACCAAGGAGGGATTAAGCAAATTAATTACGTTGGCCAGGCCAATTCCTAAAGCAGTTCCTGCGGCCTTAAGAATAGAAAGAGCCTCTTTATTACCGGCCGCGGCAAGCTGGGCGATTAAATAAGTATTAATCTTTTGCGGCTCTCCCTTGGCCGCATCCAAAAGAGTTTGTCCCCGGCCATTTTTTACTAAGTCCAGGGCTTTTTGGACCATGGCGCTTCCGGAAGCAAGCGTTTCTAAACAACCTTTGTTTCCGCAGTTACACGTCCGTCCTTCTGGCTCAATGGTTATATGCCCCAGTTCACCCGCCCCAAAACCAGCCCCGTGATACAATTGCCCATTTAAGATTAGCCCCCCGCCAATTCCCGTACCCACGGCGGCGTAAATTAAATTCCTGACTCCTACCCCCGCCCCTTTAAGGTGCTCCCCTATGGCGGCTAAATTAGCGTCGTTTTCTAAATACACGGGTAACTTTAAAGATTCTTCCAGTAGTTGTCTTAACGGCACTTTCCGCCAACCCAGGTTGGGAGCCTGGTAAATTACGCCCTCTTTTACGTCCAAAGGACCGGGAACCCCTATTCCGACCGCCCGAACCTGACCCTTTAAACCAGCTTGAGCTGTAAGGTGCTCCACCGTCCGTACAATGTTTCGCCGCACTACGGTCACACCCAGGGCTGCTTCCGTAGGAACCTTTACTTCGGTTACGATTTCTCCCTTCAGGTTCGCCAAAGCCGTATAAATCTTGGTCCCACCTAAGTCTATGCCGACTACTAAATTTTTAGTCATTCTTTATTTCCCATTTCTCTTATTACATTTTCGGCCACCGCCCGATTCATTCCCGGCAAGGACGCCAGTTCTTCTACGTTAACGTGGCTTGAAGCGACCAAGGAAGAAAAATATTTTAACAGCACTTTTCGCCGCACCGCCCCAACCCCTTCAATTTCGTCTAAAAGGGAACGCAGGCTGTTTTTGTTATGCAATTGCCGGTGGTAAGAAATAGCAAAACGGTGGGCCTCGTCACGCAAACGTAAAAGGAAGTAAAAAGCAGGGGAATTACGGGGCAGTTCAAGCGGTTCCTGCCGGCCGGCCGCGTAAAGAAGCTCTTCTTTTTTGGCTAAAGCAAAAACAGGAAGATCGGCTAGACCACACTCCTGCGCCGCTTGTTTCGCGGCCGTCAACTGCCCTTTTCCTCCGTCTATAATAATTAGGTCGGGTAAACGGGCATAAGCGGCTTGTTTATTGTCATCAGGCTTTTCGAGGTTCGAGGTTCGAGGTTCGAGGTTCGAGGTTCGATTCGAACTTCTAACTTCTAATTTCGAACTTCGAGAAGCCTCCTGGGCCCTTCTTAAACGGCGTTTTACCACTTCTCGCAGGCAGGCATAATCATCCGCCCCGGTTACCGTTTTAATCCGGAAACGGCGGTATAAATCAGGCCTGGGGCGCCCTTCCTCGAAAACTACCATTGAAGCTACCGCATCATGACCTTGAATATTAGAAACATCAAAACATTCAACCCGCACCGGCACTTTAGCCAGACCCAATAAACGGACAAGCTCACCGCCTATCTCCAGCAACTTATCTTTTTCTAACCCGGCTTTTGCACCCGCATTTTCTTCCAGCGCTAATAGGGCATTTTCGCCGGCCAGGGCAACTAATTTTTTCTTTTCACCCCGTTTGGGCACTTGCAGGGAAACGGCCTGCCCTTTTAATTGAGAAAGCCAGGCCGTAATCCCGGGTAATTCCTCTTTTTCGGCCGCCGAAAGCAAAATTATGCCGGGAATAAAGCTGGCCTGGTGATAATACTGTTTTAATACGGCGGTAACAATTTCGGCTTCACCCGTGCCGGCCGTATTTTTAAGGAAGAAATGCTCCCGGCCTATAAGCCTTCCTGCCCGAATAAAAAACATGGTTACGCAAGCCTGCTCTCCGGCTGCGGCCAAGGCAATTATGTCCTGGTCTTTGGGAGAGAAAGAGGCAACTTTTTGTTTTGTCGTAACCCGTTGGATAGCCTGAAGCTTTTCGCGCAAAACCGCTGCTTTTTCAAATTCTAGCTTGGTGGCCGCGGTTTCCATTTGCTTTTTTAAAGCTCGCCGCAAATCTTCCTGGCGGCCCTCCAAAAATAAGCATATTTCTTTAATTAACCCCTGGTAGTCTTCCCGGCTGATTTTACCGCAGCACGGAGCAGAGCAGCGCTTAATATGATAATTTAAGCAGGGACGGATATTAATGTCTGGCCCCTTTTTTACCGCGGCGAAAGAATTAATTTTCTTTTGACAGGTACGAAAGGGAAATAAACGACGCAGCAAACTTAATGTTTCCCGAACCGCCACTACCTGGGTGTATGGACCAAAATAACGTGCGCCGTCGGCTGCCGGACGACGGGTTATAAATACCCGCGGGAAATCTTCCGGAGTGGTTATTTTTAAGTAAGGATAGCTTTTATCGTCTTTAAGGTTAACGTTGTACCGCGGGCGGTGTTTTTTAATCAGGTTACCTTCTAAAATCAAGGCTTCAACCTCATTATCGGTAACAATATACTCCAAGTCAGCCACCCGCTCTACGAGGTACTTTGCCTTAGGTAGAGCTAGGTTATCCTTTTGAAAGTATGAGCGGACCCGTTTCTTTAAAGACACGGCCTTACCCACGTAAATAATTTCTCCTGCCGCCTCACGAAAGATATACACGCCAGGTCTATCCGGTAATAATTTTAGCTTTTCCGTTAAAGTCATTCTCTCACCACGTTTAAATAGGATTTAGGATTTAGGATTTAGCTAGCCCCTACGTTTTCGTTTCCCCTACATCCTAACCCCTACATCCTAGCCCCTACTGTTTTTAGCCTGCCGTTCAATATCCGGCTCAAATACTGGCCGGTGTACGAGTTGGGCGCTTTAATCACTTCTTCCGGGGTTCCGGTCGCGATTATTTCGCCCCCGCGGTCTCCACCCTCCGGCCCAAGGTCAATTATATAATCAGCTGTTTTTATTACGTCC
Organism: Peptococcaceae bacterium SCADC1_2_3; assembly: GCA_000681355.2. GTDB lineage: Bacteria > Bacillota > Desulfotomaculia > Desulfotomaculales > Nap2-2B > SCADC1-2-3. The sequence continues at coordinate 66,650 of JJNX02000003.1, forward strand.
AGATTATGCTCAATAACGACCACGGTGTTTCCGGACGATACCAAGCGGTGAAGCACCTGAAGCAGTTGGTTGACGTCCGCGGCGTGCAGGCCGGTAGTTGGTTCATCCAAGATATAAACAGTCTGGCCGCCTGCCCTCCGCGCCAGTTCTGTAGCCAGCTTAACCCGCTGGGCTTCACCGCCTGAAAGTTCTGGGGCCGGTTGACCCAACCGGATATAACCTAAACCTACATCGTGAATTGTCTTCAGTCGCCGGTATATCTTAGGAATGGGCTGAAAAAATTCCAGGGCCTGGTCTACCGTCAAATCCAACACCTCAGCAATATTTTTCCCTTTGTATTTTACCTCCAGCGTTTCCCGGTTATAGCGCCGCCCTTTACAAATTTCACAGGGTACGTAAACAGCCGGCAAAAAATGCATTTCAATCTTTATAATACCGTCCCCGTAACAGGCCTCACAACGGCCTCCTTTGACGTTAAAACTAAACCGTCCGGCTTTATAGCCCCGCAGCCTGGCTTCGGGAAGTTGGGCAAATAACTCCCGAATGTCATCAAATACCCCGGTATAAGTACCTGGATTAGAACGCGGGGTACGCCCAATGGGAGACTGGTCAATGTTAATTACTTTATCCACGTTTTCGACGCCCTTAACTTCCTGGCAGGCCGAAGGTGGTTCTTTTGAGTTGTATAATTCGGAAACCATACTCTTATATAAAACCTCATTTACCAGGGTGCTTTTGCCTGAACCGGAAACACCCGTAACACAAATAAACACCCCCAAGGGAAAACTTACGTCAATATTCTTTAAATTATACACGCGGGCCCCTTTTATGGTTAAAACCTTATTTTTGTCCTGCCTATGCCGGACAGCCGGCACAGGAATATACTTTTTTCCGCTTAAGTATTGGCCGGTAAGGGAAGCAGGGGTACGGACAATATCCTGCAGCGTCCCCTGGGCCACTACTTCGCCGCCGTTTACCCCGGCACCGGGGCCAATATCAACAATATAATCAGCCGTCCGCATGGTTTCTTCATCGTGTTCCACCACTATCACCGTATTGCCAAGGTCCCGCAGGTGGCTTAGGGTAGCCAGCAAACGCTGGTTATCACGAGGGTGCAAGCCAATACTGGGTTCATCAAGGATGTAGAGCACCCCGGTTAAGCCGCTGCCAATTTGGGTGGCTAAACGAATCCGCTGGGCCTCACCCCCGGCAAGCGTACCGGCTTTGCGGTCGAGGGTAAGGTAATCAAGGCCTACGTCAACTAAAAAATTTAAGCGGGCGATAATTTCTTTTAATATTTGGCGGGCAATTAACTGTTCCCGAGGGGTTAAGGTCAAGTTTTGAAAGAAATTTAACGCCTCGCCAATTGAAAAACGGGTTACTTCAACAATGGAAAGCTCCCCTATTTTTATGGCCAAGGCTTCAGGGCGCAAGCGCGCACCCTGGCAGGCCGGGCACAATAAGACAAGGGGACGGTTCTCTTGTCTTTCTTCATTATCTTTCTTCGGGGAAAGATAAAAGAACCGTCCCCTTGTCTTATTCACTTCTTTAATCACCCCCAAACCCGTACAGGTTGGGCAAGCCCCAAGGGGGCTGTTAAAAGAAAACAGGCGCGGGGAAATTTCCGGAAGGCTAAAGCCACACATACTGCAGGCAAAATTCTCGTTAAAAAAAATTTCCCTTTTTTCATCCAACACGGCCAGGGCAAGGCCGGCCGCATTTTTTAAGGTTGTTTCGAGTGAGTCGGCCAACCGCTGGGCTATTCCCGGCCGGATAATCAGCCGGTCCACCACAATTTCAACGGTATTTCTTTTATTTTTATCCAGTTTACCTACTTCATTAATTTCGTACATTTTTTTATTTATCCTTACCCGGGAAAAACCGCTCCGCCGGATTTCCTCCAGTACTTTTTGCTGCTCTCCCTTTTTTTCCCTTACTACGGGTGCTAAAATTTGCAGGCGGGTATCCTCCGGAAGGACCAATAACTGGTCTACCATCTGTTCTACGGTTTGACGGGCAATGGGCTGGTTGCACCGGGGGCAGTATGGCCTTCCCACGCGGGCAAAAAGCAGCCTTAAATAATCGTAAATTTCCGTTACCGTACCCACCGTTGAACGCGGGTTATGACCGGTTGTTTTCTGGTTAATGGAAATAGCCGGGGAAAGGCCTTCGATACTGTCCACATCTGGTTTATCCATTTGACCTAAAAACTGCCGCGCGTAAGCAGACAAAGACTCCACGTAACGGCGCTGCCCCTCGGCATAAATGGTGTCAAAGGCAAGGGACGATTTGCCGGAACCGGAAAGACCGGTTAAAACTACTAATTTATTCCGGGGTATTTCGACCGTAATATTTTTTAAGTTATGCACCCGGGCACCTTTAACGATAATCTTGTCCAGCACCTAAAAAAACTCTCCCCCTGTACCTGTCTGATTACTTTTTCGTACTTTCCTTGGTTTCAATACTTTTTACTTCCCCAGGAATCTGCACCTCCACGGTTTTTCCTTCCTGGGTGGTGATGCGTAAGGTCGTTTTTGGTTTTAAGTCTCCTTCTTCTTTATCCGGTGAAGAACTTATTTGTTCTTCACCTTCTTTAACCGGCGCTTTTTGGCTTCCTTTTTCGCTTTCCTTAGCTCCTTTCTTAAGCTCCTTACCCCAGCGTTCCTCTAACAAATAAAGGTTTTCCCGGTTAATTAAGCGCACGGGGGTAATTTGAGCCGGGATATTATAGTTTCCGTTCACCACCTGAGTGGCGTACTGCCAGTGGCCTGTTTTGGCCAAGCTCTGGGCCGCGTCAAAAACACATTGCGCCATGAGTTCGGGCATTAAATCCACTTCCGCTTCGTGTTCCCCCTTAAGTATGGCCTGGCTCGTCTTAAGACTTGCCCCTACCCCGGCCGTCAGCACCTGGCCGGCTAATCCTCTGGTTTTAACAACCGCAACGGCGGCCTCGGTCAAGCGGCTGTCCGTAGCTAAAATAACGTCAGTTTGATTTATTTTTGGTTCAAGCCTTTGCTGAACTTTTTGGCTGTCCTGACCCATGTCCGCTGCCGTAAATTCTTCATCCGCCACCAACCGTACTTTAGAATTACCCTGCAGGGAAGTATATAAAGCGCCGGCTATTTCGGCCGCAGGCCTATCCTCAGCGGGGCCTTTTAAAATTAGCACATTAAGGGGACGCCGGGCTGGCAACTGGTCCTGGGGTAAAGTCGTTAAAGCTTCGTCAACAAACCGCCCCAGCAACTGCCCAGCCCGGGCATGATCAAAGGTAATGCAGGCATCTACCGGGGCATTAACGGGCAGGTTATTTAAAACCACCAACATTATTTTTTTTTGCTTTAATTTTTGGACCAAAGGTAAGCATTTTTCAGCCTCTACCGGCTGCCAGATTATTACCTTTACGCGCCGCTTTATTAATTCCGCAATCTGCGTTTCCTGCTGCTTAAAGTCATTTCGCGCGTCCAGCCAGATTATCTCTACCTGTTCCTTATCCTTTCTTTCATCCAGCACTTTTTTAATTACTTGATTTCCGTCCCCGCGCATATCGGCCAGACAAACGCCCATTTTAACGGCAGGGGACAACGGCTTTTGTTCCTCCTTATCCGAACAGCCAACTATAAGACAAAGACACACTACCAGACCTGACAGGAATATAACTAATCTCCGGGTCAAAATATTCACCCCACGTCTTCTTTCTTGCTGCTTATTATGTGAATTTTTCCGGATAAATATAAAAAATCAATCGTAGGGTGAATGATGCTGCGGGTCAATTAATTCCCGGTATTTCTTCACCACCTGCTTAAAATCCGTCCAGGTATCTTTTTTTAAAGCCGGGTTGCGAAGCAAGGCCGCCGGATGGTAGGTAGGCATTATAAAAATATTATTTCCCCCGCAGTTTTTTTCCACCCAAATTCCCCGGTCGCGCGTAATGCGCCCTTGCGGGGTAATTAAAACCTGGAGAGCAGTTGCCCCAAGCAAAATCATAATTCTTGGCTGAAGCAACCTTAACTGGGCCTCTAGAATAACCCGGCAGGCTTTTGTTTCTACTTCGGTGGGAATACGGTTACCGGGGGGACGGCATTTAACCACATTTAAAATGTATACGTGTTGAAAACGTTCAAAGTTACAGGCCGCTAAAATCTTATCCAGCAATTGTCCTGCCCGGCCCACAAAAGGACGTCCCTGTAAGTCTTCATCGGCACCGGGTCCTTCACCGCACAATACCAACTTAGCCGCCGGATTACCTTCGCCAAAAACAACTCCCCGGCACCCTGACCGCAAGCCGCAAAGGTTACAGTTTTTTACTTTTTCCGCCAGCTTGGCTATATTGGTAGCCTGGGCTAAATCCCATTCAGGTCTAGGTTCAAATAAGGTAGGCATTTTCTTTCCCTTGGCCACCCCCACCCTAACCCTCCCCCCTTGAGGGGGAGGGAAAAAGACTACTAACCCTTCCTCTCAAAAAGATAAGTTAGGAATCTTTCTAACCCTAAAGATAAGTTAGGAATCTTTTTAATCCCCTCAAAAAAGAGAGGCTGAGAGGAATCTTTCTAACCCTCCCCCTTGAGGGAGGTACACTCTTATTCCCCTCCCCCTTAAGGGGGAGGGAAGGGTGGGGGTGGCCAGCCGTTAATCAGGCTTACTCTTTTTCCAAGATTATTTTATGTTCAACCAAGGCTAATTCCGCAATTCTGGCTTTAATCATTTTTCGCCGGCCAAAAATATCCTCTAAAAGCAGCCCTTCTTCATGAGGTAAGACCCGGTCTACCTTTTCCAAAAATAATTCTTCCTGCCCATCCTTACGCAAATAAGCATTAGCTTCACACATTATTCTTCCTCCCTGGTTTTACAAATGCGGCCCCTTATTAAATTATAGTCTTGAACTAAAAAAGACGTCAAGGTTAAATTTATCTCTTGCTGGCAAAAAAGCTACAACCCTCTAAGAAACTCCGGACGGAGCGTAGATACATCCCCGTTGGCCAAAACACGGGCCAATTCGTTAACCATTTTTTCCTTGTCCTGGGGTAATCTCCCCCGGACGGATAAATAATTAGAAGCGTGCATGGAGCTGAAAAAACAATTGGTAAAGTGGGCATTTTCAACCAATATTTTTAGTTCCTCAAGAGAAGCAAAGGGAGAAATAAGTTCAAAGTCCCCCTTTTTTGTTTGTTCGTAAAGAGGGGTACCGGGCACTAAAGTTAGGGTCAGGGCTCCCGCGTAATCCGGGTCAATTTCACTTAAAATTTGGGCGGTGGCCAGGGCGTGTTTCCGGCTGTTTTTAACGCTGCCAAGCCCTAAAATAACCGTAACCGAAAGAGTAATCCCGGCCTCCTTTACCTTTTTTCCGGCGGTAACCATTTGCTGATAATTAACCCGTTTGCCAATATCCCGCAGGATTTCTTCGTCGCCACTTTCTACTCCCATATAAATTATCCCTAGTTTTAGTTCCTTTAAAATTTTAAGCTCCGCTCCGCTTCGCTGTAAAACATCCTTAGGGGTGGCGTAAGTACCAACTCTTTCTAATTGAGGCAGCTTCTCATTTAAATATTCCAGCACTCCAACCAGCTTAGGAAAGGGGTAAACCAAGGCGTCGCCATCCTGAAGAAACAGCCTGCGCTGGTCCCAATTTTGCGCAATAAGGTACATTACCGTGGGCATGTTCGGCAGGACAAGACCTTGCTTTAAAAATAAGGCCAGGGCGTCAATCTCGGTTTTAACCTCTTCAACTTCCCTTATACCCAGCCTGCAACCATAATAATTGCAAAATGCGCAGGTATTGTTAGAACACCCGCTGGTCAGGGGAAGATAATAACTGTGCCGCTCGCTGGGAGGGCGTATAATCTCAGGTCTTTCAAAATGCACTTAAACTACCTCCCGAAAATAATTGTCTCGCTAGATTTAAGTTTATTATACCATTAATTTTTAAAATACTGACCGGTAATTTCCAAACCTTCTTCTAAGCCGTAACCGGGATAATAGCCAAAGGTCTGCGCTTTACTAATATCTGCTTGGCTTTGCCGGGGATCGGCCGGCCTGGGGGCAGTGTGCCGGGGACGTATACCGCTGGCCTGATTGCCGGTAAGCTTAATTAAAATTTCAACCAGCTTATTAACAGAAGTTGTTTTCCCGGCGCCAACGTTTACCGGACCGGTAGTTTCACTGACGGCAGCTAAAATGTTGGCCTGCACTACGTCCTTGACAAAAGTAAAATCCCTCACTTGCTCCCCGTCGCCGTAAATCACGGGCGGCTCCTTGTCCATAAGTTTTTTAATAAAAATAGGGATTACCGCCGCGTACTGAGAGTCCGGATCCTGGCGCGGCCCAAAAACGTTAAAGTAGCGTAAGCAAACAGTGGACAAGTCGTAAACTGCCGTAAAGACGCTACAGTAAAGCTCGCCGGCTAGTTTAGTCACGGCGTAAGGCGATAGAGGGTTGGGGGGCAATTCTTCTTTTTGCGGAAGACTAGGGTTACCCCCGTAAACAGAAGAAGAAGAAGCGTAAATAACTTTTTTTACCCGGTTATCACGCGCGGCCAGTAAAACATTTAAGGTTCCCTGGATATTTACCTCATTAGTAACTAACGGGTCAGCCACACTGCGGGGTACTGAAGTTATGGCCGCCTGGTGAAAAACATAGTCTACGTCTTTAAAAACCGAAGATAAAAGGGAAAGGTCAGTAACGCTGCCATGAATAAAGCTTACCTGTTTATAGCTTAAAAACGGCTCAATATTCTCCAGCTTTCCGGAAAACAGGTTGTCCAGAATAATTATTTCGTTCGCCGGATAAAGTTCCTCCACCAAATGAGACCCAATAAAACCGGCCCCGCCGGTTACTACGATTTTTTTGTTATTTAAGAGAGTCATTTTAAATTTCTCCTGGTTTTAGCTCTTTTAAGTTCATTCTTAATTCTTTAAGGTTAATTCGACATAAAATAAAGAAACTCCTCTAAAATTTTCCCTCTGAAAAGGAAAAATGAAATAAAAAATATTTTTAGCAGGACTTTTCTCTTTCCCCGGCGAAAGTTTATTTTATTACTTTAATTATTTATATCTTTAACTTTTTATTATTGAGGAGTTGTTTCTTCTTTAGCGGTGCCTTTGCGTAAAAATTTGAGCCTGCGTTATGATTTATTATATGTTCTTGGTCTTTCGGCTCTTTTAGCATTAACCATTATATCAGGTCAAGCAACTGGCTGGTGGCACTATTTAAGAGTAATCTTAGGTATACCTTTTATCCTCTTTTTTCCCGGTTATGTCTTAATAGTAGCTCTTTTCCCTAAAAAAGACGACCTGGACGGTATAGAGCGGGCCGCTTTAAGCTTCGGGTTAAGTATTGCCGTGGTACCTTTACTCGGATTGGCCTTAAATTATACCCCTTGGGGCATTCGCCTTCTTCCGATCCTGGTTATCCTGATTCTTTTTACCGGCCTTATGTCAGGGTTAGCCTTCTACCGGCGAGGGAAACTGCCCCCGGCAGAAAGGTTTGTCCCTGCCTTTGAGCTAAACCTCCCTAACTTAAAGGAGCTTTCCCTCCTGGATAAGGTCCTCTCTATTCTGCTGGTACTGGCCATCTTCTTTGCCTTGGGGAGTATTTTTTACGTTGTTACCACCCCAAAGGTTGGGGAAAAGTTTACCGAGTTTTACATCTTAGGAAAGGATGGTAAGGCTGAAGGTTACCCGCAAAACTTATCCTTCGGAGAAAAAGGTGAAGTAATTGTTGGGGTAGTAAACCATGAATACCGTCCCGTAAAGTACTACCTTATAGTTAAGATGGGTGATTTTTATAAGTCCCGCACCGGGCCAATTCAGTTGGACTACGGAGAAAAGTGGGAGAAGCCAGTAAATTTTTCCGCTTATCAATGGCACAAAAACCTAAAGGTAGAGTTTCTTCTTTTTCGCCAAGGAGATAAAAAACCATACCGCTCTACCCACCTGTGGGTAAACGTAACCAAGCAAATGGTTAGCGGATTAAAAACGCTGCTAAATTGCTTTACTTAATTAAAGAATAGCTGCTTTCTCCTTACCAACATATAATTTTATTTTATTATTAAAAAACTAATTCATTTTGTTGTCCTTATTTTGCGCAGGCCTTTACGCAAAGGCCGCATATTTGCTGTCCTATCCCTTTTTGTTTGCTAAATTCTTTGAGCTTTTGGTAACAGGCCAGGTAATCAAAAGCAGCCGCCTCTTCCTTAATTGCTCCGGCCGGGCAAACAGCCATACAACGCCGGCAAGTCCCGCAATCCAGGTTTAAAGGCCGGCCGGGTTTTAAAGGAAAATTAGTCAGGATACTGACTAAACGGACCTGGGCACCCCACTGGGAAGTAACCAAAAGGTTATTTCTTCCCCGCCAGCCCAATCCAGCCTTTTGGGCTAATTGCCGGTGGGAAACATGGCCCCGCTGCCGCTCCCAATCAATTATCTGAGAAGCCGCTACAGGCAAGGCCAAATATCCCGCCGCCTCAATTTTAGCCGCAATTAGTAAAGCCGCCCGGTCAAGGAGAAAATTTAACTGCCGGTAATGGTGAAAATAAAGGTGGTTAGGGCCCTCCTTTAAAGTCCCCAAAACCGTAGGCGAAACACGCGCGGCCATAACCACCGCCCAGGGTAATTTTAAGGTTAAGCCTTCCGGCAGCAGATAAAAATTCTTTCTTTCTTCGCCAACCTCAGCCACGCCAAACAAATCTATCCCGTTTTCCCGGGCTGTTTTTTGTAAAAGGTTAAAGTCTATTTCTTCAGGTGGAACTTTGTTATGGCTATTGTTGTTGAAGGTATTATCATGGTTCATTAACATAATTTTATATTTAAGCTCTCTTTCTGGACAAACCTCATCTTGTTGGCTAAAAAAGCTAAGTGCCGACTACTGACAGCTAAGTACCTATATTAAGCTAAACGGTACGTTTTTAGCACCAGCCACACAAAACGGGGTAACACCAAAGCTCTGGACAAGCGCTTTGGTTCTTGCAGCAGGCGTCCTAACCACTCTAGGTGTATTTTTTGCACCCAGGGGGGCATTCTTTTTACCCGGCCGGCAATAACGTCAAAGCTACCCCCCACCCCAATACAAACCGGTACATTTAAAGCCCGGAGATGGCGGGCAGTAAAAACTTCTTGCTTTGGCGCCCCGAGGGCAGCAAAAAGTATATCCGGCTGCGCCTGACGAATTTTAGTTATTACCCCCGATTCTTCTGTGGGCTGAAAGTAGCCGTGAAATGCACCGGCTACCTTAAGATTAGGGTAGTGCTTTTGTAGTTGCGCGGCAGCTTCTTCGGCTACCCCGGGCAAAGCCCCCAGGAAAAAAATTCGCCAGCCTTCGCCGGCCGCTTTCTGGGCCAAGCACCACACTAAGTCAATCCCGGTGATCCTTGCCGGCAGAGGAGTACCCGCCATTTTAGCGGCCCATAAAATTCCTACGCCGTCGGCCGTAACTAGATGGGCTTGGTTAATTATCTCTTTTAAGGCCGGTTTTTGCTGGGCGTAAAAAAGCATTTCCGGATTTAAAGTAACCACCTGGCGGGGCTTTTGGGCCGCAATAAAACCGGCTACTTTTTCTAACGCCCCGGCCATATCTAAACTATCTACCTGAACCCCTAAAAGGTTTATTTTCATGAGATTAGGTTTAAATCCACCTTCATTCCGTCAGTAGCCGCAATAACTTCAACCTTATATTCGGCCGTAAGCTTGCTGGCCAGTTCCCAGGGCTTGGCTTTAAGCATGGTCGTCCCAAAATGAGTCATAATAATTTTGGCCGGTTTTATTTCCGTTAATACATTTTTCACGTCTTCTAAGCTTAAATGCATGGCGGAACTGTGCTCTACCGGCTGGTGAAAAACTACATTCATTATTAAAAGGTCAGAATTAACGTAGCTGGTACTTAACTCGGAAAAATATTTTGTATCCGCCATAAAGGATACTTTCCGGCCGGGTAAATGAAAAATTATACCATAAGTTTCAACCGGGTGCCGGTGTTTAATTGAAGTGCTAAAGTTTATTCCGTCACCTAATTGATAAGTGGTATTTTCCTTTAAAATAACAATTTCGTCCAGGTAAGATCGCAGGTAATTTAAAACTACCTGGTTGTTGCCGTTTAAAGCGTCCGCGGGGGCAAACAAGACCCCCCGTTTTTTAATACCACCGCTGGTCATGGCGTCAATCAAAATATTAACATCGTTGGAATGGTCAATATGCAGGTGAGAAAGAATAATAGCTTCGACCTGAGTTACATCAACCGGCGGTTTTGCTTTGGCGCACCTCACTATTGTTCCCGGGCCGGGGTCTAAAATAATTTTTTTATTATTAAGGCTAATTAAAGTACCGCCTGAAAACCTTAGCTGCCTGGCCACCACAAAGCGTGCCCCTGCCGTACCTAAAAACTTAATAAAATTTTCCTCCAGAACCATAAAGTATACTCCTTTAAATGTTACCTCGGGGGGAGAGAGGAACCCAGGCCCCGGGCCTTCAAATAAATGTTTAATGTTTACTCGTTTAATGTTTAACTATTTTTTAACGTTTTTGAGCTTGAATAAACTTGGCTACGGAACGGTTATAAGTTCTTTCCACTTCCGGAGAGAAAAAACAACCGGGTAATTCACTGCGCTCCCGGTGATAGATCACACATTCACAACACTTTCCTTTTCGGGAGCAGGGTTCATAGGTACAAGTGCATTTTTGTTTATTGTTTTCTATTGTACACTCCATATTAAAAACCCCCTTTTTTGCGCGGTAATATTTTAACATGTCCTTTAAGACAATTCAAGAAAACGAGAAAACAAAAAATAAACTTATGTCTTAGTCGATAATATATTTGCGGTTATAATATATTCGCTGTTATAATGCTGTTATAATAAGGATTAAAACAACGTAACCGTTGACGGTTAAATAAAACAAGTATGATTAAATAATAACAGGTAAAAGAAGGTTTTTATGCATCCGATTATCTTTGAAATTGGTAATTTTAAGGTATATAGCTACGGATTAATGCTTGCTTTAGCTTTTCTAACTGGAGGATGGTATTTTACTTGGGCAGGAAAACAGAAAGGTATAAAGGCGGATTTCATTTATGAACTTATCATTTACGTAGCCATCGCGGCCATAATTGGTGGTAAACTAGCTTATGTTCTTATTTCCTGGGATTACTACGCTATCCATCCGCAAGAAATCTGGCAGCTTTGGAAACCAGGGCTTTCCTTTTACGGAGGACTGATCCTAGGGCTTGGAGTCACAATTATCTATATTTGGCGCAAAAAACTTCCTTTAGCCAGGATAATGGACATGGGAGCTCCGTCCATAGCTTTAGGGTACGCGGTGGCCCGAATCGGCTGCTTTCTTAATGGCTGCTGTGCAGGACATTACACTACTCTTCCCTGGGGAGTAGATTTTGGCGATGGCCCTCGTCACCCAACCCAGCTTTATGCTATCGGGGCTAATTTAATTATTTTTCTTATTTTACACCGCCAGGAAAAATCTAAGCCTTTTGAAGGTTACCTGATGCTGCTTTATTTAGTTTTATACGCTACTTACCGTTTTATAATTGAATTTTTCCGGGAAAGCCCGCTGGTGACTTCCTGGTTAACTTTAGGCCAGTTAATCAGTATCATTATAGGGATTACGGCCCTGTTGGCCATTCTTTATTTCCGGCCTAAGAAGTACTTGCCAAAATAATGGCTTTAGCGTATAATGACATTTGAAAGTAATGCGGGATGGTGTAGTGGTAGCACGCGTGGCTCTGGACCATGTAGCCTAGGTTCGAATCCTAGTCCCGCAGCCAGGCCCTATCGTCTAGAGGCCCAGGACACCACCCTCTCAAGGTGGAGACACGGGTTCGAATCCCGTTAGGGCTACCAGTATACCCGGGGAACACGGTCATTAACCATACAAACCACTTCGTAATTAATAGTCCCCATTAAAGAAGCTACCTCTTCTACCGGTAAAAAAGTTCCTTCTTGCGTCCCAAAAAGAACGGCCTCTTCTCCCGGATAAACATCGGGAATATGTCCTACGTCCACCATGCACATATCCATACACACCCTGCCTACCACCGACGCGCGCTGACCATGAATGAGCACCTGCCCTTTGGAAGACAATAACCGGCTGTAGCCATCAGCGTAACCAACGGGAAGGGTGGCAATAACGGTAGGCTTGGGGGTGCTCCAGGTAGAACCATAACTGACTTTAAACCCGGCCGGTACTTTTTTTACCTGGGCAATGCGGGCTTTAAAACTCATAGCCGGCCTTAAGTTTAAATGATTGGTGTTAACATCTAAAGAAGGGTATAAACCGTAAATCATAATCCCCGGACGAACCATATTTAAATGGGTTTGCGGCAAATCTATAACGGCGGCGCTGTTGGCGCAGTGCCTTAAAGGAATATCCAATCCTTCTTTTTTTAAATCTTCAATAAACTGACAATATTTAGCTATTTGACTTAAGGCAACGGATTTATTTTTTTCATCGGCAGAGGCTAAATGGGTAAATATACCTTCTATCTCTAAGTAAGGCAGTCGGGCAAGGCTCAAGATTTCTTTTAAAGTTTCTGGGGCCGGTAAAAATCCCAGGCGTCCCATTCCGGTATCAATTTTAAAGTGAATGTTCACCTGTTTTTTTTGTTTTGCGGCTTCCTGAGCCAGTAAGGCAGCCATCTCCTGCGTATAAATGGTTTGGGCCAGGTCATAGACCATTAATTCTTTAAATTGCGTAAAAGGGGTATACCCCAGGACAAGTATGGGGGCGTCAATTCCTGTCTCCCGTAAGACTATTCCTTCTTTTACGCGGGCTACGGCTAAATAATCAGCCCCTTCCTTTAAAACCACCGGGGCTACTTTTGCCGCCCCGTGGCCGTAAGCATTGGCCTTAACCACCGCCATAATTTTTGTCCCCGGGGTAATAAGGCGACGTACCTCCCGCATATTATGGCTTATTGCCTTTAAGCTTACCTCTGCCCAAACAGGCCATTCCATTAAATAATTCACCTTTTGTTACTGTAAATATTATTGGGTATTTACCAGTAAAATACCGGGAGAAAAAAGCGGGAATTAAACCCTAAAAAAACGAAAGAAACATCTATTGCAAACAGCTAATTTAACAAAGGAGGTTTCTTCTTACATGAGCACAGCCCTGAAACAGTTATCAGCTCGGGATTTCGATGAGCAGAGAGTCCACTTATGCAGACTCGAACAGTCAAGTATCCTTATAAGAAGTATACTGGGAGGAAAGTTAAATTTCAATGGGTTAGAAAAAGAATTTATTAAAATTTTAGCCAGTCATTTTTTAGACCTGTTAAGTTCACGCACTACCAGCACTTGGAACCAAGCTTAAAAACCCAATTTACTTTGTTCATGGGGGAAGCTAAAGAAGAGTTTTGGTCTGCTGCCGATATTGCAACCTTTGGTCTTCTGTTAGTTGCGATTCGGAATTTTTAGACTCCTGTCTGTGAATTATTCCTTTTTATATCTAATAATAAATGCCTTGCCTTCTTTACTATAATATTATAATCGCAAAATCCAGCGTCAACAAGAATTGGAATAAGATAACTCAGAAGTTGTGGTGTTTGTCCTTCTCTTGTTATGCCCGCAATGAGTGGCTAACGTCCCGGCATTCGAGACGTCCGCGCGGCCTAAGCCGGCCTCCCCCAGACCTCCTACCCCACTTAGCCCGGCGGGTCTTACAGGACTTGGCAGCACGGATGTGGCTTGGGCGACCAAGCCCGAAGCCGAATACCGTGTTAAACGACCGTATAGCGCCCCTAGTTTAAAGGCTGCCCATGGAGAGGCAGCCACCTACATTAACCCATTGCGTTTATTTCACTCACCGGGACACTCTCCAAATAAAAGGTATCTTGACTTAGATCAGCTCCACATTTCCACTCTACAGTCCCATCAACAATCTCAAACTGATTGAATTCCGCTTGATCCTCTAGTGGTTTAAATACCGGATAGTTCAAATACGGTTTCATATCGAAGATCTTTTGTTCTCCATTTTTAAAAATCAACATTATTTTATGGTCATTCAAGACTTTCGCCTTCATGATGTCGGGACTTTGCATTTAATATTCTCCTCGTATAATCTCACTTTCTGGATTATCGTACGTCTTGTGGAACTTTGAACTGATATCCAATTGCTTCGTCGTTATATTCAACTCATATTTATTAGGTGATCCAAATTGCCATATTTTTTCTGTCTTTAACTTATCATCATCTAAGTCGCTTATATTTACGTTCGGTCCTAAATCAGCAATTAAAATATTTCTTCTAAATAAAAGGTTGGACTCAGGAAATTTATCCATTATTTTTTCTTGTAAGTTAGGGATCTTATCTTCAATATAAAATAAGTTTGGAAAATTAATTGTAAAAATAACCTGTTTGACTAAAGGCCTTGGAAAAACTTCTTTCATTTCCATCGTCAGTCCCCCTAATTAATTAAATCTTTGATTACTTTACATTATACTAAAATATACTAAGGCTTTCCATTTTATCTTGCTCCATATGAATACAAAATATCTCTCATTCATAGGTCAATGATTTCGTCCTTTGTCCTATTCAAATAATATTTCATCCCCTAAGAACGGCCCCTTCCAAGTTCGTGTTACCTGGTTGCCCGAATAGGGAATATCTGTCAAACATCAATAAAAATACCTTCTTTTTTCCTGTTTCCTCCTAACCTTAGCGCTTTTGCCTAACGTTCAAGCACAAATTAAGCCCATAGGGTTTGAGTGTCAGCCGTTTGTGCCGTGTTGGGCGAAGTCGCTTCACCAAATACTTCTTACTTTAATTCAAGAGCATCTTTCAGACATTCATTAATTTTATGAATTCCATTCTCAGAGAGCATTCCAAGAACCCTGACAATCATTGACTTGTTTATTGTAAGTAAAGATTCACATTTTACAACTGAAGGGACTTTTATCCCTGCTTGGACAACCTCATCTTCTTTAATTAAATATTGGGTTGGTTCTTGACTTCTTGAAATATTAGATGTGCAAATAGCAATAATTAAATCATCAAGTCTTTTGTTGTTTAGATCTTTTGACACAATCAAACCGGGTCTGAGTTTATATTCTTTCAATTCTACTGTGGGCAGCGGAACTCTACAAAGGATAATATTACCTCTGCTTAAGTTCATTTTTAAAAACCTCATCGTAAATGTCATTTTCAGAACTTAGCCAATCAAGATAAGTTTTTGAACTCATCTGCATTCCAAGAAGTTCTTCTCTTTCTTCCCTGGTTCTTAAATAACTGGCAAAATCTATTACCTCTTTCAACTTGCTTTCTGAAAGCACACTAAGTATTTCCACAAGTTTTTTTTTGGTTTCCGGTAGTTGCATATTACACCGTTCCTTTCCTAATCTTTTTATAAATTAAATTTAAACCTTCATAATTATTAATTTACAATAACTTTCATTTTCTGACAAGTGATTTCGCCTAATGTTTCCGGGCTTTGCGAAGTGCGAAGCATTTGGATCAACGTAATGAGCCACAAATCCCATGTTGAACAAAACCACTTCGCGGTAGTCTTTTTAAATTTTCTTCTACCAGTTTATCACACCTTCCTTTATCTTTTAAAGTAAAAAGGAAAGGTGTTTTTTATGCAGGATTTTATTCAATTAATGATTACCTCAATGGAGTTAAAGGGGTTAGATGAGTTTGCGGCATCTATTCTGTTCAAGTGTTATTTCCTTCATGGTCTCTTTCAGGTTCTGTAGCTTATGCTTGCTTAGAGCTCGTTATGTGGCTACCTCTTTCTTGATTCCTCTGCTTTCGCTTCGGCCGGAGCAATAACTTTTTGTTCAAGAGGTTCAAGCAAATCATCAAAAGATTCATATTGATAAATAGGGAGAAACCTTGGTTTGACTTTTTCCTGTGACATCATTATTCTCTCCTTAAGCAAAATATAATATAGTTATCTTGATAAGCTGTCTTTTTCTGGGTTATACTAAAATCCCTTGAAGAAAAGAGGGGGTTGTGTTGAAAGCAGTACTAAACACGTTTTTGAGTATCCCCGGACTTGTTAAATTATTCTCCTGTTAAATTATTCTCCTGTTAATTAGTTTAACGGGTTGTGTTACCCCAACAGGGGCTACTCAACAAAACTAACTTGGGGTGAAGAACTTAACTAATTCTTCGGCAAGTCTACATCACCCTAAAACTAAGAGCATGCGCTCTTTTTTTTGCCTTTTCCCCAAATTACACAATGGCGCCTAAATCGGCACTTATACGCCGTGTGCCAATTCATTTCTCCCCTGATGCCACAAATATACTTATGCTAGCATATTCCTCTCCGCAACTGTATTGAGCACAACAATTTTCACCTGCACAATCAATAGTTACTTTTTTTGAACCCCGCTTCGATAAACTAGAGCTGCACATCCTCTCTCTTGAATCCCATCCAACGATCGTGCTGCTCTGTTTTCAAGAATTCGAATTTATGTTCATCCAAGTCGGTGATCACGATCATGCCACCCGGCTTTAAGATCCTTACCATCTCCTTAATTGCAACTTTGGGGTTCTCCACATGGTGTAAAAGCATATTAGCGAATACATAATCAACGCTTCCATCTTCAATCGGAAGTTTCTCTGCTTCGCCTATACGATAGTCAATTGCGCCAACTTCTTAAAATTTCTTCTTCATCTCTGCTAACATCATTTCGGATTGGTCAACAGCAATCACCTTTAAGCCTTTGCGAATTAGCCCTTCGGTGATAAAACCGGTACCCGCTCCAATATCAGCAGCTATCTTTCCTTTTTGCATATCGGCTGTGGAAAATGTCTTATCCCTAACCGTTTCTAAAAATAAGCTTTCCCACATTCTGTCCCATTGCTGAGCTACTCGGTCAAAATATTCCTTGCTACTCATTTGTTTTCACGACTCCAGCATAAAAAAAGTTTTTTTGCGAAGCAAAAATTTGGGTGAATGCCGTAAGGCACAAACCTTTTATGCTGTGTTAGTTGAAGTAGCGCTCCTTTTCGTTTTCATTTCTTAAATTCCCGCGCCCCTCTTGCCGCCGGAGCCAGAACAGCGGAGGCGGCTTCCTTGTCGTTAAACCTCATATTTTTCAACCTTCCAAATATCTTTAGCTAGACCAATTAACATTTCTTGCCTTTTTTCAATGGAAACCGAAGTCCAATCGTTAAAAGACTCTAATTTTATATTCATTCGGTTTATAGACGAATTCTTACCAACTGTCGTGATTTCTGCAATACTGCTGGTCAAGTAATACTTACACTTTTTATATTCGGTACACTTATTAGTGAAGAAGTCATTCCCGGCCACAATATTGATGGGCTTTTCCAGTAATGTAAGGTTTCCAAGCATGTTTTTATACAATTCGTAGTCCTTACTGGGGTTTTTATGTGTAAAGTCAGAACGCAGGAAGTGTTCTGTCATCAGCCCAAACAGAAAAGTTACGTTCCAGTTCCTTGGTCGGCGTTTTGGTAAAAGCGAAGCGAGCGAACAGAGACCATCAAGGGGCGAAGCCCCGCGCCCCGATGGGTGGGAAGCTTATGAGCGAGCGAAGCGAGCGAATTTCCCGCCCATCGATTGCAGGTTTACGAAGTTTTTGGCTGGTTAATTTTGACGATCTTTTTCACATTGTAGCCAAATCTTCAAAGAGGAAACCTACATCTTAAACCCCTTAAAACCAGCCAAAAATTTAGCGATAGCGTTGTAAACCTGCTGTTATTGAACGTTGCGGGTCTTTAATTCTTAATCCTGCTTAATACCCTTTTGCCAGTATTTACTCCTCACTGCCCTTAATACATGAAGTTCATACATCATCTTATCCTTGGGAAACTCCTTCTTTACTTCTTCTTCGATCTCCTTCAATGTATTATCAGGCACATTCATCTCCTTAGCTACCTTCTGATAATCAAAATATTCTATCTTCTCCATAAACAACCTCCTCATAGTTCTTGCGGGGAGACTATTTCGATCTCTTTAAATCCCTCTAATATATTAACCGCGCTTACCAATCTTCTTGTCTTTACAATGGAAAAATGAAGGTTGTATAGCTCAATTATTGATTAAAGCATTTGCATTGTCAAGGAAATGTTTCCTTATTTTCCTTCATGTATGGATTTGTCTGTTGCGTAGCGGAAGTTGGTTTATTGGCGTATCATTCGGGGTGATTGACATCATTTTCTTCATGTTCTATTTCTACCAAGCCGGCAGGCATAAGAAGCTTTTGTTCGGGTGTTTCTTCTACGTTTTTCAGGTTTCTTTGTATAACGCGGGTTCTTTTTTGGGCTTCCGTTACTGTATTAGTAACTGTCTTAAGCTGTTTATCTATTTTGTCCAGGACGCTGCTGTATTTGTTAAATTCAGTTTTAACGCTGCCTAGAAGGGTCCATACTTCGCTTGAATGCTTTTGAATCGCCAGGGTTTTAAAACCTACGGCCAAACTGTTGAGAAATGCGGCCAGGGTGGAGGGACCGGTTACATTGACCTTGTATTCTCTCTGAAGGTGCTCAACTAAACCTGTCCGGCGCAAAACTTCCGCATAGAGGCTTTCGGTAGGAAGGAACATTATGCCGAAATCTGTAGTTTCGGGAACTGAGATGTACTTAGCGCATATATCTTTAGCCTGGGACTTAATCCTGCTTTCCAAACCTTTACCTGCCTGCTCAATTAATTCCACATTGCCTTTTTCACAAGCGTCTAACAAACGTAAATAGTCTTCCTGGGGAAACTTAGCGTCAATAGGCAAAAGCACCGGTCCAGAATCATCCGGACCTGGAAGTTTTACGGCGTACTCTACTATTTCACTGCTGTTCTTTTTAGTGGGTACGTTTTTAAGATACTGTTCAGGAATGAGTATTTCTTCCAGAATGTTTCCTAATTGAATTTCGCCAAAGATACCCCGGGCCTTAACGTTAGTTAACACTTTTTTGAGGTCACCCACGCCGACGGCCAACGTCTGCATTTCACCCAAGCCCTTATATACCTGTTCTAAACGTTCGCTGACCAGCTTAAACGATTCACCCAATCTTTGCTCCAGCGTATGGTGCAATTTTTCGTCCACCGTAGCCCGCATTTCCTCCAGTTTCTTAGCGTTGTTTTCCTGAAGGTAGCGAAGGTTTCCTTCAACGGTAGATCTTACTGCTTCTAATTTTTGTTCGTTTGATTGGGTCAAGGCATTGATTTGTTTTAACACTCCATCCAACTGGTTTTGCTGAAGGCTTGCCATTTCGGTTATACGGGCTGATACAGATCCGCCAAAAAGATTTAAAGAACCAGTAATTTCTTCTCTGTTTTTCCCTATCTCTTCTCGAAGAGAATGTTCGATTTTTTCCTGAGTTTTGCTTATAGAAGTCAAACCAAAATTTAACTGTTGAAAGGTGTTATTTAAGTTAACGATACTGTCGTTAACAGAACGTATTAAAGGGTTTAATTCCTGTAATTTTGACTGGAGAAAAATTTGAAGAACAATTACCCCTAAAATCAACAAAAATAAAAGTCCTAAAATAACGTTATACATTTTGTTTCATCCTTTTTCCCAGGTAGGAGCGTTAAATTTGACGCCCTTACCTATTCGAGCTAAATATCCGGTTTAATTTCTATTTTTAACTGCTCCCGCTTGATTAACTGGCCATTAAGCAGCCTTGAAGCTAATCCCAAAATAACAGCTACCAGCAAGGTACCCACAAAAGATACCGGACCGCGGTAATGGTACCAAAACAGTAAGTAAAGGTGAGAAACAATAATAGACATAACCATTAAAGGAAAGGCAATCTTTAGGTAGCTAATAAAGGAAATAAGAACCCCTCTTTTTTCGGCCATTCCAATAACAACCACGTTGGCCGACGCCCCTATAATCGTTCCATTGCCCCCTAAACAAGCTCCCAGGGATAAACTCCACCAAAGCAGGTTCAGATCGCTTATATGACCCAGCCTCCCCATGTCCTGGATAAGCGGAATCATCGTGGCTACAAAAGGAATATTGTCTACAAAGGCAGAGGCAACAGCCGAAAGCCATAAGATTAGGGTGGCGGTCGGAACCAGCGCCCCATTAGTTACGTCTAAGGAAAGTTTGGCTACCCTTTCAATTACCCCGACCTTATCCAGGGCCCCAACTACAACAAATAAGCCCACAAAAAAGAAAATAACCGGCCATTCTACCGCCTGAAAGGCCTTGGCAGGGTCATCTCTGGTAATTAGGAGCAGCAAACTGGCTCCGCTTAAGGCAATTACTGAAGATTCCAGGTGCAGGTACTGGTGCAAGACAAATCCGGCCACCGTTAAGGCAATTACAATTAAACATTTTCTTAGTAAAAGGTAATCTTTAATCTCATCTTTTTCGTTTAACTGCAAAATGTTTTCCTGCAATCTTGGGCTGGTAAAAAGTTGCCGGCGGTAAATAACCCGTATAGCTAAAATGGTAATAATAAAAATAACTATAATAACAGGGGACAGGTTAAGAAAAAAATCCATAAAGCCCAGGCCGGTTTTGCTGCCGATCATGATGTTAGGCGGATCTCCGATAAGCGTGGCGGTGCCGCCAATATTAGAAGAAATTATTTCCGCCACTAAAAAGGGAATGGGGCTGATTTCAAGCTGTTTTGCAATGGCAAAGGTTACGGGAACAATAAGCAGTACCGTAGTAACATTATCTAGAAAAGCAGAGGTTACTGCCGTGACCAGCGCTAAAGAACCAATAATTCTAAAAGGCTCACCTTTCCCTAACCTGGCCGCTTTTATAGCCATATATTCAAAAAAACCCGTTTGTCTGGTAACACCGACAATAATCATCATCCCAATTAATAAACCGATGGTGTTAAAATCAATAGCCTGAACGGCTTGCTGTACACTTAAAATTTGGGTTAGGGCCAGTAAAGCAGCCCCGGTCATGGCGGCTACGGCCCGGTGAACTTTCTCGGATATAATTACGGCGTAAGTAAGTAAAAATATAGCGGTCGCTAGAATAACCTGCAAATGCTCCGCCAAATAAATTCCTCCCTGGTAGGGGCGTTAAATTTAACGCCCCTACTGCTGCTGCCACGCAATAGGTATTCGCCGCCCTATGCCAAAGGCTTTGGTGGTTACTTTAAGGCCCAGGGCAGCCTGACGTCGTTTGTATTCTGCCCGGTCAATTTTTTGGATAATTTCCCGTACCAGCGCCGCGTCGTAGCCGGCCGCTATAATTTCAGCCGCCGGTTTATTTTCTTCAATATACAGGTGCAAGATAGCATCCAGGATTTCATAAGGGGGTAAGGAATCTTGATCGGTTTGGTCCGGCCTTAGTTCGGCAGAGGGAGGCTTAACCAACACTTGAGCGGGGATGATTTCCCGTTCCCGGTTAATGTACCTGGTCAAAACGTAAACCATTGTTTTAGGCACATCAGAAATAACGGCCAGCCCACCGCACATGTCTCCGTAAAGGGTGCAGTACCCCACCGCCAGTTCTGATTTGTTTCCCGTGCTTAAAGTAAGGTAACCCTCCCGGTTAGAAATGAACATTAAAATATTACCGCGAATGCGGGCCTGAATGTTTTCTTCGGCCAAATCAATCAGAGGAGTGCCTTCTTTATTTAAAGTGGCCAGACATTCATCAAAGATACTCTGAATAGGTATTTCCCGGTACGCTATACCCAGGTTTAAAGCCAACTGGCGTGCATCAGCCAGGCTGCCCGGTGAAGAATATTTTGAGGGCATGGCCACCCCTAAAACATTTTCTTTGCCGCAGGCAGCAACAGCCAAAACGGCAACAACAGAAGAATCAATGCCCCCACTTAATCCCACCAGCACCCGTTTAAAGCCGGTTTTACGCAAGTAATCTTTAACTCCCAGTATCAGAGCGTGATAAAGACAACCTATATCCTCCGGTGAAGGGGCGCGGTAAATTTTTTCCGGAAAAAGCTCCTCTTTTGCCCTTACCCAATTTTCCAGATATAGGATGTTATCCTGGTAGCCGAAGAAGAGCATATCTTCACCAAAGCTTCCTGCCCGGCCTATTATTTCCCCTTTAGAATCAACGGCCAAACTGGACCCGTCAAAAATAAGTTCATCATTACCGCCCACCTGGTTAACGTAGATAAAATTTTTGTGATACTTACCGGCCATTTTTTGCAGCATGTCAGAGCGCAGGTCAATCTTACCGTAATGGTAAGGGGAGGCAGAAATATTAATGATAAAATCTGCCCCTTGGGCAATTAATTCTTCCACGGGATCAACCGGGTAATTGCGCCTATTCCAGTAATCCTTATCGTTCCAAATATCTTCGCAAACGGTCAGGCCGAGCTTTAATCCTTTAAATAAAAGTGGTTCTCGTTTTAGGGCCGGTTTAAAATACCGGTTTTCTTCAAAGACATCATAATCCGGCAGCAATGTTTTATCCTGGCGGCCTAATAGCTTACCTTCGGAAAAAAGTAAAGCCGCATTGTAAAGATTCCCGGAATCAACTATTGGAGCACCAATTAGCACTCCCAGTTTTATGCTTTTAGGAGCAATATCTTTTTTTAAAGCTGTTTCTACCTGCTCCAAAAGATCCTGGCGCCACAAAAGATCGCGCGGCGGGTAACCTATTATCGCCAATTCAGGGAAGATAACCAAATCTGCCTTTAACCGGCCGGCAAAATCTATGGCCCGTAAAATCCTAGCCGTATTATATTTAATGTTGGCAATTATAGGGTTGATTTGGACAAGGGCAATTCTCATCTTAACCTCACTTAATGTAGTAGGTAGTTGACAGTTTTTAGTTTACAGAAAAGGAAGTACCGTTGAGACTAAAAACTCAAAACTATCCACTAAAAACTATTAAGATTTGTCGCTGCTGTTACGCTCGTAAATAATTTGTAATCCTTTTAAGGTAAGCAAAGAATCAACCTCATTAATCATGCTTGATTCTTTGGCAATTAGCTCGGCTAACCCTCCTGTAGCCAGGACAAAGGGATTTTCCCCTAATTCTTCTCTGATCCGGTGAACAATTTCATCAACCTGACCCACAAAACCGTAAAAAATACCTGACTGCATACTGTTAACCGTATTTTTGCCGATTACAGAAGGAGGTTTTACCAGTTCAACGCGGGGAAGTTTGGCCGCGCGGGTAAATAGGGCTTCGGTTGAAATATTAATCCCCGGAGCAATAGCCCCTCCTAAATATTCCCCGTGCGCGGAAATAACGCAAAAAGTTGTGGCGGTACCAAAATCTACGATAATAAGCGGGCCACCGTATAAAGCGTATCCGGCTATAGCATTGACAATACGGTCAGCCCCAATTTCACGCGGATTTTCATATTTTATAGGCATGCCCGTTTTTATGCCGGGCCCAACAATCAAAGGACTTAAATTAAAGTAATTCTTTGCCATTTGTTCTAAAGCCAGCATAAGAGGAGGAACGACCGAGGAAATAATTAAGGCTTTAATATCTTGAAAAGAGATACCGGCGTGATCAAAAAGATCCATTAGCAACATTCCGTACTCATCAGCCGTACGATAAGGGAAAGTAGACAGACGCCAGTGTTTCAGCAGTTCTTTATTCTGATATACCCCTAAGACAATATTAGTGTTGCCCACATCAAACCCTAAAAGCATATATTTTAAGTCACCTCCCGTGGTACAGGCCCGTAGGGTAGGCATCCTGCCTGCCCGTAGCCTGTGGTTAAAGAAATTTCCCCCGTGATAAAACGACGTATCTCTCCGGTGGATAA